>JADGGZ010000048.1 GCA_019689675.1 Rhodospirillales bacterium | reverse complement strand
CAGGACCGGAGCGGACGTTTCGGGTGCATGGGCTCGCTCGGAACGAGCCTCGAGGCGCTGCCGAGCGTTGCGACCGCCGCGAACCCCGCCGTCGTCGAGCAGCTTTTCCTCCGCACGCCCGTGCCGTGCATCGCCGCGCTCTCGGCGCAGCGCGATGCGCTCGCCGCCTTCGTGCGCGGAGACCTCGCGCGCCGGCGCGAGGACGAAAAAAAGGCGGGGAGCTGAGCTCCCCGCCCGTAACGAACGCTCTGTCTTAGAAGGTCAGGACCGTGCCGATGACGCCGAACCAAGCGTTGTTGCCCGGCGCGTCATCGCGATTGTAGATGTACTTCTGGACCGACCCGCGAAGGTCGACGCCCGGGCCGAGCACATAGCGCGCGCCGACGAGGATACGCTCCAGCTTTTCTTCGTCGTCGCCGCCCAGCTCGCGCTGGCTGTTGAAGTACGAAGCGCCGAGGGTCAGCGGGCCCATCGTGTAGGTCAGGCCGAGACCCCACGAATCCTGCGCACCGTCGTCCTTGACGCCGTTGTCGTCGCGGTAGTAGCCGCCGCCGAAGTGGAACCCGGCGAAGCCGAGGTCGACACCGGCCTGCCAAGCTTGACGGTCCTCGAAGATCTCGGTGCCGGTGAGACTGGCCGAGCCCGCCTCGAGGAAGCCGTACTCGTAGCCGACGCCGGCGAGAAGATCGACGGGACCGAGCTTGCCCTCATAGTTCACGCCCGCCGAAATCACGTTGCTCCACTGGCCGATCGTGTTGTTGGCCGGCATGCCAGCGAACGAGCCGCCCTTCGCGGCGACCTGGCCCGAGGACGCTTCTTCGGAGTTGTCGGGCGTGAAGGACAAGCCGGCGCGGAAGCCCGCGATGCGCGGCGAAAGGTAGGTGATCTTCTCGGAGTCGCCAGTGATGAGCGGGACCCAGGCGTCGATGGCGCTTCCGCCGGCACCGGCGCGCGGATCACCCACGACGCCGTTGAAGATGCGGTAGTTCGGGTCCTGGCTGTCGAAGTTGGCGTCGACCGAGGGGGCGCCGACCGCGAGGAGGTAGGCCGCCGAGTTCTCGGAGCCGAGGATGAGGCGACCCCAGTTGCCCTGGAACCAGATGTAGCTTTCGTCGATCTGGTCACCGCAGCTCTCGGCCTCGAGCTGGACGTCGACACCGACCTGGAGACCGTTGTCGAGCTTGGTCTGGCCGGTGAAGAAAATTTCGCCTTCACGCTTGAAGTCGAAGTTGTGCCGGAACTCGCCGGGATAGCCCGGCTCGTTGGTCTGGTCGCCGAAGACGCCGTAGAACTGGAAATAGCCGCCGAGACCCAGCCGAATCGGGCCAGCGGCGGACGATTGCGCGAATGCGTCCCCTGACGCCAGCGCAACCGCGGCGACGGCCGTCGTCGCCATTAAGATCTTCTTCATTGTCCCTCCAATGCTTGCCCGGATGGCCCGGGTGGGTGCGGCACTGATAAAAAGCCGCGCATCCACAAAGGTCAATTCCGCGGAGAGCGCGAAGTGTGACAATATCGCCGACTGTTGCACTTCGGCCACGAACGGTTTCGCTTGGCGTGATTTTGCCGGGGTGATAGAGGACGGGCAGCCCGGGTTCTGGGAACGGAGATGGTACGTATGTGCGAGCGCAGGGCGGCGCGATCGGGGCTTGGTATCGTGCTCGCCGGCCTTCTTTTGGCGGGGTGCAGCGGCGACGACATTCCGGTCGACAGCAGCAACTATCCCAAGCACGGACCGAGAGAGAGCGCATACGCCCGCGGCTCGGTTTTCGGCGACGAGGGCCTCACCCTTTTCGGCGGAAAGAAGTCGGGCGGAACCGACCAAGGCGGCGGTGCCGGGATCGGCGTCAACGCTTACCTCTGGCGGGCTTCGCTCGATACGCTCGGCTTTATGCCCCTTGCTTCCGCCGATCCGTTCGGCGGCGTCATCATCACGGACTGGTATTCGCCGCCCGAGACGCCGAACGAGCGTTTCAAGGTCAATGTCTACATTCTGGACCGTCAGCTCCGCGCAGACGGCGTCAAGGCCGCGGTGTTCCGCCAGCAGCGGACGCCGGACGGGGTCTGGATCGACGCCGCCGTCGACCAGAGCACGGTGACCGATCTCGAGAACGCGATCCTGACACGGGCGCGCCAAATCCGGATCAATACGGCGCAACGCTGAGGGTATGAGCCGCTACAACTTCCGCGAAAGCGAGGCGCGCTGGCAGGAGGTCTGGGAGCAGCGCGGGGTGTTCCGCGCATCGATCGACCGATCGCGGCCGAAATACTACGTCCTCGAGATGTTCCCCTACCCCTCGGGGCGCATCCATATGGGTCACGTCCGCAACTACACGCTGGGCGATGTCGTGGCGCGCCACCGCCGCGCCCTCGGCTACAGCGTGCTTCACCCGATGGGCTGGGACGCTTTCGGCCTGCCGGCCGAGAACGCGGCGCTCGAACGCGGCGTGCACCCGGCGAAATGGACCTACGAGAACATCTCCACGATGCGCGCGCAGCTCAAGTCGATGGGGCTCAGCCTCGACTGGAGCCGCGAGTTCGCGACCTGCGACCCGGACTATTACCGGCACGAGCAGAAGATGTTCATCGACTTCCTGAAGGCGGGCCTCGCCTACCGGAAGGAAGCTTTCGTCAACTGGGACCCGGTCGAGCAGACCGTGCTGGCGAACGAGCAGGTCATCGACGGGCGCGGCTGGCGCTCGGGCGCGCCGGTGGAAAAGCGCAAGCTCTCGCAGTGGTTCCTCAAGATCACCGCCTTCGCCGATGATCTCCTCGACGCGCTGCAGCGCCTCGACCGTTGGCCGGACAAAGTCCGGGTCATGCAGGAAAAGTGGATCGGCCGCTCCTCGGGCGCCGAGATCCGCTTCGCGCTGAAGGGCCGCGAGGATCGCCTCACGGTCTACTCCACCCGGCCCGACACGCTTTTCGGCGCGACGTTCTGCGCCCTCTCTCCCGACCATGCGCTCGCGGAGGAATGCGCGCGCAAGGACCCGGCGCTCGCCGCGTTCATCGCCGAGTGTCGCCGCGCGGGGACGTCCGAGGCGGCGATCGAGAGTCAGGAGAAGCGCGGCTACGATACCGGTCTGCGTGCGCTCCACCCCTTCATTCCGGGCAAGGAGCTTCCGGTCTACGTCGCCAATTTCGTTCTCATCGAGTACGGCACCGGGGCGATCTTCGGCTGCCCGGGCCACGACCAGCGCGACCTCGACTTCGCACGCAAATACGGGCTCCCGGTGATACCGGTCGTACTGCCGCCCGGCGCAGACCCGAAGACCTTCGCGATCGGCGACGAGGCCTATACGGAGGACGGCACGATCTTCAATTCCGGCTTCCTCGACGGGCTCGGCGTGGAGGAGGCGAAGCGCGCCGCCGGCGCAAGGCTTGAAGCGCTCGGCGCCGGAAAGCCGCAGACCGTCTACCGCCTGCGTGACTGGCTCGTTTCCCGCCAGCGCTACTGGGGATGCCCGATTCCGGTGATCCATTGCGAGCAGTGCGGCGCCGTTCCGGTGCCGGAGAAGGACCTGCCGGTCATGCTGCCCAAGGACGCGAGCTTCGATCGTCCGGGCAATCCGCTCGCGCATCATCCGACGTGGAAGCACGTGGCGTGCCCCGTCTGCAGCGGCGCCGCGGAGCGCGAGACGGATACCTTCGACACGTTCTTCGAAAGCTCCTGGTACTTCGCCCGCTTCTGCGACCCGAAGGGCAAGACGGCGTTCGCGCGCGAGGCGGTCGACTACTGGATGCCGGTCGATCAGTACATCGGGGGCGTCGAGCACGCGGTTCTGCATCTCCTCTATTCGAGGTTCTTCACCCGCGCGCTGAGGCAGTGCGGCTACATCGGCATCGACGAGCCTTTCGCCGGGCTCTTCACGCAGGGCATGGTCTGCCACGAGACCTATCGCGGACCCGACGGCGAATGGCTGACGCCGTCCGAGGTGAAGCGCGAGGCCGGCACCGTCGTGCGCCTCTCCGACGGCGCGCCGGTCACGATCGGCCGCTCGGAGAAGATGTCGAAGTCGAAGAAGAACGTCGTCGACCCGACCGAGATCATCGCCGCGTACGGAGCCGACACGGCGCGGCTTTTCATGCTCTCCGACTCGCCGCCCGAGCGCGACCTCGAATGGACCGAGGCCGGCGTCGACGGCGCCTGGCGCTACCTCAATCGCGTGTGGCGCCTCGTCACCGAGCCGCCGGTGCCCCTCCCGCCGCCGGGGACGCCGAAGCCGGCCGAGCTTTCAGCCGAGGCCGAGGCTGCGTGGCGCGCGGCGCACAAGGCGATCGCCGCCGTCTCCGAGCATCTCGAGGCGTTCCGCTTCAACGTCGCGGTGGCGCAGGTCCGCACGCTGTCGAACGCGCTCGCCGAGCTCGACGGGACCGGACCTGGCGAAGCCTGGGCGCTCCGCTTCGGCCTCGAGACGCTGACCCTGCTCCTCGGGCCGATGGCGCCGCACATCGCTGAATCCATGTGGGAGGCGCTCGGCCGCGAAGGCCTCCTCTGCGAGCAGCCTTGGCCCAAGGCCGATCCGGCGCTCCTCGTCGAGGACCGCGTCACGGTCGCGGTACAGGTGAACGGCAAGCTCCGCGGCACGATCGAGCTGCCGCGCGATGCAGCCAACGACGATGCGCAGTCGGCCGCGCTCGCCCACCCGGCTGTGCAGCGCTCGCTCGACGGCAAGACGCCGCGCAAGGTGATCGTCGTTCCGAACCGGATCGTGAATGTGGTGGCCTGAGGGCAGCGCCCTCGCCCGCTCCGCCGGGCGCGTTCTCGGAATCGTCGTCATCACGGTGACCCTTGCGGGCTGCGGCTTTCGTCCGCTTTACGCATCTGCCGAGGAGGGGACGACCGATCCTCGCCTCGCCGCGATCGAGGTTGCTCAGATTCCGGATCGAACCGGCCAGCGTCTTACCATCGCGCTCCGGGATGCGTTCAACCCGAGCGGCGTCGCGGTCGACCCGCGATACCGTCTCTTCGTCTCGCTCGCCACGAGCCGGCGCGAGATCGCGCTCCGCAAGGACGGGACGGCGAGCCGGTCGGAAATCACGGTGACGGCGAATTGGCGACTCTTTGACCTCGGCAAGCAGGCGGTCGCGTTTTCGGGCATCGCCCGCTCAGGCAGCTCCGTCGATCTCGTTCAGAACGAATACGCCAATGTCGTCGCCGAGGAGGACGCTCGCACACGCGCCATCGAGGACATCGCCCGCGACATTCAGGCACGGTGCGCGATCTTCCTCGACGGAGCTTCGGCCGCGACGAAGTGAAGTTCGCCGGAGCCCGGGCCGCCGCGTTCCTGAAGAACCCCGATCCCGGGGTGCGCGCCGTGCTTCTCTTCGGCCCCGATGCGGGACTCGTCCGCGAGCGCGCCGACATCCTGACGCGGCACGTCTGCCCCGATCTCGCCGATCCGTTTCGCATCGCCGAAATCACCGGCAGCGCTGCGGTCTCCGATCCGGCGCGCCTCGCCGACGAGATGGCGGCGATCAGCCTCATGGGCGGCCGACGGGTGATCCGCCTCCGCGATGCGGGTGACGGGGCGGCCGCGGCAGTCGGGAACGCGCTGGCCGCGCCCGGCGACGCGCTCCTCGTCGCCGAGGCGGGGGATCTCCCTGTCCGTTCGGCGCTTCGAAAGCTTTTCGAGAGCCGGGACGATGCAGCCGCGATCGGCTGCTATCCCGATACGCCGCGCGACCTCGCCGATGTGATCCGTACCGGTCTCGGCGAGCGTCGGATCACCGTCACCGGCGAGGCGCTCGTTTACCTCGTCGACCGGCTCGGCGGCGACCGGCTCGTCACGCGGTCCGAGCTCGAGAAGCTCGCGCTCTATGTCGGCGACGGCGGCCGGGTGGACCTTGCCGCCGCGAAAATCTCCGTCGGAGACAGCGCGGATCTTTCGCTCGACGACATCGTCTACGCCGCCGCGGAAGGCGACGCGGCGGCGCTCGAGCGCGCCCTCTTCCGCAGTTTCGCCGAAGGCGAGAACCCGGTCCGCATCCTCCGCGCGGTGCAGCGCCATTTTCAGATGCTTCACCTCGCCGACGGGCGGCCGGAGGCGGTCCGCGCCCCGCCCCTGCCGAGCCTTCGCGAGCGGCTCGGCCGGCAAGTGCGGCGCTGGCCCGCGGCGCGCGCGGCGGCGGCGCTCGACGCGCTCACCGAGGCCGAGCTCACCGCGAAGCGCACAGGCGCCCCGCAGGAGGCGATCTGTCGCCGCGTTCTCCTCGCCCTCGCGCGGCCAGACCTCGGGTAAGCGATCGCTTACGCTTGCTTCAGTCGGCGGAGAACGTCGTCGAGCTGCTCGAGCGTGCGGTAGTGGATGCTGATCGTGCCGCCCTGCCCGTGGACGTCGAGGGTCACCTTGAGGCCGAGGAGCTGGGAGAGATCGTGCTCCAGCGCCTTCGTGTCGGCGTCCTTGCCGTTCTTCGCGCGGCCGCCCGACTTGGCCTTGCCCTTGGCCTCGGAAGCGAGCGTCTCGGCGTCGCGCACCGTGAGGCCCTTCTCGACGATCTGCTTCGCAAGGGCGAGCGGATTTTCGGCGCCGATGAGCGCCCGCGCATGGCCGGCGGAAAGGGCGCGGGTCTCGACGAGCTCCTTCACCTCGTCGGGAAGGCTCAGAAGACGCAGCATGTTCGCGATATGGCTGCGGCTCTTGCCGACCGCCTGCGCGAGATCTTCCTGGGTATGGCCGAACTCGTCGATAAGGCGCCTGTACCCTTCGGCCTCTTCGAGCGGCGTCAGGTCCTGGCGCTGCACGTTCTCCACGAGCGCCACTTCGAGCGCCTCGCGGTCGCTGAACTCGCGGACGACGACGGGCACTTCGTGGAGCTTGGCGGCCTGCGCCGCGCGCCAGCGACGCTCGCCGGCGATGATCTCGTAGCCTTCCTCGCCGTCGACGTGCCGGACGAGAAGCGGCTGAAGAACCCCCTTCTCGCGCACGGACTCGACGAGCGGCTTCATCTCCTCCGGATCGAAGTTTCGACGCGGCTGGAACTTGCCGGGCCGAAGCTGCTCGATCGGGAGCGTGCGCGTCGGGCGGAGCCGTTCCACGGCGGCCGCATCCTCCTGCTCGTCCGCAAAAAGCGCGGAAAGCCCGCGCCCCAATCCGCGCCGACGATCTTCCATCAGGCTGCCCTCTTCTCGCGTTTCAGCACCTCGGAGGCGAGGTGGACGTAGGCCTGCGCGCCGGGACAACGCAGGTCGTAGATCAGCACCGGTTTCCCGTGGGACGGCGCCTCCGAGACCCGGACGTTCCGCGGAATCACGGTCTCGAAGACCTTGTCGCCGAAATGCTCGCGCACGTCGGCGGCGACGGACTCGGAAAGGTTGTTGCGCTTGTCGAACATCGTCAGCAGGACGCCCTGGATCTCGAGCTCCGGATTGAGGTTCCGCCTCACCCGCTCGATCGTTCGCATGAGATGCGAAAGACCCTCGAGCGCGTAGAATTCGCACTGCAGCGGCACCAGGACCGAGTGGGCCGCGACGAGCGCATTGAGCGTCAGAAGCCCGAGCGAAGGCGGGCAATCGATCAGCACCCAATCCCAGGAGACGAGCGCGCCCTTGAGGCGGTCGCGCAGCACGTTCTCGCGGTTCGGCACGTCGACGAGCTCGACCTCGGCGCCGGCGAGCTCGACCGAGGACGGCACGACCATGAGATCGGGAACGCCCGAGGCGCGCACCGCCTCGGCGAGGGTCGCCCGACCGCTGAGCACGTCATAGGTCGTGAGGCGCCGGTCGTTGCGGGCGATACCGAGGCCTGTCGAGGCGTTTCCTTGCGGATCGAGGTCGATGAGGAGAGAGCGCTTGCCTGCCGCGGCAAGCGCGGTCGCGAGATTGATCGCGGTCGTCGTTTTGCCGACGCCGCCCTTCTGATTGGCGACGGCGACGATGTAAGGCGAGGCGTTAGGCACGGCCGGCCTGCCGGATGACGACGACCGATGCCTCAGGATCGGTGAGGCTGGGCACGATCGTCTCGTCCATGCGCCATCGACTGCGCGCTTCGCGCAGCTCCTCCGCAGCGTTCTTTCCTTTCAGAAAAACACACATCGTGTGGGGCTGCAAGAAAGGAGACGCTAGTTCTAGTAGCTGTGGCAGCGGCGCCAGAGCACGCGCCGTGACGACATCGGCCGGAAAAGGCGTCATCGCCTCGATCCGTCGCACATGAATCGTGGCATTCGCCCCTGTCGCTCGGGCCGCCTCGCGCAAAAAGGCGCACTTGCGTGCGTCCGACTCGATCAAATGAACCTCCGGTACACCGAGAATCGAAAGCACCAGGCCTGGAAATCCTGCGCCGCTGCCGAGATCGACGAGAACGCGCGCTCCAGCAGGGATGAGAGGCATGAGCTGCGCTGAGTCGAGCACGTGGCGGCGCCACGCATCATCGAGGCTTAACCTTGAAACGAGGTTAACGCGCGCGTTCCAAACACGCAGCAGATGCACGTACCGCGCGAGACGCGCGTGCGTTTCACGTGAAACACCGAGGGCTTCGGCGGAGAGCGTGCTGCTGCTCAACGGTCAGGCCGCAGCGCGCCGAACATGCTGGAGAAGCGCCACCAGCGCCGCCGGGGTCACGCCCGATATCCGCGCCGCCGCGCCGAGCGTCGCCGGCCGAGCGGCACGCAGCTTCGCGCGGATCTCGGCGGAAAGGCTGCCGATGCTGTCGTAGTCGAGATCGGGAGGGAGCAGGAGCGACTCGTCCCGCCGGAAGGCACGTATGTCTCTCTCCTGCCTTTCGAGGTAGCCGGCATACCGAGCGTCGATCTCGAGCTGCTCGACGACGTCCGGCGCCAGGTCACCGAGCGCGGGCCATATTCCTGCGAGACGGGCGATATCGATTCCGGGATACGCCAGCAGATCGGCCGCCGACCGAGGGACGCCATCCGCATTGACCGCGAGTCCGGCCCGCCTGAGCTGCGTGGGCGACGCCTCCAGGCTGCGGACGAGCGCTCGCCCGGCCTGGAGACGGGCGCTCTTTTCGGCGAAGGCGGCAGATCGGACAGAGCCGACGCAGCCAATGTCGATGCCGCGCGGCGTCAATCGCTGATCGGCGTTGTCCGCCCGCAGCACCAGGCGATACTCGGCGCGCGAGGTGAACATGCGGTAGGGCTCGCTCGTGCCGCGCGTGACGAGGTCGTCGATCAGCACGCCGATATACGCATCGGCGCGGTCGAGCAGAAACCGCCCTGCCCCGCCTCCGGCCGCGAGGGCTGCGTTGACGCCGGCGACGATCCCCTGCGCTGCCGCCTCTTCGTAGCCGGTGGTGCCATTGATCTGTCCGGCGAAAAAAAGCCGCTCGATGCGGCGCGTCTCGAGCGCCGGTGAAAGTTCCCGCGGGTCGACGAAGTCGTACTCGATGGCATAGCCCGGCCGCGTCATGACGGCGCGCTCGAGCCCCGGGATGGTTCGGAGCAGCGCCTCCTGAACCTCGCGCGGCAGCGAGGTCGAGATGCCGTTCGGGTAGACCGTCGGATCGTCGAGCCCTTCAGGCTCGAGGAAAATCTGGTGCCGCTCCCGGTCGGCGAAGCGGACGACCTTGTCCTCGATCGATGGGCAATAGCGCGGGCCCACGCTTTCGATCTGCCCCGAGTACATCGGTGCCCTGTGGAGGTTCGCCCGTATGATGGCGTGGGTTTCGGGCGTCGTCGTCGTGATATGGCAGGCGATCTGCGGCGTCGTGATCTGCTTCGTGAGAAAAGAAAAAGGCGGCGGCGGATCGTCTCCCGGCTGCAGCTCCAGGGCCGCCCGGTCGATCGTGCGTCCATCCAGCCGCGGCGGCGTTCCGGTCTTCAGGCGCCCGAGACGGAACCCGGCCCGCGCAAGCGTCGCTGAAAGGCCGAGCGACGGCGCCTCTCCGGCGCGGCCCGCCGGGATCTTCTCCTCGCCGATATGGATGAGCCCGCGGAGAAAGGTTCCCGTCGTGAGGACCACGGCGCCCGCACGGATCTCGCGTCCATCGGCGAGGCGAACGCCGGTGGCGCGCCCGTCGGCGAGGACCAGGTCCTCGGCAGAGCCGGCGCGCAGCGTGAGCCCCTTCTGCTGGGCCAGGAGAGCCTTTATCGCCGCGCGGTAGAGCTTTCGATCGGCCTGAGCCCGGGGGCCGCGCACCGCAGGACCCTTGCTCCGATTGAGCACACGGAATTGGATTCCGGCCGCGTCGATCGCGCGCCCCATGAGCCCATCGAGCGCATCGATCTCGCGCACAAGATGCCCCTTGGCGAGCCCACCGATCGCGGGATTGCACGACATCTCGCCGAGGGTCTCGAGCTTATGCGTCAGGAGAAGGGTGCGCGCGCCCATCCGGGCGGCTGCGGCTGCGGCCTCGCATCCCGCATGTCCGCCCCCGATCACAACGACATCATAGCTCTCCGACATGGCGCGAAATGTAAGCAATCACCGTGGTCGTTTCACGTGAAACGCGCGGTAGCCGCCGATCCCTGCTGTTTCACGTGAAACAATGGCGTGGCTCATCGTTTCGTGTCGGACTTCGGGGCGACGAAATGCATGTGATTCTGGAGTTTGGGATCGATCAGCCCGTCGATCGGAAGACCTGCCGCCCGCTGATAGGCGCGAACCGCACCGCACGTTTTTGGCCCGAGCTTGCCATCGACCGGCCCAGGATTGAAGCCATGCGCCTGAAGCTGGGCCTGAACGTCTCTGATCGCCGCCTCGGCCTGACCCGGCGCGAACGCGACGCGGCAATCCTGCGCCAGCGCCGAGACCGGCGCGAGCGAGAGAACGGCGGCAAGGACGAGGCGCATCCCTTCTCCTATTTTCCGATGCAGAACTCACGGAAGATTATGTCGAGAAGATCCTCGACGTCGACCCGGCCCGCAACCCGGCCGAGCGCGCGTGCGGCGAGCCTCAGGTCCTCGGCCACGAGCTCCGCCTCCTGCGCCCCTTCGGCGCGGCGCAGCGCCGATACCGCCTCCTCGAGCGCCGCGCGGTGTCGTGCCCGCGTAACGAGGGGCGCTGCCGCTCCCCCTGCCAAGCGCTTTTCCGCTTCTTGCTGAAGGCGCTCGATCAGCGAGGCGAGTCCGGCGCCTGTCGTCGCCGAGATCGCGATCGCCTCGCTCGGCAGCTTCGAAAAATCGCCCAGATCCGATTTGTTGGCGACGATCACCGCATCCTTCTCCGCGATCGCCCCGAGCTCTGCGAGCTGCGCTTCCGCAGCGCCTGCCTCGACCACGACCAGCTTCAGATCGGCCGTCTTTGCGCGGGTCTTTGCCCGGCGCACGCCTTCTGCCTCCACCGGATCGTCCGTCGCACGGATCCCCGCCGTATCCGCAAGGACCAGAGGCCAGCCACCGAGATCGAGGTGTAGCTCGATGATGTCCCGCGTCGTGCCGGCGGTCGCCGAGACGATCGCCGCCTCCCGGCGCGCGAGCGCATTGAGGAGGCTCGACTTGCCCACATTGGGCGGTCCGACGATCGCTACCGAAAGGCCTTCGCGGAGGATCTCGCCCCGATGGGCATCGGCCAGATGCCGGCCGATTTCGTCGGCGAGCGCTGCCGCTTCCGCTCGGACCGTTCGCTCGAGCTCCGCAGGGAGATCTTCCTCCGGAAAGTCGATGGCGGCCTCGAGCCGAGCGAGGCTGCGGATCAGCCGATCCCGCCAGGACTCGGTCAGTCTTCCGAGCTCGCCGCCGAGCTGTCGCAGCGCCTGACGTCTCTGCGCCGCCGTCTCTGCTGCGACAAGATCTGCGATCCCCTCGGCGGCGGCGAGGTCGAGCTTGCCGTTGAGGAACGCGCGGCGCGTGAATTCGCCGGGTTCAGCGAGGCGCAGGCCGGGCACACGGCTGAGCGCCTCGAGCATCGCAGCCATGACGGCACGGCCGCCGTGAACGTGGAACTCGGCGATATCCTCTCCGGTGTAGCTGCGCGGCGCTGGAAAGAAGGCGACGAGACCATCGTCGATGATCTCCCCGGTGCTTTTCACGTGAAACACTGCGCGGCGCAACCTGCGTGGCGGCGGCTCGACGATCCCGAGCGCCCTCATCGCCGTTCGAACGCCCGGGCCCGAGAGGCGAACGACCGCGACGCCGGCCCGGCCCGCTGCCGTTGCAGGCGCAAAAATCGTATCCGTACTGTCCATCCTAGTCTTGTCCGAAACGGACAAAGATGGTCAGCCCCCGGCCTTCGGCGGGCGCTGCTCGGGCATCAGCATGAGCCGTGGAACGCGGCCGCCCTCGACGAGATGCTTCTGCAGGATCTCGTCGAGATCTTCCGTCGTGCGATAGGTGTACCAAACGCCTTCCGGATAGATCACCATGGTCGGGCCCAGCTCGCAGCGGTCGAGGCAGCCCGCGGCATTGATGCGGACATCGCCGAGTCCAGCCTCCTTCGCCCGGGCCTTGAGATAGTTGCGCAGCTTCTCGCTGCCCTTGTCCCCGCACGATCCGCGCGGATGCCCCGCGGGACGGACGTTGGTGCAGCAGAAAACGTGGCGCGCATAAAAGGGCTTCGGATCGTTCATTGAGTGCCTTGCGGTGAAGGGCCGCGGAAACAGCTTTATCCTTGAACGCCAAATGAGCCTCGACCGCAACACTCTCGGCTCTTCGACGAGCCCTTATCTCCTGCAGCACCGGGACAACCCGGTGCATTGGCAGCAATGGTCGTCCGAGACTCTCGCCGCTGCGCGGGCCGAGCAGAAGCCGATCCTCCTCTCGGTCGGCTACGCCGCATGCCACTGGTGCCACGTCATGGCACGCGAAAGCTTCGAGGACCCCGCAATCGCGGCGCTCATGAACGAGCATTTCGTCAACGTGAAGGTCGATCGCGAGGAACGGCCGGATCTCGATGCGATCTACCAGCATGCGCTGGCGCTTCTCGGCGAGCACGGCGGCTGGCCGCTCACCATGTTTCTAACGCCCGACGGCGAGCCGTTCTGGGGCGGCACCTATTTTCCGCCGACGCCGCGCTTCGGGCGCCCGGGCTTTCCCGACGTCCTCCGCACGATGGCCGCGGTTTGGCAAAGCGAACGCGACAAGGTCGAGAAAAACGTCGTCGCGCTTCGGGAGGCGCTCGCCCGTCTCGCTTCACCCGAGCGAGGCGGATTGATACCGCTCGAGGTTATGGACCGGATCGCCGAGCGCCTGACGCGCGAAGTCGATCCGTTCAACGGCGGTATCGGCAACGCGCCGAAATTTCCTCAGGTCGGCGTCTTCGAGCTGATCTGGCGCGGCTGGCGCCGCACGAAGGCCATGCCGATGCGCGATGCGGTAACTCGCACGCTCGAGCACATGGCCCAAGGCGGCATCTACGACCATCTCGGCGGCGGCTTCGCTCGCTACGCCGTCGATGAGCGCTGGCTCGTGCCGCATTTCGAGAAGATGCTCTACGACAACGCCCAGCTCGTCGCGCTCATGACGATGGTCTGGCAGGAGACGCGCGCTCCGCTTCTCGAGCAGCGCATCTGCGAGACGATCGAATGGGTCGGGCGCGAGATGACGCACCCCGAAGGTGGGTACTTCTCGAGTCTCGACGCCGACAGCGAGCACGAGGAGGGCAAGTTCTACGTTTGGAGCGAGCACGAGATCGACAAGCTGCTGGGACCGCGCTCGCCCCTCTTCAAGCGCATCTACGGCGTGACGCCGGAAGGCAATTGGGAGGGCAAGAACATCCTCAACCGCCTCGGGGCGATGAGCCTTCTCGCCGAGAAGGAAGAGGCCGACCTCGCCGCCGACCGCGCCGTCCTTTTCCACGCCCGCGCGGAGCGGGTGCGGCCCGGACTCGACGACAAGATCCTCGCCGACTGGAACGGACTCATGATCGGCGCCCTCGCGAGGTCCGGCGCCGTTTTCGATCGTCCCGACTGGCTGGACCTCGCCGTCGCGGCCTTCTCGTTCGTGACGTCGAAAATGATGCGCGACGACGGGCGTCTTTCTCATGCATGGCGCGACGGCGTCGCCGCGCATCCGGCGACGCTCGACGACTACGCCAACATGAGCCGCGCGGCGCTCCTCCTCTTCGAGACGACCGGCCGCCGAGATTTCCTCCAAGCCGCGGAGCGCTGGATCGAGGTGCTCGACCGGCATTACTGGGACAGCGTCGGCGACGGATATTTCTTCACGGCCGACGATACGAGCGACATTATCGCCCGCGCGAAGACGGCGCAGGACGGGCCCGTGCCCTCCGGCAACGGCACGATGGTCGACGTGCTCGCGCGCCTTTACTTCCTCACCGGCAAGGATGCCTATCGCGAGAAGGCGGAACGTGTCGTCGCCGCCTTCTCGGGCGAGCTCCAACGCAACTTCTTTCCCTTGGCCGCGCTGATAAACGGCGCCGAGCTGCTTCAGAGCGCGGTCCAGGTGGTGATCCGCGGCGATCCCGAGGCGGACGACACGAAGGCTCTTCTCCGCGCCATCTACGGGACGACCCTTCCCAACCTCATCCTCCAAATCGTGCCGCCGGGAGCCTCGCTGCCGGCCGATCACCCTGCGGCCGGAAAGGAGCCGGAAGCGAAACGGGCGACGGCCTATGTCTGCGAAGGACCGGTATGCTCGCTACCCTTGACCGAACCGGCAATCCTCGCCGAGGATCTGGGGCGCCGCTAGCCCGATGCCGGAAATTTCCTTCGACAGCCCCATCGGGGCACTGACCGTCCGCGAGCTCGATAGCGCGATCGCAGCCGTCGATTGGGGCCGTGCCGCCTCCGCTGCCGCGACGCCGCTCCTGCGCGAGGCGCGGGCCCAGCTCGAAGCCTATTTCGCCGGCCGGCTGCGACGCTTCGACCTGCCGCTCGTTCTCGCCGGCTCGCGCTTCCAGCAGGCCGTCTGGCAGGCGATGCTCGCTATCCCTTACGGGTCGGTGCGTACCTACGGCGCCGTCGCCGCCGAGCTCTGCGCCTCACCGCGCGCCGTCGGAGGCGCCTGCGGCAGCAACCCCATCCCGATTATCGTGCCCTGCCATCGGATCGTTGCTGCCAACGGCGCGCTCGGCGGCTATAGCGGCGCAGGGGGCGTGACGACCAAGCGCTTCCTTCTCGCGCTCGAAGGCCGGAGCGCGAGACAGCTCGAACTGTTCGGAACAAAGGGAGAAAACAATGCCCGACATCACGATCAAGGCGAAGGACGGAGGCAGCTTTAGCGGGTATCTCGCGCTGCCGAAATCGGGCAAGGGACCCGGCGTCGTCGTCATCCAGGAGATTTTCGGCGTCAACGAGGTGATGCGCCGGATCAGCGACGACATCGCCGCCCAGGGCTATGTCGCGCTCTGCCCTGATCTCTTCTGGCGCCAGGAGCCGGGAATCCAGATCACCGACAAGACCGAGGCCGAGTGGCAGAAGGCCTTTCAGCTCTACCAAGGCTTCGATCGGGACAAGGGGATCGAGGACATCAAGGCGACGATCGAGACGTTGCGGGCTCATCCCGCCTGCACCGGCAAGGTCGGCGCGGTCGGCTTCTGCCTCGGTGGCTTGCTCGCCTATCTCACGGCGACGCGAACCGACGCGGACTGCTCGGTAGGCTATTACGGCGTCGGCATCGAGGGCCTTCTCGACGAGGCGAAGAACATCAAGAAGCCGTTGATGCTGCACATCGCGGAGAAGGACAAGTTCGTCCCGCCCGAGGCGCAGAAGCAGGTGAAGGACCGGCTCGGCGGCAACCCGCTCGTCACGATCCACTCCTATCCCGACGTCGATCATGCCTTCGCGCGCGTCGGAGGAACGACCTACGTCGAAGCGGTCGCCAAGGAAGCCAATGCCCGCACCGCGGCGTTCTTCAAGAAGCACCTGGGCTGAGCCGAGGAACAGACGATGGTTCACGCGATCCGGATCCACAAGACGGGCGGACCCGAGGTGATGCAGTGGGAGGAGGTCGAGGTTCCGCCTCCGGGACCCGGGCAGGTACGCCTCCGTCACACCGCCGTCGGCCTCAACTATATCGACACGTATCAGAGGAGCGGCCTCTACCCGATTCCGCTGCCGAGCGGCATGGGCAACGAGGCTGCCGGCGTCGTCGAGGAGGTGGGCGCCGGCGTCACCGATCTCGCGCCGGGCGACCGCGTCGCCTACTCGGGCGGCCCGATCGGCGCCTATGCCGAGGCGCGCGTCATGCCTGCCGATCGGCTCGTGAAGCTGCCCGACGGCATTTCCGACCAGCAGGGCGCGGCAATGATGCTGAAGGGCATGACCGCGCAGTATCTGATCCGTCGCACCTACAAGGTTCAGAAGGGCGATACCGTCCTCGTCCATGCCGCGGCAGGCGGGGTCGGGCTCATCATGTGCCAGTGGCTCAAACATCTCGGCGCGACGGTCATCGGTACCGTCAGCAGCGATGCCAAGGCCGAGCTCGCGCGCAAGAACGGCTGCGACTACCCGATCGTCTACACGCGGGAAGACTTCGTCGAGCGCGTGCTCGAGATCACGAAGGGCGAGAAGCTGCCGGTCGTCTACGACTCCGTCGGCAAGGACACTTTCTTCAAGTCGCTCGACTGTCTGAGACCGCTCGGTCTCATGGTGACCTTCGGCCAGTCCTCGGGTCCCTACGGGCCAGTCGATCTCGGCATTCTCGCGCAGAAGGGCTCGCTCTACGTGACGCGGCCGACGCTCTTCACCTACGTCTCGAAGCGCGAAGATCTTCTCGCCACGGCGAACGAGCTTTTCGACGTGGTGCAGAAGGGGGTCGTCAAGATCTCGATCGATCAGACCTACCCGTTGAAGGAGGCCGCGCAGGCCCATCGCGACCTGCAAGCCCGCAAGACCACCGGCTCGACGGTCTTCACCGTCTGACGCCGAAATCACGCTCTCTCGCGAGCGAAAGCGAAAGGGGCGCCTCCGGGCGCCCCTTTTTCTTACGTGTTCATCTGGTCGAAGAACTCGGCGTTCGTCTTCGTCTGCTTCAGCTTGTCGATGAGAAATTCGAGGCCGTCCGTCGCACCCATCGGCATGAGGACTCGGCGCAGCACCCACATCTTCGCGAGGACGCCCTTGTCGACGAGGAGCTCCTCCTTGCGCGTGCCGGACTTCGTGATGTCGAGCGCCGGGAAGACGCGCTTGTCGGCCAACTTCCGGTCGAGGACGATCTCGGAGTTGCCGGTGCCCTTGAACTCTTCGAAGATCACCTCGTCCATGCGGCTTCCAGTGTCGATGAGCGCTGTCGCGATGATCGTCAGCGAGCCGCCTTCCTCGATGTTGCGCGCCGCGCCGAAGAAGCGCTTCGGACGCTGCAGCGCGTTGGCATCGACGCCACCGGTCAGCACCTTGCCCGACGAGGGCACGACCGTGTTGTAGGCGCGCGCGAGGCGCGTGATCGAGTCGAGGAGGATCACGACATCCCGCTTGTGCTCGACGAGACGCTTCGCCTTCTCGATCACCATTTCGGCGACCTGCACGTGCCGCACCGCCGGCTCGTCGAAGGTCGAGGAGATCACCTCGCCCTTGACCGAGCGCGCCATGTCGGTCACCTCCTCCGGCCGCTCGTCGATGAGCAGCACGATGAGGAAGACCTCCGGATGGTTCGCAGCGAGGCTGTGCGCGATGTTCTGCATCAGCACCGTCTTGCCGGTACGCGGCGGCGAGACGATGAGCGCACGCTGGCCCTTCCCGAGCGGCGTGATGAGATCGATGACCCGCGTCGAAAGATCCTTCCGCGTCGGATCCTGGATCTCCAGCTTGATCTTCTCGTCGGGATAGAGCGGCGTCAGATTGTCGAAGTTGATCCGGTGCCGGATCTTCTCCGGGTCGTCGAAATTGACCTTGTTGACCTTGAGAAGGGCGAAATAGCGCTCGCCGTCCTTCGGCGCGCGGATCTGACCCTCGATCGTGTCGCCGGTACGAAGCCCGAAACGGCGGACCTGCTGAGGCGAAACATAGATGTCGTCGGGGCCGGGAAGATAATTGGCCTCCGGGCTTCTCAGAAACCCGAACCCGTCCTGCAGCACCTCGAGCACGCCGTCGCCGTAAATCGGGACGTCATTGTCCGCGAGCTGCTTCAAGATGCCGAACATCATGTCCTGCCGCCTCAGCGAGGAGGCGTTCTCGATCTGCAGCTCTTCGGCGTAGGCCAGTAGCTCAGCGGGCGTTTTGCGCTTCAGTTCCTGGAGATTCATGCGGCTTTGGGAATGGCAGGAAACCGGGAAAAGCCGGCTCGCGAAGCACGCTTTGGCCGCAAACGTGTCGACCGTGGAAAGGTTGCCGTCGCTGGGGAGCCGGTCTGGCAGGCAGGAGCGCGCGGGAGCGCCGCGCGCGTCCTTTTAACTAGTCTCTTCGCGGCCGCAAGTCAAACCCGTCATGAGAGGTGCAGGCGTGCGACCCTTTGCCGCTCAGAACGGCTTCACGACGACCATGATGACGATCCCGATCATCGCGAGGGTCGGGATCTCGTTGACCATACGGTAGAAGCGCGCCGAGCGCGTGTTCCGATCCGCCGCGAAATCCTTCCGCCAGCGCGAGAAGTAGTGGTGCAGCCACGTGAGCACGCCGACCAGAAAAAGCTTCGACCAGATCCAGTATTGGCTCCAGTCGACGATCCCGGGCGTGAACGCCAGGGCAGTTCCGAAGACGTAGGCGGCGATCATCGCCGGATTGATGATGAAGCGGAGAAGCCGCCGCTCCATCACTTTGAAGGTTTCCGACTCTTTCGAACCGGGCATCGCATCGGCGTGATAGACGAAGAGCCGCGGCAGGTAGAGCATCCCCGCCATCCAAGCGATGATGCTGATGATGTGCAGGGCCTTCGTCCAGGGGTAGAGAGAGGCAAGAAGGCTCATCGCGCGAAGGCGCAGCAGCCGAACTCTCCGGGACAGATCCGACCGCCCTCGCCCGATCGGAGCCCGTTCGCGGCGTTGCGGACGAGGCGCGCAAGGCCGTCGATGAAGCCCTGCTCCGCCCCGACCGTCGGAAGGCGCACATAAGCCGGAACGCCGCTCCGTTCCGCGAGATGGCTGTAGTCGATGTCGAGCTCCACCAGCGTCTCCGAATGCTCCGACACAAAGGCGATCGGCACGACGATTGCCGCGACCCCGTCGGCGCCGGCGCGCATGATCTCTGCGTCGGTGTAGGGGCCGATCCAGCGCAACGGTCCGACCCTGCTCTGGTAGCAGACGACGTAATCGAATGCACGCCCCACTCGGGCCACAACCGCGGCAACCGTGGCCTCAATCTGCCACTGATAGGGATCGCCCCTCTTCACCGTGCGTTCGGGCAGCCCATGCGCCGAGAAGAGGACGCGGGCGCCGGGATGTTCGGCGAGCGCCGTCGTGACGCGGTTCGCGATCACGCCGATGAAGCCGGGTTCGCGCGGCCAGCAGCAGACGAGCGCGGTCGGAAGGCCGAGATCGGGCCATTCCTCGAGCGAGGAAGCCGTCGTAGCGGTGGAATACTGCGGATAAAGCGGCAGGAGAACGAGACGGTCGGGCCGCCAAGCGAGGACCTCGCGGGCCGTCGCCTCGGCGCGCGGATGCCAGTATCGCATCGCGATGAAGCAGCGGTATTCCTCGCCGAGCGCGGCCTCGAGGGCGCGCGCCTGCGCCTCGGTGTTGGCGAGGAGGGGAGAGCTGCCGCCGAGCTTTCGGTAGATTTCGATCGCCGACGGCGCACGGCGGCGCGAGATGATGCCCGCGAGGAGACGCCGAAAGGGCCCTGGAAGCCGGATGATCGCCTTGTCGCTGAAGAGGTTGAAGAGGAAGGGCTGAACCGACTCGAGGGAGTCCGGGCCGCCGAGATTGAAAAGAACGACCGCAGTCCTCACGTGCGGAGAAGTTCTGCGAGCTGGTCGACGTGGTCGGGCGGGGTCTCAGGCACGATGCCGTGCCCGAGATTGAAGACGAAGGGACCCTCGCCGAGCGCTGCGCGTATCCGTTCGACGGCCTCCGCCATCGCCGTTCCGCCGGCGACGAGCATCAGGGGATCGAGGTTTCCCTGCACCGCCGCCTGGCTCTGGAGCTCGCGCGCCGCGTCCATCGGCACAACGGTGTCGAGGCTGACGGCATCGACACCGGTGCCGCTCACGTAATCCGGATAGAGCAGCCCTGCGCCGCGCGGAAAGCCGATCACCGGTACCCCCGGATGCCGCTTCTTGAGCTCGCCCACGATGCGCCGCGTCGGCTCTATCACCCAAAGCCGGAACTCCGGTTCCGGCAGCACGCCGGCCCAGGAATCGAAGATCTGAAGCGCCTCGGCGCCGGCCTCTACTTGGCCGGAAAGATACTCGATCGTCGCCGCGACGAGCGCGTCGATGAGCCTCCCGAAGCTGTCCGGCATCGTATAGGCCCAGGACTTGATACGGGCGAACTCGCGGCTCGAACCGCCCTCGACCATGTACGTGGCGACCGTCCAGGGCGCCCCGGCAAAACCGATGAGGGTGACGCTCGGCGGCAGGGCGCGCTTGAGCCGTCGCACCGTCTCGAAGACGGGCGCGACGCGTTCGCCGAAGCGTTGCGGCGTCAAAGACTTCAAATCCTCGGCCGAGCGCACCGGGCGCAGCACCGGCCCCTCGCCTTCCCGGAACGCGACACGGGCGCCGAGCCCGTGCGGCACGATGAGGATATCCGCGAAGAGGATAGCACCGTCCATGCCGAAACGGCGGATCGGCTGCAGCGTCGCTTCGGTCGCGAGCTCGGGGTCGAGACAGAATTCGAGGAAGCTCGGCGCTTGGCGGCGGAGGTCGCGATACTCCGGCAGGTAGCGGCCGGCCTGACGCATGAGCCACCACGGGGGCCGGTCGAGCGTCTCTCCGGCGAGCGCCCGCAAGAGCGGCTTCGGGTTGGCCCCGTTCTCCGGTCTGCCTTCCATCAAAATATATATAGGAGAGAATCGGGTGATGAAGTGGGCGCTGTGGAGATCGGGGATGCGCATTCTTCGTCATTCCTCCACAGCCGATACGTTGATTCCCGGGTGGGAGTGGGTAACCCTGCGGCAAGCCATGCGATTCGAGGCGTTGGAATGACGGGGAAAACGGGTGGAGCGTCGCTTGTCCCCGGCATTCGACGCGGGGCGCCGGTCTATCCCGGCGCGACGAAGCGGCGTATCGACGCGGACCTTCCGGGGACCATCACGCCTAGGATGGCAGGCGAAACGAGGCTCCACAGGGAGTTGTGGACAAAGTGAGCCGCTTCCATCTCCACCTGGTTTCCGATGCTACCGGCGACACGGTGCATTCGGTCGCGCGCGCCTGCCTCGTCCAATTCGAGGATGCCGAGGCGATCGAGCACATCTGGTCGATGGTGCGCACCAAGAGCCAGGTCGAGCGGGTACTGACCGGAATCGAGGCCAATCCCGGCGTCGTGCTGTTCACGCTCGTGGACGAGACGCTGCGCATGCCGCTCCAGGAGGGCTGCAGGCGGCTTCAGGTCCCGGCAATTCCGGTCCTCGATCCCGTG
>JADGGZ010000279.1 GCA_019689675.1 Rhodospirillales bacterium | reverse complement strand
CCGCTCTACACTGAGGCGCACGGGGCGTTAGCTCAGCTGGGAGAGCGCCGGCTTTGCAAGCCGGAGGTCGCCGGTTCGAGCCCGGCACGCTCCATCAAGAGAAACCCCTGGAAACAGGGCTCTTCTGTTGCCGGACACGGGAACGCCGCGGACGCCGTGGTCAGCGTTTGGTCAGCTTTCGCGGCTCGCAGCACGTGATCCGCCGCCCCGCGCGCGCGTATGGCCCGGCCCGGGATGGCTCCTCGAACAGTCGATCGCGGGCTCGACGCCTGCCCGGGCGCGCGGATCTCGGCCTTGGCGCGTTGCTCCCGCGTTGCCCCACCCTCCGCGAGCGGCGTAGCCATGCGGCTTTCGCGGCGACCGGGGAAGATGAACTACCCATGTCGCGCCGCCTGCGCCCGTGGCGGGGGGCTGGCGCAGTCGCGTCCACGACCTGACCGCGCGCCGCCGGGCGGTCTGAGCATCGCTATACAAAGTGAAGTATCGAGCCCGTAGGAGCCGTTCTGCGGCGCTGCGGGGCTCGGCCCGGGGAGAACATGCGTTCGCGTCCGGCGCGCCGTCCCGCGCCGTCCCACGGCTGCGGGGACGGCTGCTGATCGACGGGCGCGCTCGTCGACGCGTCAGCGCGAAGGCTGGCGACGAAAACCGGACAACGCTCGGGCGGGCTACAGGAGCCTGGAGCGTGCGCCGTCCTGCGCCGCGCCTACAACGCCGCTCATGCTCGGTTACACGGATCTTCAGGGGCTTCGTGAGTCGATCCGGCTTCGTCGCGAGCTGCCTTCGCCTGCGGAGTGCCGCGCACTCCGGCGAGCGGCCGGCGTCTCGCTCGCCGAGGTCGGCCGCGCCGTCGGCGTCTCGCATGCCGCGGTCTTCGCCTGGGAGACCGGTCGAAATCGCCCTCACGGCGGCAACCTGCGCCGCTACCTCGACGCGCTCCACGCGCTCCGCGAGGAGATCGGCGAGGAGGAGGTCGCGGCCCCATGAACGGCGAAGCCGCCCGCGAGGGCGGCTCCACAACAGCAGGCGCCCCGCGAGCCTATCACGTCGAGCGGCCGGATGGCGGCCTTGCCGCGCTCCTCGTTGAGGTCGAGCGGCAGGCGCGCAACCGCGCCGGGGATCTCGTGGCGGCGCGGCGGCTGCCCCGGGATTTCGTCGCGCTCTACAGCCCGACGGTGCGCGAGGAGCGCGAGTCGCGGCGGCTCCTGGCGGCAGCCTGCGCTGCTCGCTGCGCCGCCGCGTTCGTCGCGTTGGCGCGCGGCCGCGCAGTGCCGGGATCGTTGGTCGACCGCCGCTTCGTGCTCGGAGGCGGCCGTGTCTGAACGGTGGTACACGCTTGACGATCTCGACGTTGAGCGGGTGTTGCTCGCGCATGAGGCGCAGCGGCGGCAGGCTGCCGAGAGTGCAGACGCGAGGGCGGCGGGGGAGCCTGCGCGGCCGGCGGGTGGGCGGCGGCTGCGGCTCCGTTCGGTCGCGACGGTTGAGCCGCGCCAGGTGCGCTGGCTCGTCCCGGGGTTGATCCCGAGGGGGGCGCTGACGCTCGTTGCGGGCATCGGCGGGGCGGGAAAGTCGACCTTCTTATGCGCGGTCGCGGCGGCGGTCTCGGCGGGACGGCTCGGCGAGCCCGGCGACGCAATCGTCGTCACGTTCGAAGACCCCGCCGCCGAGGTTGTCCGCCCACGGTTGGAGGCTGCCAACGCCGACCTGGCCCGCGTCCATGTTGTCGAGCGGGCAGACGACGGGGGGCTTGCCGCGGTGCGACTCCCCGGCGACCTCGACGAGCTGCGCGCGCTCGTCCGCGAGGTTTCGGCGCGGCTGCTCGTGCTCGATCCGGTTGTCGCCGCGATTGAGACCTCCCTCGATGCCCACAAAGACCAACACGTGCGGGCTGTTTTGGCGGGGCTCGCCCGGCTCGCCGAAGAGGAGGACCTCGCAGTCGCGCTCGTCGGGCACTTGAACAAGGCCGCATCGCGGGACGCGTACCTGCGGGTCGCAAACTCGGTCGCCTTCTGGAACGCCGCTCGCTCGGTCGTGCTCGTCACCGCCGACGCGGCCGCCCCGGACGAGCTTCGGCTTGTGACGCAACGGAAGGCGAACTGGTCGCGCAGCCGGCCCGTGGAGCGGCACCGGGTCGAGCCGGTAGTTCTCCCCGGCCGCATCGACCCGGAGACCGGCCGACCCGTCGAGACCTCGCGCATGGTGTTCGTCGAGGCCGCCGACGACATCGACCCGGACGACGTGCTCGCCCCGGTTGAGCGAGGCACCCGCACGGTCGAGGCTGAGGCGCTTCTCGCAGCGGCGCTCGCCGACGGCGACTGGCACGCGGCGGCCGAACTGAAGGCCGTTCTCGGGCTCCCCGAGCGGACGCTGCAGCGGGCGGCGCAGGCGCTCGGAGTCGAGGCCGAGCGGCGCGGCTTCCCGTCCGCCACCTTCTGGCGGCTGCCCGGCCCGCTCCAGTCGCGCCAACTCCAGTCGCGCCAAGTTGGCGCGACTGAGAATTCGGCTCAACCATGCGGGTTTCGGGCACCCGAGGAGTCCAGTCGCGCCAAACCTGGGGCAGATGGCGCGACTGGCGCGACTGGCGGCTCTCTGCCTTCTGGCAACAGCCGTAGCTGCCCGATCTGCGACGGAAGCGACTTCGGCCCGGTCTCCGGCGCGTGCCGGCGCTGCGGCTGGCGACCGTGGGAGCCCGTCCCGGCCTCCCCGGGGGACGAGTGAGCGTCGCACTCGACGCCACGCTCGCCCGGGCGGTCGTCCAGGCGATCCGCGACGACCCGAGCTTGCGCGCCGAGCTACGGGCGCTCCTCGGCGTCGACGAGCGCGACCGCCGCCGCGATGGGCCGACCTGGCTTTCGGTCGACGAGGCCGCCCGCTACGTCGGCGCGAGCAGGAGGACGGTCGAGCGGTTGATCGCCTCCGGCCGGCTGCGCTCGACGACGCTCGGTCGACGGCGGCTCGTACGGCGCGTCGACCTGGACGCGCTCGCGGCGGCGGGCGAGGAGGCAGTGCCAGCCGCTCCGTCCCGCCGCCGCGCCGGCGTAGGATAGTTCCGCCAGTCGCTCCGAACTGAGGAGGCAAGCGATGCAGCAGCAGCAGCAGCAGCGGCGGAGACGGACGCGGGCCCGCGACTCGCGCGGACGTCCCGTAGCGGGCATCTACCGCCAAGACGACCGGTTCGTCGCCGGCGCGAGGATCGGCGGCAAGTGGACGATGCGGACGCTCGCCGCGTCATCGCTCACGGAGGCGCGCCGGGAGCGCGAATCGTGGCTCGCAGGCGTCCGCGAGGGACGCATCGCCGCTCCGAGCGCCGCCACGTTCGCGGCCGTGTTCGCCGACTGGCAGGCGAGCCGGGCGGTGTCGCGGCGGACGCTCGAAGACGAGCAGGCGGTCGCCCGAGTGCGGCTCGCGCCGCTCCTCGACCGCCGCGTCCAGGACATCGGGAGCGCCGAGGTCGCCGCGCTGCTGCGCGACCTGCGCGCCCGCTATGCGCCGTGGTCGTGCGTCCAGGCGTACAGGGTCGTCGCCGGCGTCTTCGCGCACGCGCTGCGGCGCGGCCTGATCGCGCGCAACCCGCTCGACGGGCTCGCCCGCTCGGAGCGACCGAAGCAGCGGAACGCGCGCCGCGTCGCCCGTCTCGACGCCGCGACGCTCGCCCGGCTGATCGCCGCCGCCCCGTCGCTTCGTTGGCGGGTCGCGCTCGCCCTCGCCGGCTACGCGGGGCTCCGCGTCGGCGAACTCCTCGCGCTCACGTGGTCCGACGTCGATCTCGACGCGAGCACGGTCACGGTGCGCCGCTCCCTCGACCGTGACGGCACCCCGAAGCCGCCGAAGACGGCGGCCGGCGTCCGGACGGTGCCGCTGCTGCCGGCGCTGCGACGGCTGCTCGTCGAATGGCGGCTCCGCTCCCCCCACAGCCGCCCCGGCGACCTCGTGATCGCGACCATCGACGGGAAGCCCGCCCAGGCGCGCAACCTGCGCCGCGCGCTCGAACAGGCGAAGCGAACGGCGGGCCTCGACGCGACCGAGGAGCGGATCTCGCCGCACGTGCTCAGGCACTCGTACGCGTCACTGCTCGCGACCGATCTCGCGCTCCCCGCGCCGACGCTCGCGGCGATCATCGGGCACGCCGACCCGGGGTTCACGTTGCGCTGCTACGCGCGCGACGCCCGCGACAGCGCAGCCGTCGTCGCCGACGTGCTCGACCGCGCCCGACGGGCCGGCGTCGGCGGCTGAGCCGTGGTCAGCAGTTGGTCAGCTTTTGGTCAGCACTGAGC
>JADGGZ010000278.1 GCA_019689675.1 Rhodospirillales bacterium | reverse complement strand
TTCTCGAGCCGGTCGGCGATCTCGACGCCGCGGTCGAGCATGTATCCGAGATCGTCGCGGAGCGACTGCGCGCGCTCGATGCGCTGCTGCAGGTCCCCGCCTGCCTCGTTGGCCGCAGCCCGGAGTCCCGCGACGCCTGCCTCGGCGCGCACGGTCGCCTCGGCGAGGCGGCCGACGAGCGCCTCGAGCTCCGCGCGATCGGTGCGAAGCGCCCGCAATCGCCGCTCGAGGACGTAAGCATAGCCGATCGCGGCGGCGAGCATCAGCGCGACGACGATGTCGAGGACGATGCCCAAAATCATGACTTCGGACCTTTCTCGATCTTTTCGGCGATGCGCACCGCGATGTGACCGCCCTTGCGCCCCATGCTGCCGGTAAACATCGGCACCTCCCCGCAGAGGAGGCGAATTTCGCTCGTCGGCGTGGCGTTGAGCTGCAGCCGCGTCCCGACCTTCCAGCTCATCACCTCGTGCAGCGGGAGCACGAGCTCGTCCAGCACCGCCTGGATGCTGACGTTGGTGTTCCAGAGCTCGCCCGCGAGATGGCTTTCCCAGATCGAGTCGCGGCCGAACTTCTCGCCCATGAACATCTGCAGCAGCAGCTCGCGTACGGGCTCGAGCGTCGCGTAGGGCATCAGCATCTCGACACGGCCGCCGCGGTCTTCCATGTCGACGCGCAGCCGGGCGAGGATCGCGGCGTTGGCGGGGCGCGCGATCGTCGCGAAGCGCGGGTTCGTCTCGAGCCGGTCGAAACGGAAGGTCACCTTGCTGAGCGGCTCGAACGCAGCGGAAAGGTCGGCGAGGATCACCGTCACCATCCGCTCCACGAGATTGCGCTCGATCGTGGTGTAAGGACGGCCCTCGATGCGCATCGCCGCGGTGCCGCGGCGCCCGCCGAGCAGCACGTCGACGATCGAGTAGATGAGCGCGCTGTCTACCGTCAGAAGGCCGAAATTGTCCCACTCCTCCGCCTTGAAGACGGAGATCATCGCCGGCAGCGGAATGGAGTTGAGATAGTCGCCGAACCGGATCGAGGTGATGTTGTCGATCGAAACCTCGACGTTGTCGGAGGTGAAGTTCCGCAGGCTCGTCGTCAGGAGCCGCACCATGCGGTCGAAGACGACCTCGAGCATCGGCAGACGCTCGTACGAGACGAGCGCGCTGTCGATGATGGCGCGGATGCCGGAGCCGTCGCCGTCGTTGGCCGCTCCGTCGTCGAAGCCGAGGAGGCTGTCGATCTCGTTCTGATTGAGGACGCGGGCGGCGGAGGCGGTCGCGTCGAACTCGTCGCCGCCGGCGTCCGCCTCGCCTGCAGCGGCCTGCGTCCCGTCCTGGTTCTCGAGGCTGGCCGCCCACGCGGCGGCGAGAGCCTCCTCGTCGGCGGCGGTGCGGGCGCTGCTCATCGCTATTGGACCAGCACTTCCCGGAAGAGAACGTCCTTGATGCGGATCGGCGCGGCGGCCACGGCGACGCGCGCCAGGAGCTCCTCGCGCAGCCGGTACATGCCGGCAGAGCCCTTGATGTCCTCCGGGCGCAGCTCGCGGAGGTAGACCTGGAAGTTGTCGACGACGCGCGGCATCACCGATTGCAGCTTCGGAACATCCGCCTGGTCGGCGAGCTCGAACGAGACCGAGAGCTTGAGGAACGTCGTCTTGCGTCCGGTCGCATTAAGATTGACGAGAAGATCCGGCACGTCGAAGAACACCGACGCGGGCTTCGCCGGAGCCGCCGCGGCCTGTTGTTCCGCAGCGGCAGCGTCGCCAGCGCCGACATTGAACGGCCAGACGCCCGTGAGCCATAGCCCCACCGTCAGTACGACGAGCGCGAGCAGCGGACCGCCGACGAACAGCAGCAGGAACTTCAGCGGCAGACCTTGCTTCGATGGGGCGGCCTCGGCCGCCGCGGGTTCGATGTCGTCCTCGAAAGCGCGGTCTGTCATGGCTGCTGAAGCTAGGCGCGCTCGGTTAAAAACCTGTTGCGCGTCGCCGCCGCTTCCCAGCGGCAGCAATTGCCGGGACGATCCTGCCGCGCCGTCGGGGCGAGCGGCCGCAGCGCAAGGGGTTTCGGGTTGGCACGCGCGGTGCAGGACGGGACGCGCAATGTCGAACGCGCTCTCGATTGCCCTTTCCGCCCAGACCGCCCTCAGGCGGCAGATGGAGGTCATCGCGAACAACGTCGCGAACAGCTCCACCCCGGCCTTCAAAGGCGAGCGGATGGTGTTCCGGGAGTGGTTGCTGCGGGAAGGCGGCGCCGCTCCTCTCGCCTTCGTGCAGGACTGGGGCACCGCACGCGACCTGCGCCAGGGACCGCTGTCGCACACCGGGAACAAGCTCGACCTCGCGCTCCAGGGCGAGGGGTACTTCGCGATCGAGACGCCCGAGGGGGTGCGATACACCCGCAACGGCCGGCTCCAGCTCGATCCGGCTCGCCAAATCGTCACCTCCGCGGGTCACCCGGTCCTGGACGAGGGCGGCGCGCCGATCGTGATACCCGCCGAGGCGAGAGACATTTCCGTCAGCCGCGACGGCACCGTCGCGACCGAGGCCGGTCCGGTAGCCCGCATCGGCGTGCTCCGCTTCGAGAACGAGAGCGCCCTCCTCCCCGCCTCCGACGGAACTTACGTCACCGACGCGCCGGCCCTTCCGGCGGAGGGCACCAAGGTGTTGCAGGGAATGGTCGAGGATTCGAACGTGCAGCCGATCGTCGAGATCACCCGGATGATGCAGGTCGCGCAGCGCTACAACTCCGCCAAGGAAATGGTCGACGGCGAGGACGAGCGGATTAAGACCGCGATCGACCGCCTCGCGCGCGTGGCCTGAGCACCGAGAGGACCGAACGCATGCGCTCGATGAACATCGCCGCGACCGGGATGCTCGCCCAGCAGCTCAACGTCGAGGTCATCTCCAACAACATCGCGAACCTCAATACGACCGGCTTCAAGCGCCAGCGCGCCGAGTTCCAGGATCTCATCTACCAGACGCTCCGGAGGGCGGGCGCGACCTCGACCGATGCGGGGACGATCGTTCCGGCCGGCGTGCAGATCGGCGTCGGCGTCAAAGCCGCTGCCGTCTACCGGATCAACGAGCAGGGCAACGTCATCAAGACCGACAACGCGCTCGACGTCGCGATTCAGGGACGCGGCCTTTTCCAGGTGCGCATGCCCGACGGAACGACCGCCTACACCCGCGCCGGCTCGTTCCAGCTCTCGCCGACCGGCGAGATCGTCACCGCCGACGGGCTCGTGATCGAGCCCGGGATCACGCTGCCCGAGGACACGATCGCGATCACGATCAACGCCTCGGGCGAAGTCCTGGCAGAGGTGCCCGGCCAGCAGGCGCTGCAGACCGTGGGCCAGTTCGAGCTCGCCACCTTCGCCAACGAGGCCGGGCTCGAGAATATCGGCGACAACCTTCTGGTCGAGACCGCCGCTTCGGGCACGCCGCAGACGGGTGCTCCCGGCGCCCTCGGCTTCGGCAAGCTGCAACAGGGCTTCGTGGAAACCTCGAACGTCAATGTCGTCGCCGAGATCACCAACCTCATCACGGCCCAGCGCGCGTACGAGATGAACTCGAAGGTGATTCAGGTCTCCGACGAGATGTCGCGCACGCTGACGAACTTCCGCTGAGGCCGGCGATGATCCGCCTCCTCATCGCCCTCCTTCTCGTCGCCGGCCCCGCGGTGGCGCTCGACGCCCCGCGCCGCATGGTCGAGCTTCCGGCGCTGCTGCATTACGTGCCGCCCGGGCAGACGATCGCGCCGGAAGACGTCGGCATCATCCGCGTGCCTGCCGATCGTCTCGTCCAGGCCGTCGTGGCCGAGCCCGACGACCTCGTCGGGAAGACGCCGCGCCGGGCCGTGCGGCCGGGGCAGCCGGTGCGCATCGCCGACGTTCAGCTGCCGGTCGTCGTCCGCAAGGGCGACCTGGTGACCATCGTCATCGAAAGCAAGTTCATGCGCCTTACCGTCCAGGGGCGCGCCAACGAGGACGGCGCGGAGGGCCAGACGATCCGCGTCGCCAACACCAGGTCCGGGAAAGTCCTCGACGCCACCGTCGCAGGGCCCGGCATCGCCAAGATCGAGGCGCCATGAGAACGCTCCCGCTCCTCGCCGCCGTCGGGGCGGCCGCGCTCCTTGCCGGCTGCAACGCCTCGACCCGGCTCTCCCAGATCGGCGAGGCGCCGCCGCTCACGACCATTCAGGATCCGGTGCGGCAGCCCGGCTATCAGCCGGTCTCGCTGCCGATGCCCCGCCCTCTCAACCCGGAGCGCCGGCCCAACTCGCTCTGGCAGAGCGGCACGCGGGC
>JADGGZ010000277.1 GCA_019689675.1 Rhodospirillales bacterium | reverse complement strand
CCTGCATTTTCCCTGCATTTGCAGGGCGGCACCCGCGGCGGCGCTGGGGCGGCTTCCCCGCCCGGCGGCTTATCTCAGCGCAGGAAGTCGATCGGGATCGAGTAGACGATCGCCACGATCTCGGTGCCGGGGTTGATGTCGCCGACCGAGGCGTTCGAGATGTGGTGGATGGCGAGGCCGAGGCGCGAGCGGTCCTCGAAGCGCCAGGCGAACTCGGCGCCGGTGCGGAACTCGAGCGTCGAGCCGAGGTCCTTGCCCGAGCCGCGCCCGAAAGCGCCGACCGCCGCGCTCGGCGTCACGACGAAGCGGTCGCCGAGATAGATGTCGGTCTTGAGGCCGAAGAAGCCGTAGACCGAGCCGTCCGTCGTGGCCGAGGCGCCGATGAAGGGGTCGAGAAAGCCGAGGACGTGCCAGTTGCTGCGGAGCTCCGCGCGCACCTCGACCGCCGTATCGTCCTGCTGGAAGGCGTCGAAGTAGCCGATGCCGAGCGAGACGTGGGCCGCATCGTCGCGACCGACGAGCTGCGCCAGCGCCGCGTCCGGAAGAAAAGCGGCGAGACACGCCAACGCCGCGCCAGCGCACCAATTCTTCATCCCGGTCCCCCCTCCGACCTCGCCTTCTATCCGGGCGCGCATGCTAAGCGGCGTCGCACCCTATCGCAACGCGGCCTTCCCGACGGTATATGAGGCGCAGTTCGATTATTGGAGAGCGTTGCGCGATGGCCACCTTCGAGGATCGCAAAAAGGGTTTCGAGGAGAAGTTCCGCCACGACCAGGAGCTGCAGTTCAAGGTGACGGCCCGGCGCAACAAGCTGCTCGGCCTCTGGGCCGCGGAGAAGCTCGGGCTCGCCGGGGACGCGGCCGAGGCCTACGCCAAGGAGGTCGTCGCCGCCGACTTCCATAAGCCGGGCGACTCCGACGTCATCGAGAAGGTGATGGGCGACTTCAAGGCGAAGAACGTCTCCGTCACCGAGGCGCAGGTCCGCGACGAGCTGCAGCGCCTCTTCGAGGCGGCCAAGAAGCAGATCATGACCGGCTGAGCCGGGCTTCGAAGGCGGCGGCGGCAGCGAGGAGCCGCGCGTCGTCGCCGATCCGGCCGACGAGCTGCAGGCCGAGCGGCATCCCGTTCGGTCCGCAGCCGGCCGGCACGGTGACGCAAGGGACGCCGAGCAGCGTCCAGATCCGGTTGAAGGTCGGCTCGCCGGTGCTGGCGAGCCCCTCGGGGGCTTCCCCCGGCGTCGCCGGAACGACGATCGCATCGTAGGAACCGAAGAAGCCGGGAAGGGCGGCGCGCGCCGTTTCCGCGGCCCTGCGCGCCGCGTCGTAGGCGGCGCCGTCGATCGCCCGTCCGGCCGCGATCATGTCGGCGAGGCGCTTCGAAAGGAGGTCGTGATGCGTTGCGTCCTCCCAGGCGAGAGCGCCCGCGATCTCGTACCGGTAGATCGTCTCGTGCGCCTCGGCGAGCCCGGCATGCTCGGGCGGCGCGGCGATTTCCGGCAGGTCGAGACCCTCGAAGAGCGCGACCGTCGCGGGCTCCGCCTCGGGCCATTGATGCGTCCGGCAGAAGGCGAGGCGCGGCGAGGGGAGCGGCGGAAGGTCCACAAGCCCGGAACGGTTGGTGAGGACGCCGACGAAGCGCGCCGCCTCCGCGACGCTGCGCGCGAAGACGCCGGCCGTGTCGAGCCCGTCCGCTGTCTGCTTCATCCCGGCGCGCGGGAGGAGCCCGAAGCTCGGCTTGAAGCCGACGACCCCGCAATAGGCGGCGGGGCGGATGACCGATCCTGCCGTTTGCGTCCCGAAGGCGAGCGGCACCATGCCGTCGGCCACCGCGGCCGCCGAGCCCGAGGAGGAGCCGCCGGGCGTGCGCGAAGGCCCGCGCGGGTTGCGCGTCTTGCCCGGCGTGCGGGTCGCGAACTCGGTCGTCACCGTCTTGCCGATGACCACCATTCCGGCGGCGCGGGCGAGCGCCACGAGGGCGGCGTCGGCGCGCGGCCGATGCCCCTTGTAGATCGGCGAGCCGTACTCGGTCGGAAGGTCGGCGGTGTCGAAGATGTCCTTGACCCCGATCGGGACGCCGTGGAGCGGGCTGCGCGCCGGAAGGCGGTCCACCGCGCGCGCCTCGGCGAGGGCGCGCTCGGGGTCGAGATGAGCGAAGGCGCCGATCTCCGCCTCGCGGGCGGCGATCCGGTCGAGTGCGGCACGGGTCAGGGCTTCGGCGCTCATCGCATCATGCTCCTCGGGAGGACGCTGTCGCTGAGGAGAGGGTAGCGCCGCGGCTGGAAGAGCTGATAGTGCCACCACTCGTTCATGTAGAAGTCCCAGCCGGCGGCGCTCATGATCCCGAGAAGCGTGTAGCGGTTGGCCTGCGCGGCGGCCGGAATTCCGCCTGCCCCGTGATGCGAGAGCGGCGTCAGCGCGTCGAACTCCGTGCCCATGTCGAGCGGCTCGCCGTCCCGCACGAGCGTGAGGTCGACGGCGACGCCGCGCGAATGCGGCGAGCCCTTGCGCGGATCGGCGAAGAATTCGGGGTCGGGAACGTGGTTCCAGAACACCCATTGCGCCTCGGTCGGCCGGAACGCGTCGAAGATGCGGAGCTCGAGGCCGAGCCGGCGGGCGAGCTCGGCGGCGCGGGCGAGCTTCTCGGCCGCGTCCTTGTGGAGCCAGGCGGCCGGGCGGGCGTAGACCGGCTTTCCGGTCACGTTGCGCGCGGTCGCGTAGACGATATCGAGCTGGACGCCATGGCTCGAAGGGGTGATCTCGACGAGGTCCATCACAATTCCGATAGAAGCGTTGCGGGGTGCCGCTCGAGGCATAAGCTTTCTTCCATGATCGCGCGTCGATCCTTTCTGGCCGGTATCGCTGTGCTCGCGGGGACGCCGGCGCTGGCGGAGGCAATGCGCATGACCGCGCACGATTTCTCTTTTACCTCGATCGACGGCGAGCCGATGCCGCTCGCCGCCTGGCGCGGGCGGCCGGTTCTCGTCGTCAATACCGCCTCCTTCTGCGGCTTCACGCCCCAATACGAGGGCCTTCAGGCGCTGTGGCGGAAATACGAGCCGCGCGGCCTCGTCGTCCTGGGCGTGCCGTCGAACGACTTCGGCCGGCAGGAGCCCGGCTCGGCGAAGGAGATCAAGGAGTTCTGCGAGACCAACTACGCGATCGACTTCCCGCTCGCGGAGAAGCAGAAGGTGCTGGGGCCCGAGGCGCACCCGTTCTACCGCTGGGTCGTGGGCGAGCTCGGCGAGGCGGGGGCGCCGCGCTGGAACTTCCACAAATATCTCGTCGCGCCGGACGGGACGCTCGCCGGCGCCTGGCCGTCGCGGGTCGATCCGCTGGCGCCGGAGCTGACGCGCGAGATAGAGGCTCTTCTGCCGCGCTGAGGCGCCGGGCTCGTGACCGGTCGCGCGACCCGGCCCGGTTTCTCAGGCCGGCGCGTCGAAGCGCCGGAAGAAGCAGCTCCGCTCGCCGGTGTGGCAAGCGGGCCCGGTCTGGTCGACGAGAAGGAGGACCGTGTCTCCATCGCAGTCGAGCCGGGCCTCGACAAGTCGCTGAACATGGCCGGACGTCTCGCCCTTGCGCCAGAGCTTCCGGCGCGAGCGCGACCAGTAGCAGACGCGTCCTGTCGCCAGGGTTTCCTCGAGCGCTTCCTTGTTCATCCAGGCGAGCATCAGGACCTCGCCCGTGTCGTGCTGCTGGGCGATCGCCGGCACGAGGCCGTTTCGGTCCCATTTCACCGCGCCGGCCATGTCCTCATTGATCCGTTCCAAGCCGCTCTCCGGAACCCCATATTAGCCGGACAAGTTACGATCCGCCCCCGGAACCCGGCAACCCGTGGCGCCGTTGGCGGGCACGTCCAGGTCGAAAGGTCTCATGTCGGACGATCCCAGTAAGACCCTCTATTGCTCGTTCTGCGGCAAAAGCCAGCGGGAGGTTAAGAAACTCGTCGCAGGCCCCGCCGTCTTCATCTGCGACGAGTGCATCGGGCTCTGCAGCGAGATCGTTGCCGAGTCGGAGGTCCGCGCGCAGCGCCAGGCGCGTACCGGGCCGACGCCGGCCGAGATCAAGGCGACGCTCGACGACTACGTGGTGGGCCAGGAGCAGGCCAAGCGCATCCTCTCCGTCGCGGTGTACAACCACTACAAGCGGCTCAAGCAGGGCGAAAAGGGCAAGGACGTCGAGCTGGCGAAGTCGAACATCCTCCTCGTAGGCCCGACGGGGTCGGGCAAGACGCTTCTGGCGCAGACGCTGGCGCGGATCATCGACGTTCCGTTCACGATGGCGGACGCGACGACGCTGACCGAGGCGGGC
>JADGGZ010000276.1 GCA_019689675.1 Rhodospirillales bacterium | reverse complement strand
TTCGCTTCGATAACGCCGCGGCGGATGGCGCGGGTGCGGGTGAAAAGCTCCTCGAGCTTGTCGCCCTCGCCCCAGCGGATCGCGCGCTGCAGCGCGGTCAGGTCCTCAGTAAAGCGCTGGAGCATCTCGAGCACCGCCTCGCGATTGTTGAGGAAGACGTCGCGCCACATCACGGGGTCGGAGGCCGCGATGCGCGTGAAATCGCGGAAGCCGCCGGCGGAGAATTTGATGACCTCGGATTTCAGGTCCTCCTCGAGGTCGGTCGCCGTGGCGACGATCGTGTAGGCGATGAGATGCGGTAGATGACTGGTGATCGCGAGCACCTTGTCGTGATGCTCGGCAGTCATCGTCACCACCTTCATTCCCGCCGCGGCCCAAAGCCTGCTCACCCGCTCGACTGCGCCGGGATCGGTCGACTCGTCCGGTGTGAGGATGCACCAGCGGCCGACGAAGAGCTCCGCGAAGCCCGCTTCGGGTCCGGAATGCTCGGTGCCGGCGACCGGATGGCCGGCCACGAAATGGGCGTGCGGCGGGATGGCCGTGCCGAGATCGCGCAGGGCCGACTGCTTTGTCGAGCCGACGTCGGTGACGATCGCACCGGGCTTCAGAACCGGGGCGATGGCCTGGCCGATCGCCGCGTAGGCGGAGAGCGGCGTCGCCACCACGACGAGATCGGCATCGCGCGCCGCGTCCGCCGGGTCGTTCGTGGTCCGTTGCGCGAGGCCGAGCCGCTCGATCGCGGCAAGCGTCTCGGGGCGCCGCGCACAGGCGACGATCTCCTCTGCGAGCCGGTCGCGCAGCATCACGCGCGCCAGCGACGAGCCGATAAGGCCCATTCCGATGAAAGCGACGCGCTCGAACATCACCGCCCGAGGAATCCTGCCAGGGTGGCCACGACCGCCCGATTCTCCGATTCGGTGCCGACCGTTATGCGCAGCCGATCGGAGAGGCCGTAAGCGCCCATCTTGCGGACGATGATTCCGTTCTTCTGGAGATGCGACCAGGCCGCGTCGGCGTCGGCGAAGCGCACGAGCAGGAAGTTGCCGACGCTGGGGTTTACCTCGAGACCGAGGTTCTCGAGCTCCCGGGCGAGCCAGGGCAGCCAGATGTCGTTGTGCTCGCGCGCCCGATCCGTCGCCGCGACGTCCTCGAGCGCCGCCACGGCCGCCGCCTGAGCCGCGGCATTGACGTTGAAGGGGTTGCGCACCCGGTTGAGCACGTCGGCGATCTCGGCCGAGCAGTAGGCCCAGCCGATGCGCATCCCGCCGAGCGCGTAGATCTTCGAGAAGGTTCGGCACATGACGACGTTCTTGTGCGCCTCGACGAGCTCGATCCCGGGCTCGTAGTCGTTGCGCACGACGTACTCGGCATACGCCGCATCGATGACGAGCAGCACGTGAGGGGGAAGGCCGGCGTGGAGCCGCTTCACGGCATCGCGGGAGAGATAGGTGCCGGTCGGATTGTTGGGGTTCGCGAGAAAGACGATGCGCGTCCTGTCGTTGACCTTGGCGAGGAGCGCGTCGACGTCGGCCGTGAGGTTCGTCTCGGGCGCGCTGACGGGAGTCGCGCCGGCAGACTTCGCCGCGATCGGATACATGAGGAAGCCGTGCCGGCTGTAGAGAACCTCGTCCCCCGGGCCGGCATAGGCCCGTGTCAGAAGGGTGATCAGCTCGTCCGAGCCGGCGCCGCAGACGATGCGCTCGGCGTCGAGCCCGTAATGACGGGCGAGCGCGCGGCGCAGCTCTGTCGAGCCGCCGTCGGGATAGCGGTGAATCTCGGGCGCGAGCGCCGAATAGGCTTCGATTGCCTTCCGGCTCGGGCCGAGCGGGCTCTCGTTCGAGGCGAGGCGTATCGGCCGATCGATGCCCGGAATCTTTGATTCGCCGCCGACATAGGGGGCGATGTCGAGGATGCCGGGACGCGGCGTCGGAAACGTGGTCATGCGAGTTCGGCAGCAGCGAGAGGGGCGGCGTATCCGCCGATCGGGACGACCCAGGCGATCGCGTCGCCGACGAGCTCGAGCAAGCGGGAGACGCGCGGGTCGTTCTTGGTCACGAGCCCCTCGACCTCGGCGAGCGCTTGGGACCGCGGCGCGTGCCCGGCGAAGAGCGTGCAGGGCAGCCCCGCTTGGCCGAGCGCCGAAATCAGCCGGGTGCGGCTGACGTCGCCCCGTGTCTCGATGATGAGGAAAGACCGATCGGCTCCGGTCTCCTCGATCGGCAGCTTGGCGATCGCGAGCGCATCCCTCGATTCCGCTCGTGCATTGCCCCGGGGACCGAAAGGCAGGCGGGCGACGATGCGCGGCGTGGCGGCATCCTCGGACGCGATCTGCGGCCACCAAGGATCGCTTTCGCCGTCCTGCGGCATCGGCAGCACGCCCACCGTCGCCTGGCCCTCGGTGACGGCCCGAATGACCTGCGCGACCGAAGTGAAGGGGGTCATCGAGCACTGGCTTCCCCAATGATCGCGTGCGAGGTCCCAGAACCCGAGCTCGCCCGGCGCTATGTGGACCGCGACCGCGAAGGGCCCCTGGAGCGCGGTATGGGCGGCCACGACTTCGCGCCAAATTCTAACGACGGCCGCCTTCGGAAAGCGGCCGTGGTGCCGCGCCATGAGGCGGCGCAGGATCGCGGCTTCGCGTCCTGGCCGGAGGATTGGCGCTCCGTCTGCCCGCTTGGCGGCGCCGATCGCGTCGACCATCTCGGCCCGCTCCATGAGAAGGTCGTGCAAGCGATCGTCGATCTCGTCGATTCGGCGCCGGAGATCGTCGAGGGAGGGGCTGATCATCGAAATGTCTCGCGGAAAGGGGCATCGTTCTAGTCTGCCGGGGTGGCGAAAGCAAATTCGGCGAGCGTGCCGGCTCGGGGCGCGGCAGGTCTGCCGGCAAAGCAATTGACAGAGCGCGGGCGGACTTCCTAGCTATGCGCCCCGATTCCCTGTGGAGAAGCCTTGCTCGCCGCTGCCGAAACGTCATGGCCGGGCCACCGGCTGGAAGTCGCCGGCAAGTTGCGCCTCGACAGCGGCGTCGAGCTCGGCCCCTTCACGATCGCCTACCAGACCTACGGTACGCTGAACGCGGCGCGCTCGAACGCCATCCTCATCTGCCACGCCCTTACCGGCGATCAGTACGTCGCCGAGCCGCACCCGATCACGCGAAAGCCGGGCTGGTGGACGACCCTCGTCGGGCCGGGGAAGGTGCTCGACACCGACCGCTACTTCCTCATTTGCTGCAACGTTTTGGGCGGCTGCATGGGCACCAGCGGCCCGAAGGAAGTGAACCCCGCGACCGGCGAGATCTGGGGGCTCGATTTCCCGGTCATCACGATCGGCGACATGGTCCGGGCGCAGCGGCTCGTCATCGACGCGCTCGGCATCGATACCCTCTTCTGCGTCATCGGTGGCTCGATGGGCGGCATGCAGGTGCTGCAATGGGCCTCAGCCTATCCCGAGCGCGTGTTCGCGGCCGTGCCGATCGCCTGCGCCGCCCGTCACTCCGCCCAGAACATCGCCTTCCACGAGGTCGGCCGGCAGGCGATCATGGCCGACCCCGACTGGTGCGGCGGCGCCTACCTGAAGAAGGGGCGGCGCCCGGCCCGCGGCCTCGCGGTCGCGCGCATGGCGGCGCACATCACCTATCTCTCGGAGGCGGCGCTTCATCGCAAGTTCGGCCGTAACCTGCAGAACCGCCAGAACTTCACTTACGGTTTCGACGCGGACTTCGCCGTCGAGAGCTATCTGCGCCACCAGGGAATCACCTTCGTCGAGCGTTTCGACGCGAACTCTTATCTCTACATCACGCGGGCGATGGACTATTTCGACCTCGCGGCGGAGCACGGCGGGGTCTTGGCGGACGCGTTCCGCGGCACCAAGAGCCGCTTCTGCGTCGTCTCTTTCACCAGCGACTGGCTGTTCCCGACCTCGGAGAGCCGTGCCATCGTTCACGCGCTCAACGCGGTCGCCGCGAATGTCAGCTTCGTCGAGATCGAGAGCGACAAGGGGCACGACGCCTTCTTGCTCGACGAACCCGAGTTTTTCGCCACGCTTCGCGGCTTTCTCGACGGGTGCGCACGGCACCGCGGCTTGGCATGAATCGCGCCCCCGGCGGAATTCGGGAGGATCTCCGCCTCATCGCCGACATCGTCGAGCCGGGCGCCCGGGTGCTCGACGTCGGCTGCGGGGACGGCGCGCTTCTCGCCTATCTCGCCGCAGAAAAGGGCGTCGACGGGCGCGGCATCGAGCTGTCGCAAGCCGGCGTCAACGCCGCGGTGAGCCGGGGCCTTTCGGTGGTGCAGGGAAACGCCGATCAGGACCTCGCCGATTACCCTGACGACGCGTTCGACGTCGC
>JADGGZ010000275.1 GCA_019689675.1 Rhodospirillales bacterium | reverse complement strand
CGCGTCGAAGGCGAGCTCGTGAAGGTCGCCTTTACCGAGGGGCAGGAGGTGAAGGAGGGCGAGGTGCTCGCCCAGATCGACCCGCGCCCCTACGAGGCCCAGCTCGCCCAGGCCAAGGCGAAGAAGGCGCAGGACGAGGCGCAGCTCGCCAATGCGCGGCGCGAGCTCGCGCGGTACACCGAGCTGCGCAAGAACAACTACGCGACCCAGCAGCAGCTCGACCAGTTCCAGGCTCAGGTCGGCCAGCTGGAGGCCGCGATCCGCGGCGACCAGGCGGCGATCGACAGCGCCGAGCTCCTGCTCGGCTACACGACGATCACCGCGCCGATCTCCGGCCGCGTCGGCATGCGCCGGGTCGACCAGGGCAACATCATCCGCGCCAACGACCCGGACGGGCTCGTCACGATCACGCAGATGAAGCCGATCTCGATCGTCTTCACCCTGCCGGAGCACGCGCTTCCGCGCGTCGTCGAGGCTTCGGCCGCGGGCCCGCTCGAGGTGATCGCGCTCGACCGCGACAACGCGACGGAGCTCGGGCGAGGGACGCTCGCGGTCATCGACAACCAGATCGATCAGACGACCGGGACGGTGAAGCTCAAGGCGACCTTCGCCAACGAGCAGCTCCGGCTCTGGCCCGGCCAGTTCGTGAACGTGCGGCTCCACCTCGCGACGCGCAAGAACGGGATCGTCGTCCCGGCCGAGGTCGTGCAGCGGGGGCCGAAGGGAGCCTTCGCCTTCGTCATCGGCGAGGGCAACAGGGTCGAGGTGCGCCCCGTCGTGGTAGCGCAGATCGAGGGCGGCAAGGCGCTCATCGACGAGGGGCTCGCGCCCGGCGAGCGCGTCGTCGTCGAGGGCCAGTCGAGGCTGCAGCCCGGCAGCGAGGTCGTGGTGCGCGAGAAAGCGGCCGCTGCCGCGGCGCCGGCCCGGCTCGAGCGGACGCGAGCCGAAGGCCGACGTCCGTGAGCATCTCGGCGCCCTTCATCCGGCGCCCGATCGCGACGACGCTGCTGACCTGCGGCATCCTCCTGCTCGGGCTCCTCGGGTATCGGCTTCTCCCGGTCTCGGCCCTGCCCCAAGTCGACTTCCCGACGATCCAGGTCACGACCGAGCTGCCGGGCGCCAGCCCCGACGTCATCGCCGCGACGGTGACGACGCCGCTCGAGCGGTATTTCGGGCAGATCGCGAGCCTCGAGTCGATGACCTCGACGAGCGCCTTCGGGGTCTCGACGATCACGCTGCAATTCGCGCTGGAGCGCGACATCGACGCGGCGGCCCAGGACGTGCAGGCGGCGATCAACGCGGCCTCCGGCATCCTGCCGCGCAACCTTCCCTCGCCGCCGACCTACTCCAAGGTCAATCCCGCCGACACGCCGATTCTCGTCCTCGCGGTGACCTCCGACGTCCTGCCGCTCGACAAGGTCAACGACCTCGCCGACACGATGCTGGCGCAGAAGCTGAGCCAGGTCTCGGGCGTCGGCCTCGTCACGATCGAGGGCAACCAGAAGCCGGCGGTGCGCATCCAGGTGAACCCGGCGGCGCTCGCCTCGCTCGATCTCGGCCTCGAGGACGTGCGCGCCGCGATCGCGCAGGCGAATGTCAGCGGCCCCAAGGGCAGCTTCGACGGGCCGCGCCAAGCCTATACGATCGCAGCCAACGACCAGATCCGCTCGGCCGACGAGTACGCGCGGATCATCGTCGCCTACAGGAACGGCGCGCCGGTCCGCCTTGCCGATGTCGGGCAGATCGTCGAGAGCGTCGAGAACACGCGCCTTGCCGCCTGGCACGGCGACCGGCCGGCGGTGCTCGTCGACGTGCAGCGCCAGCCCGGGGCGAACATCATCGAGACGGTCGACCGCATCAAGGAGCTTCTGCCGCGGCTCTCGGCGACGCTGCCGCCGGGCGTCGAGGTCTCGATCGTGGCCGACCGGACCGAGACGATCCGCGCCTCGGTCGAGGACGTGCAGTTCACGCTCGTCCTCACCGTGGCGCTCGTCGTGCTCGTCATCTTCCTCTTCCTGAGGAAGCTCTGGGCGACGGTCATTCCGAGCATCGCGCTGCCGGTGTCGATCATCGGCACGTTCGGCGCGATGGCGCTCTGCGGCTTCAGCCTCGACAACCTCTCGCTGATGGCGCTCACCATCGCCGCCGGCTTCGTCGTCGACGACGCGATCGTCATGATCGAGAACATCGTGCGCCACGTCGAGGCGGGCAAAAGGCCGCTCGAGGCCGCCCTCGATGGCGCGCGGCAGATCGGCTTCACGATCGTCTCGCTCACCGTCTCGCTGATCGCCGTCTTCATTCCGCTCCTCTTCATGGGCGGCGTCGTCGGGCGGCTCTTCCGCGAGTTCGCGCTGACGCTCTCGATCGCGGTCGCGATCTCGGCCGTGGTCTCGCTCACGCTGACGCCGATGATGTGCGGCCGGCTCCTCAAGGCCGAAAGCGAGGACCGGCGCGGCCGGCTCTTCGCCTGGAGCGAGGCGGCCTGGCAGCGACTCCTCCGCGGCTACGAGCGGAGCCTTTCCTGGGTGCTGCGGCATCAGAAGGAAACGCTCGCGGTGGCGCTCGTGACGCTCGCGCTCACCGTCGCCCTCTACGCGGTCGTGCCGAAGGGCTTCCTTCCGCAGCAGGACACGGGACTCATCGTCGGCGTCACCGACGCCGCGCAGGACATCTCCTTCAAGGCGATGGCGCGGCGCCAGCAGGCGGTCGCCGCGGCGGTGATGGCGGACCCGGACGTCGCGAGCGTCGCCTCCTTCGTCGGCGCAGGAACCGTCAACGCGACCGTCAACACCGGCCGGCTCTACATCAGCCTCGTGCCGCACGAGAAGCGGACGGCCTCGATCGAGGAGGTCATGGCGCGGCTCAGGGAAGCGGTGGCGCCGATCGAGGGCATCACCCTCTCGATGCAGGCGGTGCAGGACGTCCAGATCGACACGCGCGCGAGCCGCACGCAGTACCAGTACACGCTCGTCGACGCCGACCTCGCCGAGCTCGCGGAATGGACGCCGCGCCTTCTCGAGGCGCTGAAGGCGCGGCCGGAGCTCGTGGACGTCGCGAGCGACCAGCAGACGACCGGGTTCCAGATCGACGTCGTCATCGACCGCGACAAGGCGGCGCGGCTCGGCGTCCTGCCGCAGGCGGTCGACGACACGCTCTACGACGCCTTCGGCCAGCGCCAGGTCTCGACCATCTACACGCAGATGAACCAGTACCGCGTCATCCTCGAGGTGACGCCGGATTTCCAGCTCGGGCCCGAATCGCTCGACAAGATCTACGTCAAGTCGGCGCGAGGGCAGGTGCCCTTGAGCGCGATCGCGACCATCGTGCCGACCACCGCGCCCCTCGCGATCACGCATCAGGGCCAGTTCCCCTCGGTGACGCTCTCCTTCAACGTCGCGCCGGGAAGCTCGCTCGGCGCCGCCATCGAGGCGATCGAGGCGACGAAGGCGGAGATCGGACTGCCGGAGAGCATCGCCACCGTCTTCACGGGGAGCGCCGCTGAGTTCCGCGTCGCACTCGCCAACCAGCCGATCCTGATCCTCGCCGCGATCCTCGTCATCTACATCGTGCTCGGCATCCTCTACGAGAGCACGATCCATCCAGTCACGATCCTCTCGACGCTGCCGTCGGCCGGCGTCGGCGCGCTTCTGGCGCTCGTCGTCGCGGGCTACGAGCTCTCGCTCGTGTCGCTCATCGGGATCATCCTCCTCATCGGCATCGTCAAGAAGAACGCGATCATGATGATCGACTTCGCGCTCGAGGCCGAGCGCGAGGAGGGGATGCTGCCGGAGCGCTCGATCTACGAGGCGGCGCTTCTGCGCTTCCGTCCGATCATGATGACGACTATGGCCGCGCTCTTCGGCGCCCTGCCGCTCGCGCTGGGAGAGGGCCCGGGCTCGGAGCTCCGCCGCCCGATGGGCGTGGCGATCGTCGGCGGTCTCCTTCTCTCGCAGCTCCTGACGCTCTACACGACGCCGGTCGTCTACCTCTACATGGGCCGGCTCGGCGCCTGGCTGCACAGCAGAGGCCGCCCGGCCGAGCGGCCGCGCCCGCGCCTCGTCGAGCCGGACGCGCTCGATCGCAGCGCTGCGGAGTAGGGCGGCCATGCATTTCTGCGAGGTCTTCATCCGCCGCCCGGTCGGGACCGCGCTCCTGATGCTCGCGCTCTTCCTCACCGGCGCGGTCGCCTTGCGTTTCCTGCCCGTCGCACCGCTGCCGCAGATCGAGTTCCCGACCATCGTCGTCTCTGCGAGCCTTCCCGGCGCCAGCCCCGAGACGATGTCGCAAACCGTCGCGGGGCCGCGCGCGCCCCCCCCCGCGCGGGGCCCCGCGGGGCGCCCCCCCAGGGTGGGTAT
>JADGGZ010000047.1 GCA_019689675.1 Rhodospirillales bacterium | reverse complement strand
GCGGGCCTCTCGTCTGGTCGGAGTGAGAGGATTTGAACCTCCGGCCCCCGCCTCCCGAAAGCGGTGCTCTACCAGGCTGAGCTACACTCCGTTAAGGGCGCAGACCTATAGCGGCATCGGCACGACCCTGCAACCCCGCATCTGGGGCGGGGCCGCGACGTTCGTAAGGGGGCCTATTGCCGGGCGAGCTTGCGCGGCGGCTCGAGGGCCGGCGGCACCGCCTCGGCCTTCTGCGGCGGCGCGGTCGCGGACTTTTCGGCCGCCCGCGGCGCGGGCGGCTCGATCGGCGCCTCGCGCATCAGAACGATGCTGATGCGGCGGTTCTGCGGCGAGGTCGGATCTTCGGGGACCAGCGGCTCCCTGTCGGCCATTCCGACCACCTTGGCGATGCGCGATTCGTCGAGTCCCGCATTGAGGAGCTCGCGACGGCTCGCGTTCGCGCGGTCGGTGGAGAGCTCCCAGTTGCCGTAGCCGCTGCCCTTCGAGTAGGGCGTCGCGTCGGTGTGGCCGGTCACCGTGATCTTGTTCGGCAGCCGGGCGACGATCTGCGCCACGACGCCCATCAGTTTCTTCGCCGGCTCGTACATCTCCGCGGAAGCGCGCGGAAACATCGATCGCTTGTCCTGATCGACGAGCTGGATGCGCAGCCCTTCCGGCGTGCGGTCGACCAGGAGGTTGTCGGCAAGCTCGCGCAGCTCGGGCACGTTCTCCATCGCCTTCTTCAGCTGGAACTCCGCGAGCGCGAATTGCTGCTCTTCCCGCTGCGCGATGCTTGTCTCGAGCGCCTCGTCCGTGATTTCCAGGCGCTGTCCTGGGTTGCCCGATCTCTCGCCTTCGTCGCCCTCGTCGGGCTGACGCATCGAGGTGACTGGATCGGCAAGCGCCGGTGCGGCGGCGGAGACGGTCATTGCCCCGGGTTTGCCGATCACCTGACCGCCGAGCATGCCGCCGGCGCCGCTCGTCACGCTGATCGTGGCGACGGTCGGCGCGAAATAGTCGGCGATTCCCTTCTTCTGAACGTCGGTGGTCACGTTGATCAGCCACAGCAGCAGGAAGAAGGCCATCATCGCCGTGACGAAGTCGGCATAGGCGACCTTCCACGCGCCGCCGTGGTGGCCGCCGTGGCCGCGTTTCTTGATCTTCTTGATGATAATCGTTCCGCCGCCCGGCTTCGCCATGGCGTTGCTCCGTGCGGCGGACGGTCAGGCCGGGACCGGCGGGAGCGCCTCGACGGCGGACTCCACCTCGTAGAAGGTCGGCCGCACGTCGGAAGCGAGCGCCTTGCGCGCGAACTCGATCGCGACCGACGGCGCGTAGCCCTGCATGTAGGCGAGGATGGCGGCCTTGATGCAGATGAAGTAGCGGGCTTCGGCCTCGCTGCGCGCCTTGACGGCGCACGCGATCGGACCGACGAAGCCATAGGAGAGCAGAACGCCCATGAAGGTGCCGACGAGCGCGCCGCCGATAAGGTGGCCGAGCACGGCGGGCGGCTCGGTGATCGAGCCCATCGTGTGAATGACGCCGAGCACGGCGGCCACGATGCCGAGCGCGGGCAGGCCGTCGGCGACCGTCTGAATCGCCGCGGCGACAGTCGCATTCTCCTGATGGTGAGTCTCGAGTTCCTCGTCCATCAAGGTCTCCATCTCGTGATGGTTGTCGTTGCCGAGCGTCAGGAGCCGAAGGTAGTCGCAAAGGAAGACGACCGCGTGGTGCTGGCTCATGAAGACCGGGAACTGCGCGAACAGAGCGCTCTCCTGCGGGTTCTCGACATGCGCCTCGAGCGCGAGCGCGCCCTTCGTCTTGGCGAGCTTGAAGATCGAGTAGAGGAGGGAGAGAAGCTCGAGGTAGGCCGCCTTGTCGTGCTTTTCGCCCTTGAGAAGCCCGACCACGGCGCGGCCTGCCGCGAACAGCACGGGACGCCGGTTGGCCGTCACGAAGCCGCCGATCGCCGCGCCGACGATGATGACGATCTCGAAAGGCTGCCACAGCACGGCCAGATGTCCGCCATTGGCTGCATAGCCGCCGACGACGCACGCAATGACGATCACCGAGCCGATAATGACCAGCATGGGCGGCTAACGCTGGGGTATGTTCGTTAAGATCGGGTTTAGCCATAGGTTGTGCGGGGCTTGAATGTCGGCCGAACGGCAAGGATTTCTTCGGTTTTTCGCGCATTCGGGCGGCTGTCGAGTCGGCTTTCCTGATTGGTCTTCTCCCATCCGCGCGTTCGGACGGTGCCCTTGAACGGGCTCGACTTCGGTCTCGTCGCCTGGGCGGCGTTCTCGCTTTTCGCCGGGGGCGCCGTGAAGGGGGTTGTCGGGCTCGGCCTGCCGCTCGTCGCGATGCCGCTCCTCACCTTGAGCTTCAGCCTCAAGGAATCGGTGGGCCTTCTGGTCCTGCCGATGGTCGCGTCCAATCTGGTGCAGGCCTTTCAGGGCGGTCTGTTCAAAGCGACGCTCCGCCGCTTCTGGCCGATGCTCCTCGTGCTGGTCGTGACCGTCGCCGGAGCCACGAAGCTGCTCGTCGTCGTCCGGCAGGAAATCCTCTTCGTCGTCATCGGCACGTCCGTGATCGTCTTTCCGCTGATCGCGCATTTCCGGCCGCACCTGCGGGTGTCCGAAGCGACAGAGCGCTGGCTCGGTCCGCTCGTCGGCCTCGTGGCGGGGCTGATCGGCGGGATCTCTACCTTCTACGGCGCGCCTCTGATGCTCTACCTCGTCTGGCTGCGCCTGCCGAAGGACCTCTTCGTGGTGGCGATCTCGCTCATGTACTTCGTCGGCGCGACCGGCCTCCTCGGGGGGCTTCTCCTCTTCGGCGTCGCGCAGTTTCAGGGGCTTGGGCTCTCTGCCATCGGCTGTGTTCCGGTCTTTGCCGGGCTATGGCTCGGGCAACGGCTCAGGGTTCGGCTCGACGAGCGGCGTTTCGCGCGTCTGCTGCTCGCCGTCTATCTGGCCACGGGCATAAGCTTCCTCGCCAAGGCGTTCTAGACGGCCTAGACTCGCAGCATGTGGTTCGCGCGCAAGCAGCTCCAGATGCCGAGTCCGTCCGAGGCGTTGCCCGGCCGGCCGGAGAAGATGGACGTGCCCGAGCGGCACTTCGTGCTCGGAACGAGGCTCGAGCCGCCGTTTCCCGACCGGCTCGAGCAGGCGCTCTTCGGAATGGGCTGCTTCTGGGGAGCGGAGCGGAAGTTCTGGGAAGCTCCCGGCGTCTATACGACGGCGGTCGGGTATGCGGCCGGGCTCACCCCGAACCCGACCTACGAGGAGGTCTGCAGCGGGCTGACCGGCCATAACGAGACGGTGCTCGTGGTGTTCGATCCCGCGGCGACGTCCTACGAGGCGATGCTGAAGATCTTCTGGGAAAACCACGACCCGACCCAGGGCATGCGGCAGGGCAATGATGTCGGAACCCAGTACCGGTCCGGCATCTACGTGTTCTCGCCCGAACAGCGGCGCCAGGCCGAAGCGTCGCGGGACGCCTATCAGAAAGTTCTGACGCGGGCCGGCTACGGGCGCATCACGACGGAGATCCTCGACGCGCCGCCGTTCTACTATGCCGAGGATTATCACCAGCAGTACCTCGCGAAGAATCCCGCGGGGTATTGCGGGCTCGGCGGGACCGGATTCGCCTGCCCGATCGGCCTGCCCGCTTCCGGCCCCGCCTGAAGCGCGCGGAGCGACGGCACGGCTCAAGCCTACGTGAGTCGACGTGATCTACGCCCCTGCCTATCTTGCGGTTCTCGGCACGGGAGGGACCGATGTTGATCAAGCGCCGACGCGGTTGGGAGATCCCTGAGCGGGAAGCGACGCCCGAAGCGATGTTCTGGAGCCGCCGCAAGTTCGCGGCGACGCTCGCCGCCGGGCCGATGCTGCTGGCGAGCCGGTTCGCCTCGGCCGAGGACGATCCGACTGCGGCACTCTATCCGGCGAAGCGCAACCTTCGCTACACGCTCGACCGCCCGATCACCGATGCCCGCTACGTCGAGGGCTACAACAACTTCTACGAGTTCGGCTCGCACAAGGAGATTGCGCGGGCGGCGCAGGCGCTGAAGGTGCGGCCCTGGCAGGTGAAGTTCGACGGGCTCGTCGAGGCGGAGCGAGTCATCGACGCCGACGATCTCATTCGCGCCATGCCGCTCGAGGAGCGGCTCTACCGGCTCCGCTGCGTCGAGGCGTGGTCGATGGCCGTGCCGTGGACCGGTTTTCCGATGAAAGCGCTCGTCGAGTTCGCCAAGCCGCTCGGCTCGGCGAAGTACGTGCGCATGGAGACTTTCACTGACGCGCGCGTTGCGCCGGGCCAGAAGCAGTTCTGGTATCCATGGCCCTATGTCGAAGGGCTCACGATGGCCGAGGCGACGAACGAGCTCGCCTTCATCGTGACGGGCGCCTACGGCCGTCCGCTCGCGAAGCAGAACGGCGCGCCGCTGCGTCTGTCGACCCCGTGGAAGTACGGGTTCAAGCACATCAAGTCGATCGTCCGGTTCACCTTCACGGAGGAGCGTCCGGTCGGCTTCTGGGAGAAGCTTCAGGCGTCGGAATACGGCTTCTGGGCGAACGTCAATCCGGACGTGCCTCATCCGCGCTGGAGCCAGAAGACCGAGCGGGTGGTCGGCACGGACGAGCGGCGGCCGACGCTGATCTATAACGGCTATGGCGAATTCGTCGCCGACCTGTACAAGGGGCTGGAAAACGAGCGGCTCTTCGCCTAAGCGGAGGGCATGGCCGGCAACGATGCGCAGCTTCGGTCGCGCAGCTATCTCCTGGCGGTCGAGGACCGCGAGTTCCTGCTCCGCGACGAGCTCAGGGCGATCAGGTTCGCTCTCGAATACGCCAAGCCCGAGCTGGCGCTGCGCGACTGGGGCGTGCGATCGACGATCGTCGTCTTCGGAAGCGCGCGAATCCGGCCGGAGAACGGTCACAAGCTCTCACGCTGGTATGACGAGGCGCGCGAATTCGGCCGCATCGTTTCGCTCTATGGCGGCGCCCTCCGGCCGGTAGACGGAAAGCGCGACAACGTCATCGCGACGGGCGGCGGTCCCGGGATCATGGAGGCGGCCAATCGCGGGGCGAGCGATGTCGGCGCGCCGAGCATCGGCTTCAACATCACGTTGCCGCACGAGCAGGAGCCGAACGCCTTCTCGACGCCGGAACTGACGTTCCGGTTCCACTATTTCGCGATGCGCAAGATGCACCTCGCGATGCGCGCGAACGGGCTCGCGGTCTTTCCCGGCGGCTTCGGCACGATGGACGAGCTGTTCGAGATCCTGACGCTGCAGCAAACGGAAAAGGCGCCCACGGTTCCGGTCGTGCTGGTCGGCCGCGATTACTGGGAGAGGGTCATCCGCTTCGACACTCTCCTCGAGTACGGCATGCTCGGCCAGACCGATCTCAATCTGTTCGACATCGTCGACACGGCGGTAGATGCCTGGAACTCGCTGGTCCGGCGCGGACTCAAGGCGCATTCGCCGCCGGAATCGGCCAAGCCCGCGTGAGCAGGCTCGGCCCCTGCAGCGTTAGAAGCCGGGAGTCACGCGCCACGCCATGAACTTCCTTCTCGACCCGGAGATCTGGGCCAGCCTGCTGACGCTGACCGCGCTCGAGATCGTTCTCGGGATCGACAACCTCGTCTTCATCGCCATCACCGCGAGCCGCCTCCCCGAGCACCGGCGCGACGCGGCGCGGAAGCTCGGCCTCGCCCTGGCGCTTCTCACCCGGCTCGCGCTCCTCGCGTCGATCAGTTGGATGATCGGCCTGGTCGAGCCGGTGTTCCACTTCGTCCGGGATTTCTCCTGGCGCGACATCATCCTCATCCTGGGCGGGCTCTTTCTCCTCTACAAGGGCACGCGCGAGATCCACGAGAGCCTCGAGAAAGTGGACGGCATCGGCGAGACCATCGTACGGACGGGCGGCGCGACGTTCATAGGCGTCATCGTCCAGATCATGGTCCTCGACATCGTCTTTTCGCTCGACTCCGTGATCACCGCGGTCGGGATGGCCGAGCATGTCTGGGTCATGGCCGTGGCGATCGTCATCGCCGTGATCATCATGCTCGTCGCCTCGGCGCCGCTCTCGGAATTCATCCACCGGCATCCGACGGTGCGCATGCTCGCGCTCTCGTTTCTCCTGCTCGTGGGAACGATGCTTGTCGCGGACGGGTTCGGTTTCCATATCCCCAAGGGCTACATCTACGCCGCGATCGGGTTCTCGATCATGGTCGAATCCCTCAACCTCGTGGCCGCCGCGCGTCGACGCCGACGTCGGCGCGCCGCGGAGGCAGAGCCGCCGATGGAGAAAAGCCCTGGTTCCGTCCCTTGATGGCGCGCTGCGCCGGTTCCTGCTTCTGACCGCCGTTCTCGTCGGACTGGGCGCGGTTTCCCCTCCCGACGCCTCGGCGGCGCGCGCACGCCCGCTCGCGCTGACCGCCGAGCAGCAGGCCGAGGTACAGAGGCTCACCGACTATCTCAACGGAATTCGTACCATGACGGCGCGCTTCACCCAGCACGCCGAAAACGGCGGGATCGCCGAGGGACAGCTCTATGTGAAGCGTCCGGGGCACATGCGCTTCGAGTACGACCCGCCGACGCCGATCCTGCTCGTGGCAGACGGCACTTTCGTCATCTATTTCGACAAGAGCCTCGAGCAGACGAGCTATCTCCCGATCGGCTCGACGCCCGCTTGGTTTCTTCTGCGTGACGACATCAGGCTGGGCGGCGACGTCACCGTCACCGGGTACGAGCATACTCCGGGCGCGATCCGCGTAACGCTGGTGCAGACCAAGGATCCAGACGCTGGCGCTGTCACGCTCACCTTCTCGGACCGTCCGCTCGAGCTGAAGCAGTGGTCGATCGTCGACGCGCAGGGCAAGCGCACCACCGTCTCGCTTACCGACATGCGCGTCGGCCTGCCTCTCGATAAGCAGCTCTTCGTCTTCAACGAACCGAAGAAGCAACGCTTCTCGCCCTGAACGGAGCGGAAAGCAGCGCGCCGAGACGCCGTTCCTCCCGGCGCTCCACACCGATCTCCATGTCGGGCCGACGGCGGGTCGCGGAACGCGACCCGAAGAGCGGATCCCAGAGGCTCAGAATCGTCGCGTAGTTCGAGTCGGTATCGCTGCGCCTGCGGTGGTGGTGCACCCAGTGGATAGACGGCGTCACGACGACCCGGGCGAGCGCCGCCTCGAGGCGTGGGGGCAGGCGGAGGTTCGAATGGTGGAAGATCGCGCCGATCAGCACCAGCGTCTCGAAGACGAGAACCGAAACGAGCGGAAAATCGAGCAGGATCACCACTCCGGCGCGGGCGACCGCGGAGAGCGCGACCTCGCCGAAGTGGAAGCGGAGCGCCGTGCTCGTGTCGAGGAAGCGGTCGAGATGATGCACCTCGTGAAAGCGCCAGAGGAAACCGAGCTCGTGGTTCGCCCGGTGCCACCAATAGATCAGCGCATCGAGAAGCACGAGGTCCACGACGAGCCCCGTCCAGCCGCCCCACCATGTCGGGCGCCAATCGAGAAACCCGCTCGCCGCCCAGGCGGTCAGCGGCACGACGAACCAGCTCGACAGGACCACGTTCGCGGCCACCAGCGCCGCATTCCGTCCGAGCCGTGCCGCGCCGGTCCCGGCCGGGGGCGTTGCGGCGGGCAGCAATCTTTCGGCCAGGAAAAACGCGACTAGCCAGAGGGCCACGGCCGCTCCCTTGTAGGCGAGAAGCATCTCTGCCGGCGGTTGCACGTCTTCAGATATCAGCGCAATCTGCACCGAAACCAAGGGACTGGAGCTTGGAGCCGCAGGTTTTTCCACTCGTCGGCGTGACGTGTTGCGCGCGGGAGCTTAACGGGCATCCCTATCACGTCGTCGGCGACAAGTACGTTCGTGCGGTATCCGACGCGGCAGGCGCGCTGCCGCTCGCCATTCCGGCGCTCGCCGATGCCATCGATCCGGCCGATCTCGCGGATCGGCTGGATGGGCTTCTCGTCACCGGCAGCCCCTCCAATGTCGAGCCGCATCACTACGGAGGCGCACCGAGCCGCGAGGGGACGCTGCACGACCCGGCGCGCGACGGGACGACGCTGCCGCTCATCCGGGCCGCGCTCGAGCGCGACGTGCCGATCCTGGCGATCTGCCGCGGGATTCAGGAACTCAACGTCGCCCTCGGCGGGACGCTGCACCAGAACGTGCATGAACTCGACGGCCGGCTCGACCATCGGAGCCGCAAGGATCGGCCGATCGAAGGCCGGTACGCGCACGATCAGCACCCCGTGACGTTCTCGCCCGACGGCATTCTGCGGCGGCTCGCCGGAGCGGACGGGGTCTGGGTCAACTCCCTGCATGCGCAAGGGATCGACCGTCTCGCGCCGGGCCTCGTGGTCGAGGCGCTCGCGCCCGACGGGCAGATCGAGGCCGTGCGCGTCGAGGACCGAAGCTTCGCCATCGGCATCCAGTGGCATCCGGAGTTCGCCGTCCTGCAGCACGACTTTTCGCGCGCGCTTCTCGCCGCTTTCGGGGCAGCGGCGCAGGCGAGGGCGCGCGCCCGAGCGCTGGTGCGAGCATGAGCGACCTCCACACAGAGCTCTTTGTCGCCGGCGGCGGGCTCGTCGGGCTTACGCTCGGTATCGCCTGTGCGGAAGCCGGGCTCGACGTCGTCGTGGTCGACCGGGAGGACGCCGCGGCGCGGCTTGCCGAACCCTATGACGGCCGCGCATCGGCGATCGCCTACGGCTCGCAACGCGTTCTGGCGACGACGGGCATCTGGCCCTACGTCGGCGAGGAAGCCGAGCCTATCCTCGAGATCCGCGTCGCCGACGACAACGCGCCGCTTTTCCTCCATTACGACCACAGGGATGTGGGCGAGCATCCGCTCGGATGGATCGTCGAGAACCGGGTGCTCCGCCGGGCGCTTTTCGAACGTGCCCGCACGATCCCGTCGTTGCGGCTCCTGGCGCCCGTCGCCGTGAGCCACGTCGAACCGCGCGAGGGCGGCATCACGGCGCAGCTCGCCGACGGGCGGCGCGTCGCCGCAGCGCTCTGCGCGGTCGCGGAAGGCAAGAACTCGCCGTTGCGGGCGGCCGCCGGAATCAGGACCGTCGAATGGTCGTACCCGCAGACCGGTATCGTCTGCACAGTGCGGCACGAGCTGCCGCACCGCGGCGTGGCGGTCGAGCACTTCCTGCCGGCCGGTCCGTTCGCCATCCTGCCGATGACCGGACGGCGGTCCTCGCTCGTCTGGACGGAGCGCTCTGCGCTCGCACCGAAATTGATGCGGCTTCCCGACGAGGCCTTCAGGACCGAGCTGGCGCGGCGCTTCGGGGATTTTCTAGGCCGGGTCGAGGTCGAGGGGCCGCGATGGGCCTATCCGCTCGCTTTCATGCACGCGGAGCGCTATGTCGCGACCCGCCTCGCTCTCGTCGGGGACTCGGCGCACCTCATTCACCCGATCGCAGGGCAGGGGCTCAATCTCGGAATCCGCGACGTGGCGGCGCTTGCCGAATGCGTGATCGAGCGTCGCCGGCTCGGGCTGGACATCGGGGATTCGGAGACGCTGGCTCGCTACGAGCGCTGGCGCCGCTTCGATACTCTGACCCTGGCGGCCGTCACGGACGGGCTCAACAGGCTGTTCTCGAATAGCATCCAGCCGGTGAAGCTGGCGCGTGATCTCGGGCTTGCCGCGGTGAACCGCATTCCGCCGCTGAAGCGCCTTTTCATGCGTCACGCGATGGGCACGCTCGGCGACGTGCCGAGGCTCGCGCGCGGCGAGCCGCTCTAGGCACGTCTGCGACTCACCATCGGGGTTCTACCAGCCACGCGGGCGGCGCTGGCCGGCTTCCGGGACCGAGCCGCTGCGGAACCTGGCACGATCGCGCAGCGCGGCCGGCGGCTCGACGGCGAAGGCCCGCGAGTGTGCCGGCTGCCAAAAACGCGTTCCGCGCGGGCGCAGCACCATGATGAGGGCGAGCCCGGCCAGGAAGCCGCCCACATGCGCCCAGAACGCGACCCCGCCGGTCGTCGAAGCCGGCGTGGCGAGGCCGCCCAAGACCTGCATCACGAACCAGAGTCCGATGAGGACGATCGCCGGCACGTTGATGAGGCGGACGAAAATGAAGAACCAGACGAAGACCCGCACATTGGCGTAGGGGTGCAGGATGAGGTAGGCGGCGAGCACGCCGGCGATAGCGCCGCTCGCCCCGACCATCGGAATCTCCGAGCTGGGATTGGAGATCGCCTGCGCGAGCGCCGCCGCGATGCCGCAAAGAAAGTAGAAGAGGATGAATCGCGCCCTTCCGAGCGTGTCTTCGACGTTGTTCCCGAAGATCCAGAGGAACAGCATGTTGCCGCCGATGTGGGCGAGGCCGCCGTGGAGAAACATGCTGGTTACGAGCGTCGTCCATGGCGGCACCAGCTCGAGCTCGGGCGGCAGGTCGGCTGCGCCGAAAAACACGGCCGGAACGAGGCCGAGCGAGTAAGCGATCGCGACCTCGGCCCGCGCGTCGAGCCCGAGCTGCCACAGGAACACCAGGACGCAGGCCGCAATCAGCGCGATGGTCACGACCGGCGTCCGCAGCGTCGGGTTGTCGTCGTATAGGGGGATGGTCAGCATTCTGGGCTCATTCTGTCGCAGTTGAGCGACCTTGGTGCGATTCGGGGGCCGTGGAGCGTTTACCCGCCCGATGAGAGCTTCTTGGAAAGGCCAGCTCAGGCTTCAGCTCGTCTCCTGTCCGGTTAAGCTCTATCCGGCCACGACCCGAGCCGGAAAGATCGCCTTCCACAACCTCAATCCGCGCACGGGCCATCGCATCAATCTGCGGCCGCACGACCCGGACACGGGAGACGAGGTGGCCAAGGAGGATATCGTCAAAGGCTACGAGGTCGAGAAAGGGCACTATGTGGTGCTCGAGGATGCGGAGATCGAGGCGGTTCGCATCCCCTCGACCAAGACGATCGAGCTCGAGCGGTTCGTCGATGCCGGCGAGCTCGATCCCGTCTACGTCAACGCGCCCTATTTCGTTGCGCCCGACGGACCCGTCGCAGAAGAGACCTATCGGGTCATCCGAGACGCGATGGCGGAGCGGAACAAGGTCGGGCTCGGAAGAGTCGTCCTTGCGCGGCGAGAACGCGTCGTCGCGATCGAGACGTACGGCCGCGGGATCCGCATGTTCACGCTCCGTTCCCGCGAGGAGGTGCGCAGCGATCGGGAATTTTTCGAGGAGATCGGCGAGGGCGAGCTCGACGAGGAAATGGTCGAGCTTGCCGCGCACATCATTTCGAAGAAGACAGGAAAATTCGACCCGGCGACGTTCGAGGACAAATATCAGGCCGAGCTCGTCCAGCTCGTTCAGGCGAAGCTGCGGGGCGAAACGCCCGAGCCGCCGAAGAAGCGCGCGCCGGCCAAGGTGATCGACCTCAAGGAGGCGCTGAAGAAGAGCCTCGCCGCGGAGGGCGGCGGGGGAGGGCGCACGCCGCAGCGCCGCCGACCCAAGAACTGATGGAACTTTTCGGAGAGAACAAGAATGAAGGATGCCCGCATTCTGGTTGTCGACGACGAGCCCGAGGTCCTCGACCTCTTGCGGTCCGTGCTCGAGGATCAGGGCTACGAGGTCTTGACGACGGGAAGCGCGATAGAGGCCGAGAGCCTCATAGCCAGCCCAGCCGTCGACTTGGCGCTCATCGACGTCGGAATTCACGGGCTTCGCCTCGGTCGCAGCGCGATGAGCGCGGGAAAGCCCTTCATCCTCATGTCCGGAATGCCGGTCGTGATCGAGATGGGAGAAATCGGCGCCGTCCTGCGCAAGCCGCTCGATCTCGACGAGGTCGGCCGCATCATCGAGCGCACCCTCGAGCGGCGACGCGAAGCGACGGCCGGAACGCGGCTGAGTTCCGTCGGAGTTGCGTGATGTGGGGCCTCAGGCGCGGCGGGAAGGAAACGCTGCGACCAACCGCCGCGCCGCCGCCTCGACCGCCTCCGGCGCGTCGCCCGGACGATAAAGCGACGAGCCGACGCCGAAACCGTCGGCGCCCGCCTCGAGATAGGCGGCGATGTTCCCTGTCGTGATTCCGCCGACCGGATAGAGGCGGGTTCCCGGCGGCAACACCGCGCGCCATGCCTTGACGACGGCGGGCGGCATCTGCTCGGCCGGAAACATCTTCAGGATGTCGGCGCCGCACGCGACGGCAGCGAACGCTTCGCTCGGCGTCGCGACTCCGGGCATGGCGGCGAGCGAGGCCGCCTTCGCGGCGCGCACCACCGCAGGGTCGAAGTTAGGAGCGACGATGAACGCGGCGCCCGCCTCGGCCGCGCGGCCGACCTCGTCCGCGGACAGTACGGTGCCGGCCCCGAGGGCGATGTCGTTCGGGAGACTGGCGCGGAGGCGGCGAAGGCTCTCGAACGGCCGTGGCGAATTGAGCGGGACCTCGAGGGCGCGGATCCCGGCTGCGACGAGCGCGGCCCCGATCGCCGGCGCCTCGTCCGGCTCGAGGCCGCGCAGAATGGCGACGATCGGCGGGTCCGGATCGATCATCGAAGGCTCGCGAGCGCGACCAGCCCGCGCACCGTTGCAGCCTCGGCCACCACGGGCGCTGGCGCTTTCCCCAGCATGGTCTCGAAAGCTTGCCGGTACCTCGCCATGAGGGCCGGGGCCCCGACGACTGCGCGCGGCGTTTCCACATAGAGCCGCATCGCGGCCGCGATCTCGTTGCCGATCAGCACCCCGGAAAGATACGACCGAAGCCCCGTCTCCGGTATCGCGCCGAAGAGCCCGAGCGTGCGCACGCTGAAGAGATCGTGGAGAAGGGCGCCCTTTTCCTCGCGCCCGCGCGCAAGCCCACGTGCGAAAGCGGCATCATCTTGCTCGTCGCCGGCCATGAGGCGGCCCAGGATGCTGTGCTGCGTCAGAACGGCGAAGACCTCGCCGGTCATGAACGTGGCGAACGAGGCGATCCGTCCCCGCTCGACCCGGACCCATTTGCTGTGCGTTCCGGGCAGCACGACGATCCCGTCGCTGATCCCCGTGCCGAGCACCTGTGTTTCCTCGCCCCGCATCACGTCGGGAGTTCCGTCCGTGCTCGTCGCGACGACGCCCGGGACGATGAAGAAGCCCGGGGCGACTTCGGCGAGTGCGGCCGCGAGCTCATCGAGCCCGGTCGGGCAGCGGAGATAGGGCACCTCGCGCCACCCCTGGCGGCTTCCGATCATTCCGGCCGCGAAGACGGGAAGGCTCGGCCAGCCGGCCGTCATCCGGGCGAATACGCCAGCGAAATCGCCGTCGCGGGCGTGAAGGATTCCATCAGGGCTCTCGGCCCTCCGCTCGACTCGTCCGTCCTCTCCCACGAGCGCGACGCGCAATGCGCTCGTGCCCCAGTCGACCGCGATGATGGGCGCCGTTTTCACCATTCGGGAGAGCAGGAGCGAGGCATTGCAGTGTGCATGGTACGTCGAACCGAGCGCGATGAGCTGCCGGAGTTCAGGCCGGTACACGGGCCGCGGCGATGGCCGCGTCTCATCGCCTGGTTCGCGTGGGCTTCCTGCTGAGCGCGGTCGAAGCCGCGTTCCTCTGAATGCGATCTAGAACCGGATCGCGGTGCCGAAGACGAAGCTGCCGGCGCTGTCCGGACCCGACGCCGAGTCGCTCTGGTCGTACTGCAGCGTGCCGATCAGGTCGATCCCCTTACCGAGGCGGTAGGACAGCGACAGCGACAGCTCGTCCTGCGTCGCAGTGCCGGAGCTTCCCGCGAAGAAGTCGCGATAGACGCCGCGCGACCACGTAAGCCCGGTCGTGAAGTTGCCGATGTCGTATGAGGCGCCCACGTCGAAGCCGCGCTGACGTCCGCCGAGATCGCCGAGGAGCGCTCCGTGACCCTGTTCGTAGCTGCCGCCGAAGCGCAACGCGCCGAACCCGACTTCGCCCCCCAGCCGGGTCGTGCCGATGTCGCCGCTCGGGAACGGGCTCATCGTGCCGTAACCGACGCCTAGGCTGAGATTGGCACCGCCGATCGTCATGCTCGGCGTGAAATAGAGAAGTCCTCCCGGATCGCCGGGTGGCGCGACCCGCAATTCGCGCAGAACGGGAGCGAACGCGCTCTCTCCCGGCACCACGCCCTGCAGGCCATCGCCGACCTCGAGATGCAGACTCCCAAGCGGGCCCGTCACGAAACGGCCGAGCTCCATATCGCGGTCGAACGCCGCGGCCCGGCTAGCGAGCGCCGCCGCCACTGCGAAAACAGCGAGAGGGGTTAGCCTATGGCGCCACATGGGTCGAACCTCAGGCAACCAATATAGCACGGGGCTCGAACACGAGAAGTGTTAACCAGTTCCCGTCAATCTACTTTTCGTGGAACCGTGTCCCCGGGACCATAGTGATGCCGAAGCGGTAAGGTTAAGATAACGTGATGAAGGACGAATTCTACCGGATCAAACGGCTGCCCCCGTATGTCTTCGCGGAAGTGAACGCCCTGAAGGCCCGGGCGCGCGCCGCCGGTCGCGACGTCATCGATCTCGGAATGGGCAATCCGGACCAGCCGACGCCGCCTCACATTGTCGAAAAGCTGATCGAGGCGGTTCAGAACCCCCGCGCGCACGGGTACTCGATGTCGAAAGGAATTCCGGGGCTCCGCCGGGCCTACGCCGCCTATTACCGGCGGCGCTTCGACGTCGACCTCGATCCCGAGACGGAGATCATCGTCACGCTCGGCTCGAAGGAGGGGCTCGCGAATCTCGCGCAAGCGATCACCGCGCCGGGCGACAACGTGCTTGTGCCCAACCCCTGCTATCCCATTCACGCCTTCGGCTTCATCATGGCAGGTGCCTCGGTCCGGCACGTGCCGATCGGGCCGGGGATCGACTTCTTCAGCGAATTGAAGCGCGCGGCGCGGCACTGCGTACCGCCCCCGATCGCCGTTGTGCTCAATTTTCCGGCGAACCCCACGGCGCAGACCGTCGGGCTCGATTTCTACGCGGAGATCGTCGATTTCTGCCGCGCGCACGACATCATCGTTCTTTCCGACCTCGCCTACGCTGAAATCTATTTCGGCGACAAGAAGCCTCCGTCGATTCTGGAGGTGCCGGGCGCCAAGGACATCGCTGTCGAGTTCACCTCGCTTTCGAAGACCTATTCGATGGCGGGCTGGCGCATCGGCTTCGCGGTTGGGAACAAGCGGCTCATCGGCGCGCTCGCACGGGTGAAGTCGTATCTCGACTATGGCGCCTTCACGCCGATCCAGGTGGCGGCGACGGCGGCGCTCAATGGCCCGCAGGACTGCATCGACGAGGTCAGGAAGCGCTACAAGGAGCGGCGCGACGTGCTCGTGGATGGGCTGCGTCAGGCCGGCTGGCCGATCCCGGATCCGGAGGCCACGATGTTCGCCTGGGCACCGATACCGGAGAAGTATCGCGCCATGGGCAGCCTCGCCTTCTCCAAGCTTCTCCTCGAAAAGGCCAATGTCGCGGTCGCGCCGGGCATCGGCTTCGGCGAGTACGGGGAGGGCTATGTCCGGATCGCGCTCGTCGAGAACCGGCAGCGGCTGCGACAGGCGGTGCGCAATATCAAGCACTTCCTCTCGGGCCGAAACATGCCTCTCGAGGGCGTTTCGGCCACCGAGCGGGCCGTCGCGGCACCGCCGCGCGACTAGCCTTGACGCCTGCCGAGTATCTCTGGGGCGAAGGCTTTCTCGTCCCCGGCGGTCCCGTTCAGCTGCGCGAACTCATCAAGCCGCTCCATCTCCGGCGCGGCAGCAACCTCGTGGAGTTCGCTGCCGGGCTCGGAGGTGCGACCCGCTTCATCGCGCGCGAAACCGGCGCCTGGGTCGTCGGACTCGAGCGGTCTTCGGAACTCGCCGCGCTCGGCATGGCAGCCTCGGAGGCGGTCGGCTTGGGCAAGCAGGCGGCGATCCGGCCCTACAACCCCGGAGAGCTCGCTCTGGCGCCGGGTGCCTTCGACGCGGCGCTCGGCCGGTTCGCCACCTGGGAGCTGGCGGAGCGCGAAAAATTTCTGCGAGCCGCAGGGCAGGGGCTCGCCGCCGGCGGACGGCTCCTCCTCCTCGACCTCGTCCAGCGTGAACCCGGCCGCGCGCTCGAGCGTTGGCGCGAAAGCGTCGGGAACCCGCCTCCGCTCTGGACGCGCGAGCAGTACAGCGATTGCCTGCGAGGCGCCGGGTTCGGCGTCCACTTCGCCATCGACGTGACGCCCCCTCATCGCGCCCTCATACGGGACGGCTGGCGGCGCCTGGCGAAGCGGGTCGAAGGGCTCGCGGCCGATGTCCTCGCCGAGGTCGCCGAGGAAGCGCGGCGCTGGCACCTTCAGGCCGCAGCCCTCGATGAAGGGTCGCTCGGCGTGGGCGCGATTTTCGCCGTGCGTTGACAGTCCTGCGGCCCGCCCCTATTTTCGCGCCCGCCATGAAGATCGCCAATTCGCTGAGGTCCCTGAAGAAGCGCGACAAGAACTGCCGCATCGTGCGGCGGAAGGGACGCGTCTACATCATCAACAAGACGAATCCGCGCTACAAGGCCCGCCAGGGCTGAGCCGCATCCGCCGGTCTCAAACCGGCCACAGCGGGACGTTACCGAACTCGTCTTTTCCGATCCGGCGCGACATACGCTGGCATTCCGACGTCCATCAGGTTTTGCGGGGGTGCTGTCGGGCCGAGGTCGGTTGCTGACAGGAGATCCCTCGACCTGACCGGCGAACGGGCCGCGGCGCGCGAGCCTCGCGGCAAGGTCGACGCGCCTACCTCCCGCCGGAGGGCACCGCGTCATTTGCGCGCGTCGGCGCAGAATCGCCCTGCTATCGTCTCGCCGCCGATCTCCATTAGGATTGGTCCCGATGCGCATGCCTCCTTCCGACGCGGCCGTCCTGGCACGGCGCGCGGCGATCATCGAGGGCCTGCGCGCGCTCGTGCCGGGCGAGGGGGTGATCGTCGAGCCACGCGAGCTGCGCGCCTACGAAACGGACGGTCTTACCGCCTACCGCCAAATTCCGCTTGCCGTCGTTCTGCCGTCGACCACCGCGGAGGTGGCCGCGGTGCTGCGCTTCTGCCGCGACGAGAAGGTCAAAGTGGTGCCCCGCGGCGCAGGGACCTCGCTCTCCGGCGGGGCGCTGCCGCTCGCCGACGGGATCGTGCTCGGCCTCGGGAAGTTCAACCGCATTCTGGAGATCGACGTCGCCAATCGCTGCGCCGTCGTGCAGCCGGGCGTCACCAATCTCGGCATCACGCACGCTGTCCAGCACCTCGGCTTCTACTACGCGCCGGACCCGTCCTCGCAGATCGCCTGCACGATCGGCGGCAACATCGCGGAGAATTCCGGCGGCGTTCACTGCCTCAAATACGGCCTCACCACGAACAACGTGCTCGGGGTGGAGTTCGTCACCATCGACGGCGAGGTGATCCGGGTCGGAGGCAAGCACCTCGACGCCGGCGGCTACGACATCCTCGGCACGATCACCGGCTCCGAAGGACTCCTCGGCGTCGTCACCGAGGTGACGGTGCGCATCCTCCCGAAGCCGCCGGGGGCTCGCGCGCTCCTCGTCGGCTTTCCGTCGAACGAAAGCGCCGGCGATTGCGTCGCCGAGATAATCGGGGCCGGCATCATTCCGGGCGGCATGGAAATGATGGACCGGCCGGCGATCCATGCCGCCGAAGACTTCGTTCACGCCGGCTATCCGCGGGACGTCGAGGCGTTGCTCATCGTCGAGCTCGACGGCTGCGAGCCGGAAATCGACCATCTCATCGGGAGGGTCGAAGCGATCGCCCGCCGAAACGGGGCGGTCTCGCTGCGCGTCAGCAACAGCGAAGAGGAGCGGCTCGCCTTCTGGGCCGGGCGCAAGGCGGCGTTTCCGGCCGTGGGCCGGATTTCACCCGACTACTACTGTATGGACGGAACGATCCCGCGCCGCGCGCTCCCTTACGTCCTCTCGCGCATGCGCGAGATGTCGGAGCGCTACGGGCTGCGCGTCGCCAACGTCTTTCATGCCGGCGATGGCAATCTCCACCCGCTGATCCTCTACGACGCCAATAACCCGGGCGAGCTGGAGCGCGCCGAGGCGTTCGGGTCCGACATCCTGCGGCTCTGCGTCGAGGTCGGCGGCGTCCTTACCGGCGAGCATGGAGTCGGCGTCGAGAAGCGCGACCTGATGGGCACGATGTTCAGCGAGGAGGACCTGAAGCAGCAGCAGCGTCTCAAATGCGCGTTCGATCCCGAGGGGCTCCTCAATCCGGGCAAGGTGTTTCCGGAGCTGCATCGCTGCGCCGAGCTCGGCCGCATGCATGTGCATCGAGGCAAGCTCCCGCATCCCGAGCTGCCGCGATTCTGATGCAGCAAGAAGGCATCGCCGGAACGTCGGCACCGCTCCGCTCGTCGGGCCCGCCAGCTAAGGGCGTGCGGTGACGACCTGGAGGCCCTCCGATCTGAACGAGCTCCGCGAGATCATCGCCGGAGCAGTCGCGGACGGGCAGCCGCTCGAGATCGTCGGCGGCGGCACGAAACGGAGCATCGGCAACCTCTCCCAGGCGGCGCATACGCTCGATCTCCGGGCGTTGTCCGGCATCCGAGCCTACGAGGCGAACGAGCTCGTTCTCGTTGCGGGTGCCGGGACGCCGCTCGCGCAGATCGGAAGGGAGCTCGAGTCGAAGGGGCAGATGCTCGCGTTCGATCCCCCGCCGCTCGGCCCCGATCAAACGATCGGCGGCGTGATCGCGGCCAATCTTTCCGGACCGAGGCGCCTCACGGCCGGCGCAGCGCGCGACCATTTCCTCGGCTTCACCGCGGTTTCGGGGCGCGGCGAGATCTTCAAGGCAGGCGGGAGGGTGGTGAAGAACGTCACCGGGTACGACCTGCCGAAGCTGATGGCGGGAAGCTGGGGCACCCTGGCGGCGCTCGAGGAGGTCGTGCTGAAGGTGCTACCGCGGCCGGAGAAGACGCGCACCGTGCTTCTCTTCGGGCGATGCGATCGGGAAGCGGTCGCAGCGCTCGCCCGCGGTCTCGGCTCGCCCTACGAGGTCACGTCGGCGGCCCATCTGCCGGCCGCCGCAGCGGCGCGCTCGAGCGTCGGCTACGTCGCTGCGGCGGGGAGCGCGGTCACAGCGCTTCGGCTCGAAGGGTTCGGTCCTTCCGTCGAGCATCGCTGCCGCGCGCTGCGCGACCTGCTCGGCGCCGAAGAGGAGCTGCACGGCGCGAATTCCCGGGTGCTCTGGGACGAGATCGCGACGGCCTCTCTTCTGCCGCGCGATCGCGTTCTTTGGCGCGTATCGGTCGCGCCGAGCGCAGGACCCGAGGTGGCGGCGGCGGTCGCACGTGCGCTCGATGCCGAGTTTCTTTACGACTGGGCGGGCGGGCTCGTCTGGATCGCGCTCGCGGAAGCGGGCGGCGATGGCGGCGCCGCGATCGTACGGGACGCGGTGCGGAGGGCCGGCGGCGGTCACGCGACGCTCTTCCGTGCGCCCGACGCGCTTCGTGCCGCGGTCCCCGGTTTCGAGCCGGCCTCGTCGCTCGCGCGCCGGATCAAGGAGGCGTTCGACCCGCTCGGGATCCTCAATCCCGGCCGCATGGGATTCTGATGCAGACGAAGTTCACATTGTCGCAGCTCGCAGATCCCGATCTGCAGGAGGCGAACAAGATCCTGCGGGCGTGCGTCCATTGCGGCTTCTGCACCGCGACCTGCCCGACCTACGTGCTGCTCGGCGACGAGCTCGATTCCCCGCGCGGCCGCATCTACCTCATCAAGGAGATGCTCGAGAGCGGGGAGCCCGCGAGCAAGGATGTCGCGAAGCACATCGACCGGTGTCTCTCCTGCCTCTCCTGCATGACGACGTGCCCCTCGGGCGTGCATTACATGCATCTCGTCGATCACGCGCGGGCGCGCATCGAGGAGACCTACTACCGCCCTTGGCACGAGCGTCTGCTGCGCCGGATGGTGGCCACCGTGCTGCCGCGGCCGACGCTCTTTCGTCTCGCGCTCTTCGGTGCCGGCTTGCTGCGGCCGATCGCCGGTCTCGTGCCGGGCCGCTGGGGCGGGCTTCTGCGTTTCGCGCCGCGTGGTCTTCCCGGGCCGTCCCCGCACGACCAAGCCGGCGTTTTTCCCGCCGAAGGGATCCGCCGCAAGCGCGTCGCGCTCCTGGCCGGCTGCGCGCAGCGCGTCCTCGCCCCCGAAATCAACGAAGCGACGATCCGGCTCCTCAACCGACTCGGCGTCGAGGTCGTCGTCGCGAAGGAGGCGGGGTGCTGCGGCGCCCTCAACCATCACATGGGCGAGGACCACTCCGCGCTCGAATTCGCCAAGCGCAACATCGACGCTTGGCTCGGTCTCGGCGACCTCGATGCGATCGTCATCAACGCGTCGGGGTGCGGCACCGTGGTGAAGGACTACGGCTACATGCTGCGCAAGGACGCCGCGTGGGCAGAAAAGGCCCGCCGCGTCTCCGCTCTCTCGAAGGATGTCAGCGAGGTTCTGGCCGAACTGCCGATCGCGGCGAGCGGCGGGCCGCCGGCGCTGCGCGTCGCCTATCACTCCGCCTGCTCGATGCAGCACGGCCAAAGGATCCGGGAGGAGCCGAGACGTCTTCTTGCCGCGGCAGGGTTCTCGGTCGTAGAGGTGCCGGAGGGTCATCTCTGCTGCGGCTCCGCCGGCACGTACAACCTCTTCCAGCCGGAGCTCGCGATGCGACTGAGGGACCGCAAGGTCGCCAACATCGCGGCGACGCAGCCGGACGTCGTGGCCACCGGGAACATCGGGTGCATCACGCAGATCCAGTCGGGCACGACGATCCCCGTCGTGCACACGGTCGAGCTGCTCGACTGGGCGACGGGCGGCCCGAAGCCGCCCGCGCTCGAGAAGCAGCGAGGGAGGAGGGACGATGTGGGAGCCGCACACGGGATATCCTGATCCCGCGATCAAGGTCCTCGACAAACGCTTCGAGCGCTATCGCCTGATGCTGGCGGGGGTGGAGCGCCTCTTCACCGGCTGCCGCTGGGCCGAGGGACCGGTCTGGTTCGGCGACGGCCGATATCTCCTCTGGAGCGACATCCCGAACGACCGGATCCTGAAATGGGAGGAGGAGACCGGAGCGGTCAGCATCTTTCGCAAACCGTCGAACTACGCGAACGGGAACTACCGCGACCGGCAGGGCCGGCTCGTCACATGCGAGCACGGCGGGCGGCGGATCACCCGAACCGAGTATGACGGCAGCATCACGGTGCTGATGGATCGCTTCGAGGGAAAGCGCCTCAATTCGCCGAACGACCTCGTCGTCAAGTCGGACGGCTCGATCTGGTTCACCGACCCGCAATTCGGGCTCTTGAGCGACTACGAGGGTGACCGCGCCGAGCCGGAATTGCCGATGAACGTCTACCGGTTCGACCCCACGACCGGACGAGCCGCAGTCGTGAGCGACGACATCATCGCGCCCAACGGTCTCGCCTTCTCGCCCGACGAAAAGCGCCTCTACATCGTCGAGAGCCGCTCGACGCCGCGGAACATCCTCGTCTTCGACGTTGTCGACGACGGGAAGCGGCTCGTCAATCGCCGCGTCCTCGTCAGCGCGGGACCCGGTACGCCGGACGGGCTGCGGTGCGACGAGGACGGCAATCTCTGGTGCGGCTGGGGCATGGGCAGCCCCGAACTCGACGGCGTCATGGTCTTCTCGCCCGAAGGCGAGCCGATCGGACGTATCGAGCTG
>JADGGZ010000274.1 GCA_019689675.1 Rhodospirillales bacterium | reverse complement strand
CGTTCATGCCGTGATCGGCGGTGACGGCGATCGTGACGCCGAGCGCATCGAGCCGCCCCAGATAGGAGTCGATCATGGCGTAGAAACGGTTCGCTTCCGCCGTTCCTGGCGCGTGCTTGTGCTGAACGTAGTCGGTCGTCGAGAGATAGACGATTTGCGGCCGATGCGCTTCGAGGAGGCGGACGCCGGCGGCGAGCACGAACTCGGAAAGCGCTGCGCTGTAGACGGAAGGGAGAGGCAGCCCGACGAAGCCGAGCGCATCCTCGATGCCATGCTCGGAACGGCTCGTTCTGTCGGCCTTCTCGGCGGAGAAGCAGATCGCGCCGGCGGCGCCATGGCCGAGAAGGGCGCGGAGCTTGTCCTTCGCGGTGACGATCGCGACCTTGGCGCCCGCCTTCGCGAAGGCGGCGAGGATCGTCTCGGCGTGCAGGAAGCGCGGCTCGTTCATCATCACTTCCTCGCCCGTCTCGGGGTCGAGGAAGTAGTTGCCCGAGATGCCGTGCGCCGCGGGCGGCACGCCGGTCACGATCGAAAGATTGTTGGGGTTGGTGAAGCTCGGCACGGCGCAGTCGGCGAGGAGCGCCGTGCCGCCGCCCCGCAAGATTCCCGCGAGCCACGGCATCGTGCCCGCCGCGATCGCCGCCTCGTGATAGAGGGGCTCGCTGCCGTCCACGCACACGACGACGAGCGGCCGAGGCGGCCAAGCGTAGCGTCGTCCATTCACCGAGATCGCGCGCAGCATCCGAGAACGATCGGACGTGCCGACACGCATGTCCAACCCATAATTCCGGTCGCGCTCGGGCCTATCCGCTCGGCGCAAGCGGTCGGACGCCTGGTCGCGATTTCGCCGATCAGGCGAAAAGCGCGGCACTCATCTCATGCCGATCCGATCCGACGGCTGTCGCAAGAACGCGCCCAGTCGAGTAATTTCCGGATGAGACAATGGACGCCGCACCACCGTCGGGTGCCCGCCGCGGCGAGCGGCGCTGCACCGGCGCCTTCGGGACGAGAGGATGAGCCCCGGCGAGATCATCGAGCTCTACCGCGAGCAGGATCGCCGAACGCTTTCGGAGGCCTGGCAGCGCCTCGCCGAGACGAGCTTCAAGACGGTCCGCGATGTGCGGAACTTCGATCCCTATCTCTGGTCCCTCGACCACGTGCGGGTGAAGGCGGCGGCAGCGCGACGCGACGCCTTGGCGCTCTGGTGCCACGAGAATTGCGCCGGGCGGTGGATGTTCAACGAGCTGCCGACCGGAGACCTCTACCTCTTCGAGCGTCCGGACGATGCCGAGCGCTTCCGGGAGGAGATCGGGGCGGCAGGCTGACGAAAGGCGCCTAGCGAGCGCGCTTGCGGGCGATGCCGGCCTCCTTGCCGCGCATCAGGCGCCGCACGATGCGCCGGGCGCTGACTGCATGCGATGGCTCCGGGGGTCGGATTCGAACCGACGACCGATCGGTTAACAGCCGATTGCTCTACCGCTGAGCTACCCCGGAAGAGACCATCGTGCGGGCGGGGCTCATATAGAGGAGGGGCCCCGCGCCCTCCAAGCGGTTTTTCCGCGGCTGGAGGCGCCGCCCGGAGTCGAACCGGGGTAGCGGGATTTGCAGTCCCGTGCATGGCCGCTCTGCCACGGCGCCGGCCGTGCCGGACGGGGTCATATAGGCGTGTGCGACGGCGAGGGTCAAGGATGCGGCATCGCGCCGGGCGCCGATTGCCTCGTCAGGGAGCGAGGGATATAAGAGCCCGTCGCCCGCACCACTGCAACGAGAGACGATGGCCAGCCCTGCCGAACTCGCCCGCCTTCACATGGTCGAGAGTCAGTTGCGGCCTAACCGGGTCGTGGACCCGGCCATTCTCGAAGCCTTTCTCGTCGTGCCGCGCGAGGAGTTCGTGCCCGAGCATCTGCGGAACGTCGCCTGCATCGACGAGGACCTTCCGCTCGGGAACGGACGCTGGCTGATGGAGCCGATGGTCTTCGGCCGCATGCTCCAGCTCGCCGCGATCACGCCCGAGGATTCGGTGCTCGAGATCGGCGCCGGCACGGGCTACGGCGCCGCCGTGCTGGCGCGTCTGGCGCGCAGCGTCGTCTCGGTGGAGAGCGATCCCCCGCTGGCGAAGAAGGCGGCGGCGAATCTCGCCCGTCTCGGCGTCGCCAACGCGACCGTGCGCGAGGCGCCGCTCGAGCGCGGCTGGCCGGATCGCGCGCCCTACGACGTGATCTTCTTCAGCGGCGCGGTCGCCGAGATCCCAGCGGCGCTCGCCGATCAGCTCGCCGAGAACGGCCGGCTTCTCGCGGTCGTGCGGCGCGGGCGCGAGCCCGGCCGGGTGACGGTCGCGACCAAGCTGCGCGGCGTCCTTTCGCATCGCATCGTGTTCGACGCGGCGACGCCCCTTCTGCCGGGGTTCGCGCCCCAGCCGAGCTTCGTTTTCTGATATGACGACCGTCGAAATCGACGTTCGCGACCTCGACCGGCTCCGCCGCAGCGGCGAGACGGTCACCGTGCTCGATGTCCGCGAACCCTGGGAGCTCGAGTTGTGCTCGATCGAAGGCAGCCGCGCGCTGCCGCTCGACACGATTCCCGAGCATCTCGAGGAGCTGCCGCGGGAAGGGCTTCTCGTGGTCGTATGCCACCATGGCGTGCGCAGCGCGCGCGCCGCCGCGTGGCTGCGCGCCCGCGGCTTCGACAACGTCGTCAATCTCGCCGGCGGCATCGACGCCTGGGCGCGCGAGATCGAGCCCTCGATGAGGATCTACTGATGCGGGGTCTGCTTCTAGCCGCGGTTGCGGTCTGTGCTCTGGCCCCGGCTTCGGCGGGGGCGATGACGCTTACCGAGGCGCTCGCCGCGGCCTACAACAACAACCCGACGCTGCTCGCCGAGCGCGCGGCCCTGCGCGCCACCGACGAGCAGGTGCCGCAGGCGCTCTCGGGCTGGCGCCCGACGGTGCAGGCCACCGGCACCATCGGCGGCGCCTGGAGCGACACCAACGCTTCCGAAATCTCCGGCGGGGGCGAGCGTAGCGCGGTGCCGCGCAGCATCGGCCTCTCGGTCAGCCAGCCGATCTACAGCGGCGGCCGGACCATCGCCGCGACGGCGCGCGCGGAGGCCCTCGTGCGCGCCGAGCGCGCCCGCGCCCTCGCCATCGAGCAGCAGGTCTTCAGCGACGCCGTCACGGCATTCATGGACGTGCTGCAGAACCAGGCGGTTCTGGAGCTTTCGATCAACAACGAGCAGGTGCTGCGGCGACAGCTCGAGGCCTCGAACGACCGCTTCCGCGTCGGCGAGATCACCCGCACGGACGTGGCGCAGGCCGAGTCGCGCCTCGCTCTGGCGATCGCCGACCGGATCCAGGCGGCGAACAATCTCGAAGCCTCGCGGGCGATCTTCGAGCGCGTGGTGGGCGTTCCTCCCGGCCGGCTTACGACTCCGGCCGAGCGGCCGGCGCTGCCCGCCAACCGGGACGAAGCGCTCTCGCTCGCGGCGCAGAACAATCCCAACGTCATCTCCGCGCTCTTCACCGAGTCGGCGGCGCGCGAAGCCGTCCGGCAGGTGCGGGGCGAGCTTCTCCCCGACCTGCGCATCGTCGGCAGCGTGCAGCGCATCGAAAACCAGACGATCTCGGGCCGGATCAACAACTCGGCCTCGATCACCGCCCAGATCACGGTGCCGCTCTACGAGGCCGGCTCGGTCTACTCGCGCACGCGCGAAGCGCAGGAAACGGTCGCGCAGCGGCGCAGCCAGGTCGACGAGACGCGCAGGGCGGCGCTGCAGCAGGCCACCACGGCGTGGGAGACGCTGCAGTCGAACCGCGCCCGGGTCGAGTCGCTGCGCTCGCAGATTCGTGCCGCCGAGATCGCGCTCGAGGGCGTGCAGCAGGAAGCTTCGGTCGGCTCCCGCACCGTCCTCGACATCCTCAACGCCGAGCAGGAGCTGTTCAACGCCCGCGTCACCCTCGTTCGCGCGCAGCGCGACCTCCTGGTGAGCGAGTTCGAGCTCGCCGCCGCCACTGGACGCCTCACCGCCGCCGACCTCAATCTGCCGGTTCCGCTCTACGACTTCGACAAGCACTACAAGGCGGTCCGGAACAAATGGATCGGCTTCGACGCCGGTGAGGATTAGGCCGGTTTTAACCAATCTCGGGATGTAATACCCGACCATGGCGCAGACGAAGGCGCAGACCGAGCCCTCGATGGAGGAGATCCTCGCCTCGATTCGGCGCATCATCGCCGAAGACGGGGACGAGAAGGCGTCTGAGCCTCGCGCCGCGGACACCGGGGACGAAGAGGTTCTCGAGCTCACCGAGGTGGTCGAGGAGGAGCCGCCGCCCCCGGCGCCCGCCGAAGAGCCTCCCCCCGCGC
>JADGGZ010000046.1 GCA_019689675.1 Rhodospirillales bacterium | reverse complement strand
GCGCAGGAGGTCGATGAGAATGGTTGTTTCGAGGAGGACGGCCGCCACCTCGGCCGAGGCCCCGCTCGTCCGCGTGACGCTGCTCGCGCACCCAGCCAGGCGGGTCGTCGTCCCAGACGTGGCCTCGGTCCGGGATCGCACCGAGCGCCGACTCGATCAGCTCCCACCGTCGCGCGTCGTCGAGCGCCTGCGCAACCGCGGCGGCGATGAAGGCGTTGCGCCTGCGAGCGCCGACCCGCCGGTCGAGGTCCCGCACGAGGTCGTCCTTGAGCGTAATGTGCAGGCGTACGCCCACACGCTCACGCACAAGGCTTTCCGAGAGCGTTCTCCCCGTGCGCGCAGGACGGGTGCGCGAGCACGGATATGGTGCCTCGAAGCCTGCTCCGACAGGGCGTCTCACGCCCACTCCCGCAAGAGTTTTCTCGCGATCTCCAGCTCAGAGATCTTGCACCCGAGCCCGCTCCAGCTCGGCGACCTTACGCCGCAGCTCGCGTTCGCCCTGGCGCTCCTCCTTGCCGGCGAGAGCCTCGCGGCCGCTCTTGGGCAGCTTCTCTCGCCGGCTGTAGTAGAGCGTCTCCGAGATCCCGTGCTCGCGGCAGACCTCGCGCGCCGGCCGATCGCCGCGCAGCCCGGCCAGCACGATCTCCAGCTTCTGCTGCGCCATCCACCTCCGATACTGCTTCTTCTACTCACTCAACCTCGTCTCCTTGGCGATGTTGAGCGCGAGGCGCGGGTGGTCGACACGGCCATAGCGAACTAATCGCGTGTCCGGACGGAACCGGGAGCGCGGGAACAGCATGAGCGATCAGCTATGGCCTCGCGGAAGCAGCGCTCCACGAGCACCCGCACGAGTTGGAGCTTGTACTCGACCGAGCCGTTCGCATCCTCGACGGCCTCCGAGGCGTCCGCGGCGAGCTCTGCGGCCTCCGTGAGCGCTGCTGCGTCGTCGAGTGAGACGCCGGCAAGTCGCCTTTCCGCGGCGGTGGCGCGCACGGCGCGGGTACCGACCGAGCCGACCGCGATCCGCGCCTGGGTGACCGAGTTGTCCCGCACCCGGACGGCGCAGGTGACAGTCGCTGCCGGCCGCTCGTGGAAGGCCAACTTCCGATGCACCACCCGGACGTCGTCGCCCGGCACGGGAATCCGGATGGCACGGAGCAGCTGCCCAGGCTGGAGCGCGGTCTCGTAGGGGCCGACGAGGAAGTCGGCGAGAGGTGTGCGCCCACCGGTCCACTCCGCCTCCGCGTCGAGCGCGAGCAGGAACGTCGCCGGGTCGGAGTGGGGGTCCGAGAAGCAGAGGTTCCCGCCGAGCGAGCCGACGTTCCGGACACGGATGTTCGCGACGTGCCGCTCCATCTCCGCCAGCGCCGGGAGCCGCTCGGCGACGAGCGGTGAGCGCTCGATTTCGCGATGCGTCGCCGCGGCGCCGATCACGAGCGCCTCTTCTTCGAGGCGGATTCCCCGCAGCTCCTCGATCCCGCGGATGTCGACGAGATGGCCGTACCCGGCGTAGCCGAGCTTCAGCAGAAGGAGCAGCTCGGTGCCCCCGCAGATGACGGCCGCGTCCTCGCCGTAGCGCAGGAGCAGCTCGCGCGCCTCGTCGACGCTCTCGACAGGGTGCAGGTCGAACGGCGGCAGCGTCATGCGACCGGCTCCGTCGCGTCGTCCGCGCCGAGGAAGAGGCGGCGGCCGTTCCGGCTGAGCACGCGCTCGACGGCGTCGTCGGAAAGGCCACTGACGCGCACCTTGGTGATCTCGACGAGCGGGTGGTGGAAGGGTACGTCGGTGCCGAAGAGGACGCGCGTCTCGCCGACGCGCTGGTACGCCTCGCGGATCTTCGTGTGCATGGGCATCCCTGAGGTCTCGAGGTAGACGTTCGCGTGGCGCTGCGCGATCGCGATCGACGCGTTGATGTAGACGACGTTCCCGTGGCCCATGTGGCCGATCACGATCTTCGCCCGGGGGAACGAGACGGCGAGCTCCTCGATGCTCCACGGCAGCGAGAAGATCGGATGGCCGCAGTGGATGAGCACCGGCTGGTCGCGCTCTAGGATCAGCTCGATCATCGGGTGGACGCTCGGGTCGTTGGGCAGGTAGCCGTCGATCAGCGGGTGGAGCTTCAGCCCGATGAACTTCGGGTGCTCGAGCCAGCGCTCAACCTCCTCCACGTAGCCGGACGCGCGCGGGTTCCCCCAGACGAGCGCGTACAGGCCCGGGATCGTCTCAACCACCTCGGCGACGTACCCGTTGTCCGGGTAGAACACGACGCCGCCGCCGATCTCGTGCTCCTCCATCAGCCGTGCGATCCCGTCGCGGTCGAGCGAGACGTCGAAGCCGCCCGCGAACGAGCCGACGTGCATGTGCGAGTCGAAGATCACGCGACCTCCGCCGCCGTTCCGGACAGCTCGGCGAGCGCGGCCTCGAGCCCTGCGCCGAGGTCGACGCGGACGCCGAGGTCGAGCAGCGTCCGCCCGACGGCGGCGAGGCCGACGACCGGGTGGAGGGAGCGGGCGGAGATGCCCATGTGGCCGATGCGGACGAGGTTGCCGGCGCCCTGGCCGCCGGAGATCATGACGCCGTAGCGCTCGCGGCAGTGCGCCTGCACCTGGACGTCGGTCAGCCCCTCCGGGACGGCGATCGCCGTGACGCAGGCGGCTGCGATCTTCTCACTCCGCGGCCACAGCTCGAGGCCCATCGCCTTCACGCCTGCGCGGCAGGCGGCTGCGGCCCGGGCGTGCCGCTCGATCGAGTGCTCGAGCCCCTTCTCCAGCAGCTCGTCGACGGCCGCCTCGACGCCGTGCAGCTCGGCGACAGACGGCGTGAACGGGAACTTGTCGCCGTCGAGCCACTGCTCCTTCCAGTCGAGCAGGGAGAGGTAGGACGCCCGCGGTGCGGCCGGGTTGGCGCGGATCCGCTCCCACGCCGCCTCCGAGACCGTCATCAGCGTCATCCCGGGCGGGCCGCCGAGGCACTTCTGCGCGCCCGCGACGCAGACGTCGAGCTGCCATTCGTCGGTGCGGAGCGGCATGCCGCCGAGCGAGGAGACGCAGTCGACGAGCGTCAGCGCCCCGTGCGCGTGCGCGATCGCCCCGATCGCGGCGACGTCGCAGAACGTGCCGGAGGGCGTCTCGGAGTGGACGACGGTGACCAGCTCAATCCCGGGGTTCGCGTCGAGGAACGCGGCGACCGCCGCGGGGTCGACGGCGTCGTTGTACGGCACCTCGAGCTCGTGCAGCTCCGCGCCGAAGTCGCGGAGCCAAAAGCCCATCCCCTTGCCGAAGACGCCCTGCACGAGGTTCAGCACCTTCGTCCCCGGCTGCACGAGTCCGCGCGCGGCGCTCTCGAGTCCGAGCACCGCCTCGCCCTGGAGCAGGAGCACATCGTTCCCGGTCAGGAAGACGCGCTTCAGCTTCTCCGCCGTGTCCCGGAACCGCTGCAGGAAGACGGGGTCGTAGTGGTAGACGAGCGGCGAGCCAAGCGCAGCGAGCACGCGCGGCGACGCGGCCACCGGGCCGGCCGAGAGGGTGAAGTCTGGTTCGCGCATCACTGACTCCTTTCAGCGGGCGCCGCGGACGTAGGCGAGGGCGAGTGCCGGCGGCAGGTACGCGCGCCGGGCGAAGAGGATGAGGGCGAGGATGACCGCCGCGAACGGGAGCATGTTCACCACCTCCGGGGCGAGCTCGATCCCCGCGAGCTGGAGCACCGTCGAGAGCGAGAGTGCGATCCCGAACATGAGCGAGAAGACGACGACGCGGATCGGGCGGCCGCGCGCGAGCATTGCGATCACGATCGCCATGAAGCCTTGCCCCTGCGTCAGGAACGGCTGGAAGCCGCCGGTGCCGGCGATCGCGAGGTACGCGCCCCCCAGACCGGCGAGCGAGCCGGTCGCCAGGACCGCGTAGCTGCGGGTCGCGACAACGCTGACCCCGGCCGCGTCGAGCGCCTCCGGCTTCTCGCCCGCCGCGCGCAGGTTGAGGCCGACGTTCGTCCGCCGGAAGACCCACGCGAGCACGAACGCGAACGTGAGCCCGAGGTACACGATCAGGGGCTGGTCGAACAGCGGCGTCTGGCCGTTGATCGCCTTGCCGAGCACCGGGATCCTGTCGAGCAGCGGGATCGGGTTCGAGTCCAGGTTCCCGAGGCGCGGCTGCTCGGCGCTGAAGCGCGCCTGATAGAGGACGCTCGTGATGCCCTCGCCGGCGAGGGTGATCGCGATACCGACGACGATCTGGTCGAGACCGAGCCAGACGCAGAGTGCGACCATGATCAGGGACGCGAGGATTCCGGCGCCGATCCCGGCGAGATAGCCGACCCACTGGTTCCCGCCGTAGTAGGCGCCGAGGAAGCCGCAGTACGCGCCCGCCAGCATCATCCCCTCAAGGCCGATGTTGAGGACGCCCGCCCGCTCCGAGATCGCCTCGCCGAGCGCCGTGAACATCAGCGGCACGCCCGCGAGCAAACCGCCGGCGATGACCGACGTCCAGAAGATCTGTGTCCAGACCTGGCTCGCGAGGATCATGCGACTGCCCTTCGGAGGTGCAGGGCCTGGCGCAGACCCTGCGGCAGATAGCTCTGGCCGAGCTCGCGGCGGCGGCCGAGGTACTCGATCACCGTCATGAACAGCAGGATCAGCCCGACGAGGACGTAGAGGACGTCGGTCGGCAGGCCCGCCTGCTGCGCGGCCAAGTCGCCCCCTGTCGACAGGACGGAGAAGAATGCGATGAACGGGACGACGGCGAGCGCGTTCAGCCGCGCGAGGAAGACGAACGGAATGATCGTGTCCCCGTAGGCGGGATCCCAGCCGGTGCGGATGTAGCCCCAGAGGCCGACGATGTCCGCCGTCGCCGCGAGGCCGACAAGGAAGCCCGACGCGAGGAAGCTCGTAAGGATCAGCCGCGGCAGGTTGATCCCGAAGTGGCGCGCCGCGCGCGGGTTCGCTCCCACGATCTGCAGGCGCAGCCCCCACGACGTGCGCGTCAGCATGTAGTGGACGACGAAGATCGCGGCGAACGCGATGAGCAGGCCGATGTGGATCCGCGTTCCCGGGATCGGCGGCAGCATCTTGTCGAGTGGAATCACCGCCGTCTGTGGCAACGGCGTCGTCGGGTCGTGGAACGGTCCCTTGATCAGGAGGCTCGCCAGGTCGACGCCGATGAACGACATCATCAGCGTCGTGATGATCTCGTTCGTGCCGTAGCGCGCCTTCAGCACCGCGGGGACGATCGTCCAGATCGCGCCCGCTGCGCCGGCGAGCAGGAAGAGGAGCGCGAAGGCGAGCCAGGCGGGGACGTGGTTCGTTAGGCCCGGCGCGTAGCCGGAAACGAGCGCTGCCGCCAATAGGAACTGGCCGTTGTAGCCGAGGTTCCAGATGTTGGCGCGGAAGATCAGCGTCAGCCCAGCTGCGATCAGGAGGAAGGGCGCCATCCGGATCGCGCTGTTCTGCCAGGCGCCGGCAGCGACGCCGCCCGTCCAAATGTTCCCGTAGAAGGTGAGCGGGTTGCGGCCGAGCGCGAGCAGCAGCACTCCCCCCGCGACGAGCGCGAGTACGACGGGGACGATCGACCGGATGATCACGTCGAGGATCCGCTCTGCGCGAAGCGAGCGGGCGGGGCGGCGTGGCAGGGCGGCGACGGACGCGCGGCCCGTGGCGGTGGTGGTGGTCGTCGTCTCGGTCATGCCGCCTCGGCTGGGCTTCCGACCATCAGCTCACCGACCTCCTCCGCTGCACCCGGGCCGTTCGAGACGACTCCGACGAGGCGGCCACGGGAGAGGACGGCGATCCGGTCGGAGAGCTCGAGTAGCTCATCGAGGTCTGTCGAGATGACGACGGCCGCGCCGCCGCCATCTGCGAGCTTGCGGATCAGTGCGCGCACCATTGCTGTCGTCTTGACGTCGAGGCCGTAGGTGGGCTTGTGGAAGACGACGACCTTCGGGTCGAAGCTGAGCTCGCGCGCGAGCAGGATCTTCTGGATGTTGCCGCCGGAGAGGGTCGAGACACGCTTGCTGACGGACGGCGTCCTCACGTCGAACTCGCGCACGAGCTCCGCCGCGCGGCCCTCGACGACGGCGCGCTGGATCCGCCCGTAGCGCCAGTACGGCGCCTCGCCGATACGCTTGAGGAAGAGGTTGAGACCGACCGGAAGCATCCCGACAATCCCCTCGCCGAGGCGGTCGTCGGTCACGTAGCGCAACCCGAGCTTCTGGCGCGAGGCGACGCCGAGCCGGCTTACGTCGCCGCCGTAGAGGAGGACGTGCCCGTGCGAGGCATGACGCTGCCCGGCGATTGCCTCGGCGAGCGCCCTTTGGCCGTTGCCATCCATACCCGCGATGCCGAGGATCTCACCCTGCCGGAGCTCGAACGAGATCTCTTCGACGCCGCGCTCCGATCCCTCGCCCGGTGCGGTCAGTCCGCGCAACTCCAGCACCACTTCGGCGTTCTCGGGCACGTGTCGCTCGGAGCGCGCCCCGGCCACTTCCTCCCGCAGTTCGGCGACGTCGCCGATGTCGCGCGCCTCCTCGCCGAACATGATCCGGACGATCTCGGCGCGCAGCTCGTCATGCGAGCGGATGCGAATCTCCTCCTTCGTGAGGTGCCCGACGAGGCGGCCCTGGCGGAGGATCGAGATCTGGTCTCCGAGCGACAGCGCCTCGTGGAGCTTGTGGGTGATGAAGACGATCGCCTGGCCGCTCTCGGTGAGGCGATCGAGGACCTTCGCGAGCTCGGCGACGCCCTGCGGAGTGAGCATCGACGTCGGCTCGTCGAGGATCAGCACCCGCGAGCCGCGCCAGAGCGCTTTGACGATCTCGACCTGCTGCTGGTGACCGAGCGCGAGGTCGCGCGCCTTCGCGTCGGGATCGATCTCGACCCCGAGCTGCGCGGAAAGATCACGGAGCCGCCGCCGCGCGCCAGCCTCGTCGAGGCGAAGACCGCGGCGGTCTCCGAGCATGAGGTTCTCGAGCACGCTGAGCGCCGGGATCAGCGTTGAGTGCTGGTGGACGGTGCCGATCCCGAGCTCGAGCGCGCGCCGCGGCGAGGAGATCGTGGTCGGCTTCCCCTCGATCAGGATCTCCCCGGCGTCGGGCCGGTTCAGGCCCGAGAGGATCGCGATCAGCGTCGACTTGCCGGCGCCGTTCTCACCGAGCAGGCAGTGGACCTCGCCTCCGCGGAGGGTGAGGTCGATCCGGTCGTTCGCGAGGACGCCCGGGAAAGCCTTTGTGATGCCGCGGAGCTCGACGAGCGGGATGGATGTGCCGTTGTGCTGGGTCACCAGGCAGGCGGACTTGCGGCCCGCCCGGAGCCGTCGACGTCGGCGGCTCCGGGCAGGGCGGAGGGCTACTTGATCAGGGCCTGGACTTGATCAGGGCTTGGACTTGGGCTGCCTTGTGGGTGACCTTGACCTTGATCTTCCCGGAGAGGATCCCCTTCTCCGCCTTCTGGACGGCAGCCCACGCGCTCGCCGGGATGTACTTCGTCTTCAGCAGCGAGACGCCTCCGTTCTTGAGGTCGAGGTTGTAGCCGTGTGTTCCGTAGGTGCCGTTGTTGACGTCTTTGATCGCCTGCGTGAAGACCTTCGTGAAGTTCCAGAGCACCGATGAGAGGAAGACGTGGTGCTTGTCGATCGGGGTCATGTCGCCGATGTCGCCGATCATCCAGACCTTGTGGCCGACCTTCGCGCTCTCGACCGCCTGCAGGTAGCCGAAGGAGGCGTTGTCGCCCATCGTGAAGAGGACGTCCGCACCCTGCGCGATGACGCTGTTGGCGACGCGCTTGCCCCCCGCGGCGTCGTCGTAGCCGGTCGGGCTGATCGTCGCGAAGTAGATCTTCGAGGTCTTGTCGACGCTCCGGAAGCCCTGAGCGAAGCCGCCGCTCATCTTGTACCAGTTGTCGTCGGCGGCCGAGATGATGATCCCGACCTTATGCGTCTTCGTCATCTTCGCGGCGAGGATGCCGGCGAGATACGCGGCCTGCTGGCTCGAGGTCGTGATGTACGACACGGTGCCCTTCTTCAGGTTCGACGCGACGTCGTAGGTGATCATCGGCACCTTGTACTGCTGCGCCAGGCGGGCGGCGATTGTGTCGTAGCCGCTCGCGTGGGCGATGATGAAGTTTGCGCCCTGCTGGATCAGCTGCCGGAGCACGACGTCGGTCTTGTCGTAGCCGACGTTCGTGATCGCGTCGAACGAGGCCCCGGTCGCGGAGGCGGCCGCCTTGGCGCCGTTGTAGCCCTGCGCGTTCCAGCCGTAGTCGCTTGCCTTCGCGGGCGACGCGAAGCCGACCTTCGTCACCTTCCCGTTGGCATGCGAACCGGCCGCGTGTGCGGCCCCTGTCCCGAGCGCCCCTGTCTCGAGCGCGACCACCGCCACGACGGCGGCGGCATAGCGGACCCTCGGTAGGCGGATCTGCATCGCCTGAGTCTCCTTCCTAGCCGCGATTGTCCTTCATACCCCCGGTGTATCCGGGACTTTCTGCCGCTTGACTTGCCTCCTGCCGGACCCCCTGATAGGGTCACACTGCTGACTGTTAACACTCGACTTCGGTCGCAACCCTACCCCGTTTCGATGTCGAATGCAATGGCCGAGACCGCAAGCGCCCCTGTACTTGAGAACCTGACGCTCTGGGAGCGGGTGTACGGGTACCTGCGCGCCGAGATCCTCGAGGGCCGGCTAGAGCCGGGCGCGGAACTCGCCGAGGTTGCGCTCGCCGAACAGCTCGGCGTCAGCCGCGGTCCCATCCGCGAGGCGATCGGCCGGCTGGCCTCCGAGGGACTCGTCACCGTCCGGCCGCGCCGCGGCGCCGTCGTCCGATCGCTCTCGAAGGAGGAGTTTCTCGAGCTCTATCAGGTGCGAGAGGCGCTTGAGCGGATGGCGGTCCAGCTCGCCGTGCCGCGCCTGACCGCTGAGCAGCTCAAGCAGCTCACGACCCTAAATGCACGGATGCGCGAGGCGGCTCGCCGCGGCGACGTGGACGCCTTCTTCGAGGCGAACCTCAGCTTCCATGCTCTGTTGCTTGAGGCGAGTGGCAACGAGAAGCTGCAGGAGCTGTACCAGCAGCTGCTCGGGCAGCTCGGCCGTTACCGGCTCCGCTCGTTGACCCTGCGCGGGACCCTGAGGCGGTCGGTGTCGGAGCACGCGGCGATCCTCCGTGCCGCGAGGCGCGGTGATGCGGAGCGGGCCGCACAGCTGATGGCGGAGCACATCCGCGTACCCCAACGCAGAGCAAAGGCGCTTGAGGAGGCAGAGCTGAGATGAGCGAAGGGTCCCTGCAGTTCGGAGTCAACCTCAACAACCGGGAGCCGCTGATCGCCCCCGACTACGACCTAGGCATGCTGCTCGACCTCTCGGAGGTCGTGGAGGCGCACGGCTTCGATTCCGTCTGGGTGGGGGACTCGCTCTTCTCCAAGCCGCGCTACGAACCGATCTCGCTCCTGTCGGCGATCTCGCAGCGCACCTCCCGGGTCCGGCTCGGCACTGCGTGCATGGTCACGTCGACGCGGAACCCGCTCTACCTCGCGCTTGAGTGGGCGACGCTCGACCGTCTCTCGAACGGGCGAACGATCCTCGGTGCGGGCGCGGGGAACCCGGAGGAGGGCGTCCGGCGCGAGTTCGCGGCGCTCGGGCTTCCCTTCAGCAGGCGCTCCGTCGTCTTCGAGGAGGGGCTCGCCGTCCTCCGCCAGCTCTGGACGGAGGGCAAGGCCGATTTCCACGGCGACTACTACAGCTTCGACGACATCGCCTTCTTCTCCGGCACGGAGATGGGGCCGCTGATGCCGGTGCAGTCGCCCCCACCGATCTGGGTTGTCTCAAACCCACGCCTGACGGGCGACGCCCCGCCCGACGTGATACAGCGGCGCCTCGAGGCCGCCTGCCGGCGGATCGTCCGCTACGGCGACGGCTGGATGACCTGCTGCCGCGCGCAGCACCCGGAGGAGCTCCGCGAGCAGCTTGCTGCGATCCGAGACTGGGCCGACCGCCACGACGGCGACTTCTCACGCCTTGTTATCTCCTACCAGGTGACGATGAACATCGGCGACTCGGCTGAGGAGGCACGGGCCGCGTTTGGCGACTACATCTCGAAGTACTATCCCGAGCTGTCGCGGATGACCGACCTGTCGAACTGGGGGCCGGTGGGCACGCCCGACGAGATCGCCGAGTGGATTCGTACGTTCGCCGACGCGGGGGTGAACCACTTCATCTGCCGCTTCGGCGCGATCGACCAGTTCGGCCAGGTCGAGCGATTTGCGAAGGACGTCCTGCCCCTATTCCAGACAGAGAGGGTGAGTGAGGAATGGCGACCGTCGTCGAAAACGACCTGCTGAAGGACGCGGCACTCATCGTTGACGTCTGCTTCTCCGTCGACGAGGGAGACGTGGTCACGATCATCTGCGACGACGAGCGCGAGAACGAAGCGCGTGCCGTCGCTGAGGTGGTCGTCGAGCGCGGCGGCTGGCCGGTGATCATGAACAACGAGACGCAGGTGCGGCGCGGTCGCGCCGACGTGCGCTTCCCGATGGCGCCGCCACCGAACCTGCACCGCGCGATGGTCGGCTCCGACGAGGTGATCATCATCGCAAACCTCGAATGGGCGAACCGCTTCGCACACGTGAGGGCCGTGCGCGAAACCTGCGAGGCAAACGGGAAGATTGCGTCGATCGAGCCCGGGATGGGCGCCTGGGGTCTCACCAAGGAGGACCTCGAGCGCTCGGCCCAGCGGACCAAGGACGCTGTCGCCGCACTAGCGGGGAAGAAGCAGGTGCACGTCACGACGCCGCTCGGGACCGACTTCTACGTCTCGATCGAGGGTCGCGAGCCGCTTTGCCTGACGCCGTACAAGGAGCGCGGCCAGATGATGAGCCCGATCCCGCTCTGGACGGAGGTTGCCTTCGCGGCGGTCGAGGACTTCACCCACGGCATCGCGGTCGTCGACGGCGTGATGCTCGGCATCGGCCTCGAGGGTCAGGTCAAGGAGCCGATCCGCTGGACGATCGAGGACGGCCGCTGCGTGAAGATCGAGGGCGGCTCGGAGGCAGAGCGCCTGTGCAAGGCGATCGAGGGCGTCGAGAACGCCGACGTCATCGGCGAGTTCGCATTCGGCACGAGCGAGAAGGCGCCGTTCGGAACGCCGTCGGAGAAGGGCCGCATCGGCACCGTCCATCTGGCGCTCGGTGACAACCACAACGCATACCCCGGCGGTCAGAACATCTCATCGCTCCACCTCGACGGCGTCTTCCTGAACGCCACGCTACAAATCGTCGACGACGGCACGTACATCCTCAAGGACGGCGAATGGGCGCTGTGACGGTCGTGCCGCTCGAGTCGGTCGATCCGATCCAGCTGCCGCAAGGGAGCTGGAGCCGAATGCTCATCACCGATGCGCGTGTCAGCGGGAACGTGACCTCGCTCGGCTACTCGGTGTTCACGCCAGGCACGGTGCTCGCACCGGTGCGGCACGAGGCGGAGGAGGTCGCCTACGTCGTTTCCGGCTCGGGCGAGCTCCGGCTCGAGAATGAAGCCGTGTCGTTCGCCTCCGGCGACGCGCTCCACATTCCGGCCGGCGTCTGGCACGCCGTCGCCAACACCGGCGACGCCGACGTAGTTATGGTGTTCGGCTTCCCGCACCCCGACTATCCGCCGACCGAGCGCCGCTGATGGTGGCGGTGGCGCAGAGCATCCGTGAGCAGGTCGCATGGGCGTGCCGGATCATCGCGGCCGAGGGGTACGCCGATCTCACGCTCGGCCACGTCAGCGCTCGCGACGTCGACGGCACGGTCTGGATCAAGCGGAAGGGCGTCGCGCTCGACGAGGTTGAGCCGCAGGACGTCGTGTCGGTCGACGACGTCGACGCGGTGCTCCATCTCGAGACGGTGCTCCACGAGGGCGTCTACCGCGTGCGACCCGACATCGGCTCCGTGATCCACGGGCACCCGCCCTATGCGACCGCGCTCGGTGCAACCGGGGCGGACCTCGTACCTCTTACCCACGATGGGATCCTCTTCACGGACGGCGTCGGCCGCTTCAAGGGACCGGATTTGATCGTCGAGCGGGAGCAAGGCGACGCGGTCGCGCACGCCCTCGGCGACCGTCGCGCCGTCCTGCTTGAGAACCACGGCGTGCTCGTCGTCGGCAAAGACGTCCCTTGGGCCGTCCTCACAGCGGTGACCCTTGAGCGGGCGGCGAAACTCCAGTCGATCGCCGCGGCGCTCGGCGAGTTGCGTCCGATCGCCAACAAGCTGGCGTTGGAGCTCCAGCCCGTCAAGTACCGGGACGAGTTCGTCGCCGAGTACTGGCAGGCCTGGCAGCGGCAGCTGGCACGAAACGGAGGAGGGCTGCGTGCGACTCGAGCTTAAGGTCAACGGCCGCGACGTCGTCCGCGAGGTCAAGCCGCAAGAGCTGCTGCTCGACTTTCTCCGCGAGTCGCTTGGGCTGACTGGCGCGAAGCGCTCGTGCGATGTGCAGGTCTGCGGGGCCTGCACCGTTCTCGTTGATGGGCTCGCCGTGAGCTCGTGCTGCTTCCTCGCCGCACACGCGAACGGGCGTGAGGTGACGACGATCGAAGGGCTCGCCGAGCGCAAGGAGTTCGCCCAGCTCGAAGAGGCGTTCACGCGCCACGCGGCCCTCCAGTGCGGTTTCTGCACGCCTGGAATGCTCCTCACGGTGAGCTCGCTGCTCGAGTCCGGGGAGCTCGGAAGCGAGGAGCAGATCAAGGAGAGCCTCGACGGTAATCTCTGCCGCTGCACCGGCTACCGCGGCATCGTCGACGCCGTCGCCGACCTCGCCGGGATCGCGTGATGACGACGCTCGCCGGCGAGACAACGACCCGCGCCCAGATCGGCGTCTCGCGCCCGCGCCGTGACGCGCGCGAGAAGCTCCGCGGACAGGCGCAGTTCGTCGGCGACATGCTCGTGCCGCGGATGCTCCACGGGCGCGTCCTGCGCAGCCCGATCGCGCATGGGCGCATCGTCTCGATCGACACCTCCGCCGCGGAGGCGATGCCCGGCGTCGTCTGCGTCCTCACCGGGGCCGACCTCCAGGACATCGACCCGTACTACGGGCACGCGATCAAGGACAGGCCGATCATCGCGATCGACAAGGTGCGATTTCACGGCGAGCCGGTCGCGGCGGTTGCCGCGGAGACGCCCGCCGCCGCGGCGGCTGCGGTCGACGCGATCGTCGTTGAGTACGAGGAGCTGCCTGCCATCGCCGACGTCGGGCAGGCGACGGCGCCGGGCGCGCCGCTCGTTACCGACCGCGAGGCAAAGCCGGGGCTATTCCACGGGCTCGGCGAGCTCGAGCCGCGTGACCGCAACGTCTGCTACCGCTACCGGCTCGACAAGGGCGAGGTCGAGGCGGTCTTCGCGCACGCCGACATCGTCGTCGAGGGCGAGTACGAGTTCCCCGCCGTCTACCAGTACGCAATGGAGACGCATACGGTGATCGCCCAGGTCGAGGGGGACGAGATCTCGCTCTGGGCAAACTGCCAGCACCCGTTCCTCGTGCGCGCCGAGATCGCCGACCTCTTCCGCGTCCCGGTCGCGAACGTGCGCATCCAGGTGCCCTACCTCGGCGGTGGCTTCGGCTCGAAGTCGTACACGAAGATGGAACCGCTCACGGTGGCGCTCGCCCGCAAGGCGGGGCGGCCGGTGAAGATCCAGAACCGCGTCGGCGAGTCGATGGTGACAACGCGCCGCCACAACATGCGGTGTCGCATGCGGACGGCGGCAACCGCGGACGGACGGCTGCTCGCGCGTGAGGTGACTGCGCTCTTCGACACTGGCGCCTACGCGGACAACGGCCCGCGCGTCGTCGCCACCGCGGGCGACGCCGCGCCCGGCCCGTACCGTTGGGAGGCCTACCGCGTCGACGTCTCCTGTGTGTACACGAACCTCGCGCCCGCCGGCTCCTACCGGGCCTTCGGCGCGACGCACATGCAATGGATCGGCGAGAGCCAGGTCGACGAGGTTGCGCGCCGCGCCGGGGTCGACCGGGTCGAGATCCGCCGGCGGAACCTCCTGACGCCGGGCGAGGAGGTGCGGATGGATGGCAAGCCGCTTGACGCCGACCTTGTCGGCGACGTCGAGAAGGTTGCGGAGGCGGTCGGCTGGGAGGAGCCGAAGCCGCCGCTCGTCGGCCGCGGCGTCTCTGTCGGCGTGCTCGCGGCCGGCGCGCACCCGGTGTCGAGCGCGGTCTGCCGTCTCGAGGCCGACGGCCGCGTCGTCGTCCTCGTCGGTACGACGGAGATGGGACAAGGGTCGCGGACGGCGCTCGCGCAGATTGCGGCGGAGGAGCTCGGAATCGACTCCGAGCGCGTCACGGTGCGCGGCGCTGACACGCGCTTCACGCCCTTCGACCGCTCCACCGGCGCGAGCCGCTCCACTACCGTCGCCGGCCTCGCGGTACAGAGGGCCGCCGCGGACATCCGCGAGCAGTTGGAGCGGATCGCCGGCACGAGCGACATTGACCCGGACGACTACCTCGCGCTCATGCGCAAGCACTTCGGCTTCGCCGGGGGCGAGCTGATCGGTCGCGGAGAGGTCGCCCCGGTCGGCAGCGGCTCGTACGCCGAGGGGCCGGTCTTCTGGGAGGTGTGCGTGGGTGCCGCCGAGGTCGAGGTCGACCCAGACACAGGGTTCGTGCGCGTCCGGCGCACCGCGACCGTAGCCGACGTCGGCCGCGCGATCAACCCGCAGCTCATCGAGCGCCAGGACGAGGGCGCGACGCTGCAGGGGATCGGCAACGCGCTCTTCGAGGAGATGGTCTACAAGGAGGGAATGCTGCTGAACGACACGCTCCTCGACTACCGCGTCCCGAGCTTCACCGACGTGCCCGAGTCGATGACATGCCTGATCGTGGAGAACGAGGACGGACCGGGGCCGTACGGCGCCAAGGGGTGCGGCGAAGGCGCGCTCGCGGCGGTGCCGGGCGCGATCGTCAACGCGCTCGCCGACGCGGGGGTGCCGATGAACGAGCTGCCATTGACGCCGGAGCGCGTCTGGCGGCGGATTCAGGAGCTGAAGAAGGAGGGCAAGTGGCAGCAGTGAGGCGTGCAGCGGTGATCGGCGCCGGGACGATGGGGCCGGGGATCGGCGCCGTCCTGGCGCGGGTGGGAATCGAGACGGCGCTCTACGACGTCAGCGCGGAGGCGCTCGAGCGCGCGAAGGGCGCGGCCGAGCTGGCGGCGACCGTGCTCGAGCGGCTCGAGGCGGCGCAGGAGGACGGCGGCTCGCTCCGGTTCGAGAGCGACCTGAACGCGGCGCTCGACGGCGTCGAGTTCGTGATCGAGGCGGTTCCGGAGAAGCTCGAGCTCAAGCACGAGGTCTTTCGCCAGTTCGAGGCCGCCGTCTCGCCCGAGACGATCCTGGCCTCGAACACCTCCGGGATCCCGATCACGAACATCCAGACGGTCTGCAAGCACCCCGAGCGCGTCGTCGGGATGCACTGGTCGAACCCGCCGCACCTGATCCCGATGATCGAGGTGATCCCGGGCGAGCGCACGGGGCAGGGCGCCGTCGACGCGACCAACGAGCTGGTGCGCCGCGTCGGCTACCACCCGGTGCAGGAGAAGGAAGTGCCCGGCTTCGTCGAGAACCGGATCCTGTACGCGATCCTCCGCGAGTGCCTCGACCTCGTCGACCGCGGCATCGTCAGCCCCGAGGGACTCGACCTGAACGTCCGCTGGGGCATCGGCTACAAGCTCGCGGTGATCGGCCCGATGGAGCTGCTCGACATGGCCGGCCTTGACATCTACAACGCCGTCGGCTCCTACCTGAACAAGGACCTCTCGACGTCGGGCGAGGTCTCGGCGACGATCCGCAAGAAGATCGAGCAGGGCCGCCTCGGCATGAAGACCGGGGGCGGCATCTACGACTACACGCCGGAGCAGATCGAGGAGCTGCGCGCGCAGCGCGCCGCCAAGCTCGTCGCCGTGCGGAAGGCGCTGGAGGCCTGATACATGAAAGTCTGGCTGCTGGACAACGGCTCGATCGTGATCGAGCACACGCAACTGATGTGGAACGTGCCGGGCGAGCAGGTGCGGATCCCAGTCTACAGCGTGCTCGTCGAGCACGACGAGGGCCTCTTCCTCTTCGACACGGGGTTCGACCTCGACCACATGAACCGTGTGCTCCCCTTCGAGCTACCCGAGCGGACGGAGGAGCAGACGATCCCCGCCCAGCTCGAGTCGTGCGGGTTCGGCCTGGGCGACGTCACCGCCGTCGTCAACTCGCACCTGCACATCGACCACGTCGGCGGCAACCAGCTCTTCAAGGGCACGGACGTCCGCCACCTGATCCACGAGCTGGAGCTGGCGCAGGCGTGCAATCACGAGCCGTTCGAGTTCTTCGGCTACTCGGACAAGTCGTGGGACTACGAGGGCGCGAACATCGAGACCTTCTCCGGCGACGAGTTCGAGCTGGCGCCGGGGATCCGGATCCTGCACACCCCGGGGCACACCGTCGGCCACTGCTCGGTCCTCCTCGAGGGCGAGCAGCCGATGCTCTTCGCGATGGACGTCGCGTACACGGCGACGGCCATGGAGCGGGGGATCCAGCCCGGCTTCCATCACACGCCGGTCGATGGCGTCCGCTCGATCGCGCGCGTCAAGCAGGTCGCCGAGGAGACGGGGGCGCGCATCTTCTACTCGCACGACATGGACGAGTGGCGCGGCTACCGCCGGGCGCCGGAGCATTACGAGGTCTAGGAGGGCAGATGGGCAGGCTCGACAACCGGGTCGCGATCGTCACCGGTGCGAAGCAGGGCATTGGCAAGGCGGTCGCCGACAAGCTCGAGGCGGAGGGCGCGACGGTCGTCGGCGCCGACATCCAGGAGGGGGCGACGCTCCGCGTGGACGTGTCACAGGAGGACGACGTCAGGCGGATGGTCGAGGAGACGGTGGCGCGGCACGGCCGCCTGGACGTGCTCGTGAACGTCGCCGCGATCGTCCCGTTCACGCCGTGGGACGAGATCGACTTCGCCGAGTGGCGGCGGATCATGTCCGTCAACCTCGACGGGACGTTCCTGACCAACCACTACGCCCAGAAGGCGATGCGGGAGAACGGCTACGGCCGGATCGTCAACGTCGCCTCGAACGTCGTCCTCGCGGGCACGCCGAACCTCGCGCACTACGTCGCCTCGAAGGGCGGCGTGTTCGCCTTCACGCGTGCGCTCGCCCGCGAGCTGGGCCCGCACGGGATCACCGTCAACTCGGTAGCGCCCGGGCTGACGGCGAGCGAGGGCGTGCTCGCGTCGAAGCACGCGGAGGCGTTCGAGTTCGTCCAGATGCTGCAGGCGATTCCTCGGCGGGCGGTACCGGCCGACATCGCGCCTGCGGTGGCGTTCCTCGCCTCCGAGGAGGCCGGCTGGATCACGGGCCAGATGCTGGTCGCCGACGGCGGACACACCCACAACTAGATGGCGACGCGCGCCGGAGTGATCCTCGCCGTCGCCGACGTCGGGCGGTCGGTCGCCTACTATCGGGATGCGCTCGGCTTCAAGGTCGAGGCGCTCTACGAGGACCCGCCCTACGCGACGCTCGTCCTCGCCGGGACGCGGCTCTCCCTCGCCGAGCAGGGGCACCCGGCGGAGGACCGCCCCGGTGTCGAGCTGCGGACGCCGGCTGACGTCTCGCAGGCGGACGCGCTGCTCGTCGTCGAGGTCGAGGACGCGCGCGCCGAGCACGCGCGGCTCGTGGAGCGGGGCGTCCGCTTCCTCGCCGACCCGTACGAGCCGCCGTGGGGCGGGTGCCGCTTCTTCTGCGTCGACCCGGACGGCTACCTCATCGAGATCGAGCAGCCGGCATGAAGGCGGTCGTCCTGCATGCGCCCGGGAAGCTGGCCGTGGAGGCAGTGCCGGATCCCCGCATCCTCGCCCCGGGCGATGCGATCGTCCGGGTCCGCGCCACCGCGATCTGCGGCGCCGACCTCCTCCCGTTCCACGGGCTGACTCCGGGCTTCGAGGCCGGCACGATCCTCGGCCACGAGTTCGCCGGGGAGGTCGTCGAGGTTGGCCCCGGCGTCACGGCGGTGAAGCCCGGCGACCGTGTCGTCAACACGAGCATGATCTCGGACGGCACCTGCCCCTCCTGCCGTGCGGGCCGCGTGACGCAGTGCGAGGGCCGCTCGCTGTTCGGCTACTCGGGCGTCTACCCGCGGCTCGACGGCGGGCAGGCGGAGCTAGTCCGGGTGCCGCAGGCCGACCGGGCGCTGCGCGCGCTGCCGGAGACGGTCTCGGACGAGGCGGCGATCTTCCTCGCCGACGTCCTGCCGACGGGCTACGGCGCTGTCGTCCGCGGCGATGTGCGCGAGGGCGACACGGTTGTGGTCGTCGGCTGCGGCCCGGTGGGGCTGATGGCGGTGCTGTGCGCAGCGCCGCTCGCAGGGAGGTTGATCGCGGTGGACGGTGTTCCCGTCCGCCGCGAGCTCGCCGCCCGGCTCGGCGCGGAGGCGGTGACGCCCGGCGACGCCGCCGACGCGGTCGCTGCCGCCACTGGCGGCCTCGGCGCCGACGTCGTGATTGAGGCGGCCGGGTCTCTCGGCGCCCTCGACGCCTCGCTCTCCCTCGCGCGAGGGCGCGGGGTCGTCTCCGTCGTCGGCGCGCACTTCGAGCCGGACTACCCGCTCGACAACGGCCGGATGTTCGAACGCGAGCTGACGCTCCGCTTCTCCATCGGCGACCCGGCGGCGGACGGGACAGCCCTGCTCGAGCGACTCGCCGCGGCCGAGTTCGACCCGACGCTGGTTATCACCCACCGGATGCCGCTCGACGACGCTGCGGAAGCCTACCGGCTGTTCGACTCGCGTGAGGCAACGAAGGTGGTGCTGTCGGCGTGAAGCGGGTAGCCGGCACAGCGGGGCTTGTCTCCGTACTGGCTGCAGCCGGCTGCGGCGGCATCTCAGCAGCTGCGCCGAAGCTGACCGAGGCGAAGCCTGCCGTTGCGAAGAGGCTGATGGTCGAGCGTCTGCGGGCGAAGCACGTGGACTACACATGGCTCGCCTGCGTCTCCGTGGGCCGGAGATACCGACATGTCCCGATCACGCGTTGCAACGTCGGCTTCGGGATCGATCCGCATGTGGAGGCGTACTGCGTTGTTCTCGAGGACGGCCGGCTCGTGACGAGCCACGAGGACGCGAGAATCCCGTGCAAGCACGACGACGCCGGCTCGGACGGCACAACGATCACGATCGGTTGATGCAGCTCGAGAACCACTTTCGGGTGGCGGCGCCGGTCGAGGATGCGTGGCGGCTTTTGAACGACGTCCCCGAGGTCGTGCCGTGCATGCCGGGGGCCGAGCTTGTCGAGGTGATCGGCGAGAACGCCTGGAAGGCTGCGCTCCAGGTGAAGCTCGGGCCGATCGCCCTCCGCTTCCTCGCCGACGTGACGCGCGAGCAGCGCGACGAAGCTACCAAGCGCGTCGTTCTCGCCATTAACGCGCGCGAGGCGAGGGGCCGCGGAAACGCGGAGGCGACGATTACCTCGACCGTCGTCCCGGAAGACAGAGGCGTGCGCGTGGACGTTGTCACCGAGCTCGTCCTGCGGGGCCCGGTGGCGCAGTACGGCGGCGGCGTCGTCGTGGATGTGGCATCGCGGCTGACGGAGCAGTTCGCCGAGCGCATCGCCGCGAAGCTGGAGACGGCTGCATTGCCTGCCGACGCCGGCCAGCGCGTATCCGAACCCGGGCTGCTATCGGCGACGCGGCCGACGGCCGCGCCGGTCGGAGGCCTTCGCCTCCTCGTCGGTGCGCTCTTGCGCTCGCTCTTACGTAAGTGGCGGCGTGATCGTCCGCACGGTCGTGTCCCCGGAGCGCTGTAACTTCGTTTCGGCGTGGGCTCCGGCGCTTGATTCTACGCGGCCGTCACCTTCTCTTCTTGTGCGACGGCTTGATGACGCTCGATGTGGATGTGTTCGATGAGCTGGTGGTTGAGGTCGTCGAGGCGGACGCGGTTGGCGCTGGTGGGCTTCCCCCGCTTCGGTGGACACGTAGACGTTAGGCAGCCCTTGCTTGTTCTTGATTGAAGATTATCTCACGGTCTTAGACGCGCAGTCACCCGTCCTCTCGTAGTGGTCGCTCTCGAACTCCGCGGGCGAGCGGTAGCCGAGGCTGGAGTGCCTGCGGCGGCGGTTGTGCGCGCCGGGATAAACCGGTATGGAGAAGGAGAGGAGAAACTCTACATCGAAGGAGCAGTGATCCACGGTGGCCCCGAGTCGTGCGTTGGCGTTCGTGAGGGCGTCGGTGACGCGTTGACAGGGGTACGCTTAGGCTGGGTTATTGAGCCGCGAGATCAGCGTTTCGGGGTACCGACACCGTACAACCGGGTGGAAGGCTACATCGCCGGTCGCGTTAGCGCGAGTGGCCGGCCGACCCTGCGCGGTCTGAGAACCTGTGCATGCGCGGAATCTCCATGCGCGAGAACCGGGAGGCCCGATGGTCGCCCGTCCGTGTCGATGATGCCCCGCCGGGATGGCATTCGGCCGTCTTCTTCGCCGCCCATCCGATCAGCTTCAATGGGGCGCGGGAATCGCGTCCCGGGAAACGCAGTCGCGCGACTCGGAGTGGTACGTGCTGCGCGAGGGGCTTCAATGGGGCCCGGGAATCGCGTCCCGGGAAACGAAGCGGCCGCGTTGCGCTTGCCCGCGACCTCATCAGCTTCAATGGGGCCCGGGAATCGCGTCCCGGGAAACAGGACATGATCAGCCTCGAGCAGAAGGGCCTCGAGCTGCTTCAATGGGGCCCGGGAATCGCGTCCCGGGAAACCCACTTTCCGCAAACCGACCGACGCCCTCTTCTACCGCGCTTCAATGGGGCCCGGGAATCGCGTCCCGGGAAACTCATCACCGGGTTCTCGGCCGAGGCACCGTTCGACGAGCTTCAATGGGGCCCGGGAATCGCGTCCCGGGAAACGTCTACGGCGCCCGGCACCGCGGCGTCCTCTACCCGCTTCAATGGGGCCCGGGAATCGCGTCCCGGGAAACCTGGGAGTATGACGTGTTGATGCCTGAGGTGGCGGAATTCCTTCAATGGGGCCCGGGAATCGCGTCCCGGGAAACAAGAAGGCCCAGGACCAGGTGCGCAAGATCAAGGAGCTTCAATGGGGCCCGGGAATCGCGTCCCGGGAAACGAACGTCTCCTCGGGGAGCGTGCCCTCCTCGCCGAAGCTTCAATGGGGCCCGGAAATCGCGTCCCGGGAAACGAGCGACGACGCGAGATGCGTGACCGTAGACGCAGGCTTCAATGGGGCCCGGGAATCGCGTCCCGGGAAACGACGAGGGCGACAGATGGCTGCAGACGGTGGAGCACCTTCAATGGGGCCCGGGAATCGCGTCCCGGGAAACCCCTTCGCCCAGCGGACTGCCTCGTCGCACGCCGGGCAGCTTCAATGGGGCCCGGGAATCGCGTCCCGGGAAACAAGGAGAACAATGCCTGACCTTTACGCACCGGATAAGCTTCAATGGGGCCCGGGAATCGCGTCCCGGGAAACACGCGGCGCCGGTACCTCGGCGGCAGCCCCTCGATGCTTCAATGGGGCCCGGGAAACGCGTCCCGGGAAACAGGTGGCCTCCGAGTGGAGGACCTCCGGCTCCTGCTCGCTTCAATGGGGCCCGGGAATCGCGTCCCGGGAAACAGCCTGGACGCGCTCACCGACTCGTCGGCAGCAACGCTTCAATGGGGCCCGGGAATCGCGTCCCGGGAAACAGGACATGATCAGCCTCGAGCAGAAGGGCCTCGAGCTGCTTCAATGGGGCCCGGGAATCGCGTCCCGGGAAAC
>JADGGZ010000045.1 GCA_019689675.1 Rhodospirillales bacterium | reverse complement strand
GTCGGAGAGATTTCGTTTTCCGAGCTGTCGGAGAGATTTCGTTTAGCGACCGATCTCGGCCGCGATGCCGCCCCGGCTGTCCTATTCGGTCAGCCTGGCGAGCAATTCCTCGGCTGCCTCGAGATCGGGCGTGACAAGGCGCTCGGGGAAGCGGGAAGAGGTCGCGGCGAGAAGGGTGCGGGCATCGTCGCGTCTGCCGTGCTCGAGCCAGTGCCGGGCGAGGCTGGCCGCGACGCGCAGCTCCCAGCCTCTCGCGCCCTGCGCGCGCGCAAGGTCGAGCCCTGTCCGCAGGCTCGCCTCGGCCGCATCGGCATCCCCGCCTCGCGCCTGCAAGAGTTCCGCACGGAGATGGTACAGCCGGGGGACGTACCATGCCTCGCCGCTCTCTGCGGCGATGGCGAGGGCCCGCGCGACCAGCTCCAGCCCTTCCGCATGTCGCCGTCCCAGAAGCCGGCTTTCCGCGAGAAGGCAAAGTCCGCGCGGCAGATAGGAGCGGGCGCCGAGCCGGTTCCAGACGTCGAGGCCTTCCTCGAGGCGCCGCGTTCCTTCGTCGATCTCGCCGGCGCGCGCCGCCGCCCAGCCGAGGAACATGAGCGCCGTCGCGCGCGGCTGCGGCAGGCGGTGCTCTTCGCAGAGCGCGAGCAGCTCGGCCGCCGTTGCGGCAGCGGCGGCGACGTCGCCGCGCGCGACCTGACACTCGCCGATGAACCACAGCGCGTGCGCCAGCGAGGGTGCGTGCCGCAGGCGCCGCGCCAGCTCGCTCGCCTCCCGTTCCAGTCGGACGGCGCGGTCCTGGTAGCCGAGCAGCCACTGTACGGGCGCGGCGATCGCCAGGGCGCACACGGCCGGATCGTGCCCGAGATAGAGGTAACGATGCCGCTCGTGCCGCGCCTCGTCGTAGAGCGCCATGCCGGCGTCGATGTGCTCGGAAGCCTTCGCGAGCCTTCCGCCGAGATAGCACGTCGGCCAGGCGGAATGGTGCGCCTGCAAAAGCAGCTCGGGGTTTTCGAGCTCCCGCGCGATCCGGAACAGCTCGTCCGAGATCGTCTCCGCGCGTGCGAACTGGCCGCCGGAGATGTGGAAGAGCCACAGGCCAACGAGCGGCGGCGCGAGATCGGCAGAGCTTTCGAGCTGGCGTGCGACCTCGCCGGCCCGCTCGAAGGCGGCGCCTACCTCCGGCGCGGGCCAGCCGTGAAGGCTCATGAGGGCCGGACCGAGCTGCGAGAGGACAGCGAGCTCGGTCCGCCGTCGATCGACGCCGTCGGGCAGCGCGTCGTTGAGCGACAGGGCGCGGCGGAAATGCTCGATCGCTTCCCGGTTCGCCGCGCGGCGAACCGCCTGCTCGCCGGCCTTGCGCCAGTGCGCGACGGCACGGTCGACGAGGCCCGCCTCGGTGAAGTGCCGCGCCATCAGCTCGGGGCGGATCTCCGCGGTTTCCGGGAATCGCTGCTCGAGCGCGGCGGCGATGCGGGCGTGAAGCTGCTGCCGCATCGCGCGCAACAACGTGCTGTAGGAAGCGTCCTGCACCAAGGCGTGCTTGAAGGTGTACGACGCCTCGGGTGGCGTGCCGCGGCGGAACAGCAGCCCGGCATCGACGAGCCGGCCGAGCGCGGCATGCACCTCGTTCGCGCCCCGATCCTCGACGGCGCACAGCAGCTCGTACGAGAACTCCCGCCCGATCGCGGCGCCGACCTGCGCCACCTCCTTCGCGGCGGGACCCAGCCGGTCGAGCCGCGCCATGAGCGACGCGTGCAGCGTGGGCGGAACGGAGAATTCGCCCGACGGCGTCGTCGCGAGCGCTGCCTCGGCGCCGGTTTCGCCGGCCTCCAGCACCGCCTTGGTCAGCTCCTCGATGAAGAGGGGCACCCCGTCGGTGCGCTCGACGATCTCCTCGACGAGATCGCTCGCGACCGCGTTGTCGCCGAGCACCGACCGGACGAGCGCGGTCCCGTCGCGCCGGTCGAGGCGACTGAGCGTCAGCACGGTCACATGCGGCTGGCCGACCCATGGCGGGTCGAACTCGGGCCGGAAGGTGATCAGGAGCAGAACCGGCCAGCTGGCGGCTTGCCCGACCGTGAGATCGAGCAGCTCGCGCGAGGAGGCATCGCTCCAGTGCGCGTCCTCGAACACCATCAGCACGGGCTGCCGTCGGGCCAATCCATGGAGCTGCCGCAGCAGCGCCTCGAACGTCTTCTCCTTCTTGCGCTGCGGCGCGAGGCTCGAACGCGGATAACGGGCGCTGCCCGGCAGCGCCAGAAGCTCGGCGAGGAGCGCCACGTCGTCCGCGGGCGGCGATGCAGGGGCGAGCGCGGCGACGAGCTTGTCGAGCTTCGCCTCCGGGGCGTCGTCGCGCCCGAACGCGGCCGCGCGCTCCAGATACGCGATGACGGGATGGAGGGCGCTGTCCTGGTAATAGGGCGAGCAGAAGTATCGCAGGAGCGTATGCGGCTCGCCCTCGATCCGCTCCTGCGCGGCAGCGACCAGCCGCGACTTGCCGATGCCCGGCTCGCCGGAGATCAGCACGACCTGGCCTTCGCCGCGCGCTGCCCGCCGCCAGCGGCGCCACAGCATTCCGATCTCCTCCTCGCGCCCGACGAGCGGCACCGTCCCTGCGGCGGCATGGAGCGCCTCGTAGCGGCTTTCCGCCGCGCTGCGGCCGCGGACCCGCCACGCGCGCACCGGCTCGGCATAGCCCTTCACCGCGAGCGCGCCGAGGTCCTCGCACTCGAACAAGCCGCCGAGAAGCTGACGGGTGCCCGCCGCGATCACCACCGCGTCCGGCTCGGCGAGGGCCTGCAGCCGCGCCGCGAGGTTGGGGGTTTCGCCGACGACGCCGCGCTCTTGCGCCTCGCCCGAGCCGACGAGATCGCCGACCACCACGAGCCCGGTGGCGATGCCGACGCGGACCCGCAGCTTCTCGCCGCCGCGGTTCGGGACGCGGTGCATCGTCGCTGCGAGCTTCAGCCCGGCGCGGACCGCGCGCTCGGCGTCGTCCTCGTGCGCCCGGGGATAGCCGAAATAGAGCAGCACGCCGTCGCCCATATACTTGGCGACGAAGCCGTCGTATCGGCCGACCACCTTCGCGACGCGCCGTTGATAGGCGCCGATGATCTCCCGAAGGTCTTCCGGGTCGAGCCGCGCGGCGAGAGCGGTCGATCCGACAAGGTCGCAGAACATGACCGTGAGCTGCCGCCGCTCGGCCGAGGCGCGGGTCGGCGCCGATCCCGGCGCCGCGGGCGGCGCAGCATCGGAAGCGATCGCGCCGAGCCTATGACCGCATCCGGCACAAAACGCCGCGCGCGCCGGATTGGCATGGCCGCAGCGAGAGCACAGGGAGAGCAACGCTGCACCGCAGGCGATGCAGAAGCGGCTGTCGTCGGGAATGTCGGCCTTGCAGCTCGCACATTCCATGCCGCACCAGAGCGTCGGACGCGATCACCCTATCACAGAACGGATCGGTGCGGGACCGGCGGCCGCATCCTCCCATGGATAGGGGCCGATGCCAGCCCCGTCCTCCGTTGCCGCTGTCTGATCCCGGTCCATATGAAGCGGCGCCCGCGAGGCGGCTCGCCGCCGGGGCATCGCCGAACGAAAGGGACGGGAGGGCGTCATGGCGCGGATGAAGGCAGCGGTGTTCCTGGAGCCCGGCCGCATCGTTCTCGAAGAGAAGCCGGTTCCCGAGCCCGGCCCGCTCGACGCGCTCCTGCGGGTGACAACCACGACGATCTGCGGGACGGACATCCACATCCTGCGCGGCGAGTATCCGGTCGCGCGCGGGCTCACCGTCGGGCACGAGCCGGTCGGCGTCATCGAGAAGCTGGGCTCGGCCGTGAAGGGCTACCGCGAGGGCCAGCGCGTCATCGCGGGCGCGATCACGCCGAGCGGCTACAGCGAGGCCTCGCTCGCCGGCTGCCACGCGCAGGACGGCCCCGGCACATCGCACGGGTGGAAGCCGGCCGGCGGCTGGAAGTTCGGCAACACGATCGACGGCTGCCAGGCCGAGTACGTCCTCGTGCCCGACGCGATGGCCAATCTCGCCCCGGTGCCGGACGGGCTCGACGACGAGCAGGTCCTGATGTGCCCCGACATCATGTCGACCGGGTTCAGCGGCGCGGAGAGCGGCAAGATCCGCATCGGCGATACAGTCGCGGTGTTCGCGCAAGGACCGATCGGGCTCTGCGCGACCGCGGGCGCGCGGCTCATGGGCGCGACAACCATCATCGCGGTCGAGACCGTGCCGGAGCGGCTTTCGATCGCGCAGCGGCTCGGCGCCGACCACGTCGTCGACTTCAAGCGCGTCGATCCGGTGGAGGAGATCCTTCGCCTCACCGGCGGGCGCGGCGTCGACGTCGCGATCGAGGCGCTCGGCACGCAGGCGACCTTCGAGGCGGCGCTGCGCGTGCTGCGGCCCGGCGGGACGCTGTCGAGCCTCGGTGTCTATTCGAGCGATCTGAAGATCCCGCTCGACGCCTTCGCTGCCGGGCTCGGCGACCACAAGATCGTGACGACGCTCTGCCCGGGCGGCAAGGAGCGCATGCGGCGTCTCATGAACGTGATCGCTTCCGACCGGCTCGACCTCCGGCCGCTCGTCACGCACCGCTTCCCGCTCGACCGGATCGAGGAGGCGTACGAGCTCTTCGCGCACCAGCGCGACGGCGTCCTGAAAATCGCGATCACGCCTTGAGATCGCGCGGCGCGGGCGTCGGAGGAGGATCGTCCGGCGTCCCGGTCAATCCTTCCGGCCGTCCGGTCAAAGACGTCGCGCCCTTAAGTCTGTACACCCGCTTCCGACCGCAAACTCGGAGGCGAAATCAATGCAGGCCGAAACCCGCAAACTCGTCGTTCTCGTTACAAAAGGCATCGATTCGGAGCTGTCGTCCGTCGCCTTCACGATCGCCAATGGCGGGCTGACGGCGGGCCTCGAGGTCTTCATCTTCCTGACGAGCGCCGCGATCGACCTCGTCCGGCGCGGCGGGCAGCGCATGACGCAGGTCTCGCCGCTGCAGCCCCTCGCCGCCCTGATCGAGGATTTCCAGAAGCGGGGCGGCGTCATCTGGGCCTGCCCGCCATGCGTGGAATCGCGCGGCTACAAGCAGGAGGATCTCATCGACGGCGTCATCATCGCCGGCGCGAGCGCGATGCACGCCGAGATCAAGAAGGGCGCCGCGACGCTCTCGTTCTGACTCCTCGGGAGGAGGAGCGCCGGTCAGGCGAGGCCCGCGTCGGCGGCGAGCCTGGCGAGCGGCGCCTCGGGGCGGGCGCCGAAATGGCTGATCACCTCGGCGGCGCAGAGGCTGCCGAGGCGGCCGCAGACGGCGAGGTCCCTGCCGCGCGTGAAGCCGTAGAGGAAGCCGCTCGCGTAGAGGTCGCCGGCGCCCGTCGTGTCGACGAGCTTCTCCGGCTTCGCGGCCGGGATCTCGTGCGTCTCGTGCGCCGCGACCACGACCGAGCCTTTCTCGGAGCGCGTGAGCGCCGCGACCTCGCACATCCCGCGCACCTGCCGCGCCGCCTCCGCGAAGCTCTCCGTCTCGAAGAGCGAGAGGATCTCCGCCTCGTTCGCGAAGAGGAGATCGACATGGTTCTGGAGGAGCTCGCGGAACTCGGCCCGGTGGCGCTCGACGCAGAAAGGGTCCGAGAGCGTGAGCGCGACCTTGCGCCCGGCGGCGTGCGCGGCGCGCGCCGCCTTGCGGAACGCCTCCTTGGCGTGCGGCGGATCGAAGAGGTAGCCCTCGAGATAGGTCACCTGCGCCGCCGCGATCTCCGCCTCGTCGATGTCCTCGGGCCCCAGCGCGACGGAGGCGCCGAGATAGGTGTTCATCGTGCGCTGCGCGTCGGGCGTGACGAGAATGAGGCAGCGCGCCGTCGAGGGGCCGCTGGTCGCGGCCGGCGTCGAGAAGCGCACGCCGATCGCCGTGATGTCGTGCCGGAAGACCGCGCCGAGCTGGTCGTCGCGAACCTTTCCGACATAGGCCCCGCGGCCGCCGAGCGAGGCGAGCCCCGCCATCGTGTTCCCGGCCGAGCCGCCGGACGATTCGATGCCGGGCCCCATCTCGGCGTAGAGCGCCTCGGCGCGCCGCTCGTCGATGAGGGTCATCGTGCCCTTGACGAGGCCCTGGCGGGCGAGAAAGGCGTCGTCGGCGTGCGCGATCACGTCGACGATCGCGTTGCCGATGCCGACCACGTCGAGAGCGGGAGACGTCATGAAGGTCCTTCGTCGGGTCCGAGAGCGCGCGGGAGTATAGGGGCGCGAAGGACGGCGGCAAGCAATCTCGCCGTCAGGCCGCGGCGCGGCGACGGGCGTTCCGAGACCCGCCTATGTCGGTTCGCCGGCACGGGCATGGCTGCCATGCCGGCGCGCGGCGCTCCGGCAGGAGGGCGGGCGCTTCCGCGACACGGTGTGCGAGCGGAGCGATCCTCGGCGGCCGCCTTCGCCGGATCTGCCGGAAGCTCGGCCTCGACGCGTAAGGCATCCTGTGTATATTGCGCCGCCAACCTTTGGTCAGCGGGATGGTTGGTATGGAAATCCGGCAGGCGCTCACCTTCGACGACGTTCTCCTGGTGCCTGCCGCCTCGGCAGTGCTGCCGACCGAGACGGACACCAGGACCCGGCTCACGCGGGAGATCGAGCTCGGCATCCCGCTCATCTCCGCGGCGATGGACACGGTCACCGAAAGCAATCTCGCGATCGCGATGGCGCAGGCGGGCGGGCTCGGCGTCATCCACCGCAACATGCCGATCGCGGTGCAGGCCGACGAGGTCCGCAAGGTGAAGAAGTTCGAGGCGGGGATGGTCGTGAACCCGCTCACCATCCATCCGGACGAAAGCCTCGCCGACGCGCTGAAGCTCATGGCCGACAACCGCATCAGCGGAATCCCCGTGGTCGAGCGCGGGTCGCGCAAGCTGGTCGGCATCATCACCAACCGCGACGTGCGCTTCGCCTCGAACCCGAATCAGCCCGTCGCCGAGCTGATGACGAAGGACAAGCTCGTCACGGTGAAGGAGACGGTCGATCGCGAGGAGGCGAAGCGGCTCCTCCATCAGCACCGGATCGAGAAGCTGCTCGTCGTCGACGACGCGTATCGCTGCGTCGGCCTCATCACGGTCAAGGACATCGAGAAGGCGCAGAAATATCCGCACGCCTGCAAGGACGCCTCGGGCCGGCTGCGCGTCGCGGCGGCGACCGGGACCGGCCCCGACGGGATCGAGCGCGCCGAGGCGCTCTTCGCCGCCGGCGTCGACGTCCTCGTGGTCGATACGGCGCACGGCCACTCGCAGAAGGTGCTCGACAGCGTCCGCCTCATCCGGAAGCTCTCGAACTACACGCAGATCGTCGCCGGCAACGTGGCGACCGCCGAAGGGACGCGCGCCCTCATCGACGCCGGCGCCGATGCGGTCAAGGTCGGCATCGGCCCGGGCTCGATCTGCACCACGCGCATCGTCGCCGGCGTGGGCGTGCCGCAGCTGACGGCGATTCTCGACTGCGTCGCCGAGGCGCGCAAATCGGGCGTGCCGGTGATCGCGGACGGCGGGATCAAGTTCTCGGGCGATCTCGCCAAGGCGCTCGCCGCGGGCGCCGACGTCGCGATGCTGGGCTCGCTCTTCGCGGGCACCGACGAGGCGCCGGGCGAGGTGTTCCTCTACCAGGGGCGCACCTACAAGTCCTACCGCGGGATGGGCTCGGTCGGCGCCATGGCGCGCGGCTCGGCCGACCGCTACTTCCAGCAGGAGGTCACCTCGACGCTGAAGCTGGTGCCGGAGGGCGTCGAGGGCCGCGTGCCGCACAAGGGGCCGCTCGGCAACGTCATCCACCAGCTCGTCGGCGGGCTCAAGGCAGCGATGGGCTACACCGGCAACCGGACCATCGCCGAGCTCCAGCGCAACGCCCGCTTCGTGCGCATCACGCAGGCGGGCCTGCGCGAGAGCCACGTGCACGACATCGCGATCACCCGCGAGGCGCCGAACTACCTCCGCGAGCACTGAGCGCGCGGAGGCTCGCGAGCGTCGCCGCGCAGAGCGCGAGGAAGGTCAGCACCGCGTCGATCGCGTGCGTGCGCTCCCATTGGAGGCGCAGCCGCTCCCAGTCGGCGGGCACCACCGTCCAGTTCTGCGTCGCCTGGTTGGCGGGATAGGTCCAGAGGAAGAAGAGCACGAGCGACAGCGCGACGAGGCCGAAGGCGAGGAGGGCGAGCCGGAACGGGCCCTTCTCGCCGCGCAGCGAAACCGCGAGCGCCAGGAGCGCGGCGAGGTCGGCGAAGAGCACGATGCCGAAGAGCGCCCATCCCCGATAGATCTGCTGGACGATGAAATAGGCGTCGCGGTCGAGGCCCATCTTGTTCCAGAGCTCGAAGAAATGCGCCCCGACGGGGATGAGGGCGAACGCGGTCAGCACGATCGCGAGAAACGGGACGGCGATCGATTTCCTCATCTCGTGCTCCTGTCTCCTGCCTCCTTCGCATCACCGGAGGCTAGCGGGAGCGGAACAACGCGCGAAGCCCCGCCGGCGCGGCCTCGCTCCGCCGCGCGAAAGCTGCTAGACGACGCAGCTTCATGACACCGGGCGCGCGGATTCAGGCGGCGATCGAGCTCGTGCACGCCATCGACGGCGGGCGGGCCGCGGCCGACGACGTGGTCGGCGAGTGGTTCCGCCGTCATCGCTTCGCCGGCGCCAAGGACCGCGCCGCAATCTCAGAGCACGTCTACGCCGTGCTGCGCCACCGGAGCGCGATCGACTGGTGGATCGAGCGGACCGGCGGGGCGGTGCCGAGCCCCCGTCCGCGCGTCTTCGCCGCGCTCGCCCTCGCCGAGGGCTGGAAGGCCGAGGCGATCGACCGCGCCTGCGACGGCGACCGCTTCCGCCCGGAGCGGCTCTCGCCGGGCGAGCGGCGGCTGCTCGCCGGGATCGAGGGCCGGAGCCTCCGCCATCCCGAGATGCCGCCGGAGGTGCGCGAGAGCTATCCGGCGTGGCTTCGCCCCAAGCTCGAGACCGTGTTCGGCCCGGCGCTCGACCGCGTGATGGCGGCGCTCAACGAGGGCGCGCCGCTCGATCTGCGCGTCAACCGCCTCAAGGCGGAGGGAAGGCGCTCGGTGCGCGAGGCGCTCGCCGCCGAGGGGGTCAAGGCGACGCCGACGCCGCTCTCGCCGCTCGGCCTGCGCGTCAACGAGCGGATCCCTCTCGCGACGCTCCGGGTCTTCAAGGAAGGCCTCGTCGAGGTGCAGGACGAGGGGAGCCAGATCGCCGCGCTTCTCGCCGATGCGCGGCCCGGAATGCGCGTCGTCGATTTCTGCGCCGGCGCCGGGGGCAAGACCCTGGCGCTCGCCGCCGAGATGCGCAACCAGGGACACCTCGTCGCGTGCGACGTCTCCGAGCGGCGCCTCGAGCGCGCGACGCAGCGCCTGCGGCGCGCCGGCGCCAGCATCGTGCAGCGCCAGCCTCTGTCGAGCGCGCGCGACAAATGGGTGAAGCGGCACAAGCACGGCTTCGACCGCGTCTTCATCGACGCGCCCTGCACCGGTACCGGCACATGGCGCCGCAACCCCGATGCGAAATGGCGGCTGGAGCCGAAGGACCTCGAGGAACTCGTCGCGGTCCAGGCCGAGATCCTCGACAGCGCGCAGCGGCTCGTGAAGCCGGGCGGGCGGCTCCTCTACGTCACCTGCTCTCTCCTCGCCGAGGAGAACGAGCAGCAGGTCGAGCGCTTTCTCGCGGCGAATCCCGAGTTCGCCCTCGTTCCGGTGCAGGAGGTCTGGGCGGCGACGATCGGCAAGGAGTGCCCGGTCGAGACGCCCATGCTGCGCCTCGACCCGGCGCGCACCCGAACCGACGGCTTCTTCGTCGCGATCCTCGAGCGGCGGAAAGCCGAGGAAGCCGCCGAGGGCTGAGCGGCGCGCCGCGATTCGGCGCGAATCGGTCCCAAAAATGCCTCGCGCAGCGCTTCACGCCGCGCGGGGAGCGGGCGGCGCGAGGGGCGCCGATCGAGGGCGCTTCGGCCGCGCGAGGGCAGAGATTCTCGGCTCTCCCCAGGCGCTTGCGGCGCCGGCGGCGGCGCGCGGCCGGTCGCTCCGCACGGCCGGCGGGGCGCTCCTGGCCGCGCGGCGTTGCACCTTCCGATGCGAGCCTGTTACCAAGGCACGATGCAGAAGCCGACGCGCATCGCGCCATCGATCCTGTCGGCCGATTTCGCCCGGCTCGGCGAGGAAGTCCGCGACATCGCCGCCGCCGGCGCCGACTGGATCCATGTCGACGTGATGGACGGGCACTTCGTCCCGAACATCACGATCGGCCCCGCCGTCGTCAAAGCGTTGCGTCCCTTCGCGACGCAGCCCTTCGACGTCCATCTCATGATCGCGCCGGTCGATCCGTACATTCCCGAGTTCGCCGCGGCGGGCGCCGACATACTGACGGTCCATCCCGAATCGGGACCGCATCTTCATCGCACGATCCAGCTCATCAAGTCGCTCGGCAAGCGCGCGGGCGTTGCGCTCAACCCCGGCACGCCGGTGGAGTGGCTTGACTACGTTCTGGGCGATCTCGATCTCGTCCTCGTCATGAGCGTCAATCCCGGCTTCGGCGGCCAGGGCTTCATCGCGAGCCAGCTCGACAAGATCCGCGCCGTGCGCAGCCGCATCGACGCCTCGGGGCGCGCGATCGATCTCGAGGTCGACGGCGGCATCAACGCCGAGACGGCCGCCGCCGTGGTGGAGGCGGGCGCCGACGTGCTGGTCGCCGGGACGGCGAGCTTCGCCGGCGGCCCCGCCGCCTACGCGGCGAACATTCGACGGCTTCGGGGGCAGAGAGAATGACCGCTGCCGCGCTTTTCTTCGCCTCGCCGCTCTACCGATGGACGCTCGCAGGCCGTGCGCCCGCGACGCTGGCGCGGCGCCTGCCGGTGCGCTGGCCGGGTGACGTCGAGAACGGCCGGGCGATCCTCGGCGGCGAGCTCCGCCTCGCCGGAAAGACGATCCGCGACCCGGCCCCGCTCTGGACCCCGTCGGGGGCGAGCGAGGAGTTTCGCGCCGAGCTGCACGGCTTCACCTGGCTCGCCGATCTCATCGCCGCCGGCGGCGCGGCCGCCGCGCGCGCCTTCGTCCGACGCTGGATCGAGGAGAACAGCCAGTGGGACGCGCTCGCCTGGCGCTCCGACGTCGTCGGGGCGAGGCTCGCCGCCTGGATCGCCTATTCCGACGAGCTCGGCGCCGATGCGAGCTTCGTCCAGTCCGTGACGCGGCAGGCGACGCATCTCGCGCGCGTCGTCCGATGGGAGAGCGCCGGCGCGGCGCGCATCGCCGCGCTCAAGGGGCTGATCTTCGCCGCGCTCGCGCTCGGCTGGTCGGAGCGCCGCCTCCACCGGATCTTCGCCCAGCTCGAGCGGGAGCTCGCTTCCCAGATCGCCCCCGACGGCGGCCATGTCGAGCGCAGCCCCGCCCTCCTCGCGCAGGTGCTGCGCGATCTCGTCGACGTGCGCACCGCGCTCCGCGCGTCGGAGGTGCCGCTGCCTGAGGGGCTCCAGGGCTCCATCGACCGCCTCGCGCCGATGCTGCGCTTCTTCCGTCACGGCGACGGCCGGCTCGCGCAGTTCGAGGGGAGCGTCGAGGAGACTCCCATTCAGCTCGATCTTCTCCTCGCGCGCTCCGAGGCGAAGGGCCGCGCGCCCCAGGCGGCGCCGCATTCCGGCTGGCAGCGGCTCGTCGGCGGCAAGACCGCGATCGTGGTCGATACGGGGCTGCCCGCGAGCCACGCCGGCACGCTCGCCTTCGAGATGAGCCACGGCAAGGAGCGGGTCGTCGTCAATTGCGGTGGCTTCCGGCAGACGGCGGCGCATTCGACGCTGGTGGTCGAGGACACGAACTCGAGCGAGCTGCGCGCCGACGGGCGGATCGGAAGGCGTCCGACGGACGTCCTCTGCGGTCGCGACGAGAACGAGGAAGGCCAGTGGATCGAGGCGCGGCACGACGGCTACGACGCGCGCTTCGGTCTCGTGCATACGCGGCGGCTGTTCCTCACCGCGGCCGGCGACGAGCTGCGCGGCGAGGATCGGCTCTCCGGAAACCGGGCCGGCGCCGAGTTCGCGGTGCGCTTCCATCTCCATCCGGCCGTGCAGGTGTCGCTCATCCAGGAGGGCGCGGCCGCGCTCCTCAAGCTGCCGAGCGGCATCGGCTGGCGTCTCAGGGTAGACGGCGCGGCGCTGTCGATCGCCGAGAGCGTCTATTGTCCGGGCGGTTCGCCGCGCAAGACGCAGCAGCTCGTCCTTTCCGGTCAGGTCGGCCGCGAGGGCGCCAGCGTCCTCTGGTCGATCCGGCGCGAGGGCCGCCGTCCCGCCGAAAGCTGAGTCCATGCCGACGACGAACGCGCGCTTCCTTTTCCCGTCTGCGGGTCGTGAAGCGGGCGTTCGGACGGGGCATTGGCGAGACCGTTAGTGCCGGGCTTCGCCGAGCTCCTGACGACGGCGCCGCCGACGACCGCAGGTCCGGCGCGGGTGAGCCTGCGCATCCTCGTGCTCATCCGATGGATCGCCATCGTCGGGCAGCTCGTCACGCTGCTTCTCGTCCACTTCGTTTTCCATTTCGAGCTGCCGATCCTGCGCGCCCTCGCCGTGGTCGGCGCCTCGGTCCTCTTCAACATCGCGAACGCGCTCGCCCGCCCCGCGCGCATCGCGGATTTCGACGCGGCGCTCTATCTCGGCTTCGACGTGCTCCAGCTGAGCGCGCTCCTCTACCTCACCGGGGGCCTCCAGAACCCGTTCGCGATCCTGATCCTCGCGCCGGTGACCGTCGCCGCGACCATCCTGTCGCGCCGCAGCGTGCTCGGCCTCTCGATGCTCGCGGTGTGCATGATCTCGATCCTCGCGGTCGCGCACGAGGAGCTTCCCTGGTCGGGGCAGCCGCCGGTCTTCCCGTTTCCCTACGTGCTCGGCGTCTGGGCGGCGCTCGTCGTTTCGACCCTCTTCATCGCCGGCTACGTCTGGAACATCGCCGGCGGCGCGCGGCGGATGGGCGAAGCCTTCAGCGAGACCCAGCTCGCCCTCGCGCGCGAGCAGAAGGTCTCGGCGGTGGGGGCGCTCGCGGCGGCGGCGGCGCACGAGCTCGGCAGCCCCCTCGCCACGATCGCGGTGATCGCGAAGGAGCTGGTGCGCGAGCTGCCGCCCGACAGTCCCCATTACGAGGATGCGAAGCTCCTTCTCAGCCAGTCGGAGCGCTGCCGCACGATCCTCGCCGAACTCGCGCATCGGCCAGAAACCGACGGAGGCTCGCCTTACGCGAAGCTGCCGATCTCGGCCCTCGTGGAAGCGGCAGGCGCCCCTTACCGGCGCGAGGGAGTCCGCGTCATCTACGTGACAGCGCAGGCGACCGAGGGCGACGAGCCGATGGTCGCGCGAAGCCCCGAGATCCTGCACGGCCTCGGCAACCTCATTCAGAACGCGATCCAGTTCGCCGATTCCGAGGTCACGGTGACCGTGTCCTGGGACGCGAGCACGATCGGCGTCGACGTCGCCGACGACGGCACCGGCTTTCCGCCGGAGGTGCTCGCGCGCCTCGGCGAGCCCTACATTTCCGGCCGGTCCGACCGAAGCGGACACATGGGGCTCGGCATCTTCATCGCGCAGACGCTTCTCGAGCGGTCCGGAGCGCGTCTTTCTTTCTCGAATCTGCCGGAAGGCGGAGCCCACGTTGCCATTCAGTGGCGCCGTGGCAATCTAGAGGCAAACCAGGGAGTACCCTAAGACATGGCCGAAGAAAGCAGCCGAATCGCGCTCGCAGAGCTTCCGGAAGAAGAGCGCACGCTGCTGATCGTCGACGACGACGCGCCGCTGTGCCAGCGATTGGCGAGGGCGATGGAGAAGCGCGGCTTCATCGTCGCCACCGCCGATTCGGTGGCGTCCGGAACCGAAGCGGCGACTCATCGCCCGCCCGCCTTCGCCGTGGTCGATCTCCGCCTCGGCGACGGGAGCGGCCTCGACGTGGTTCAGGCGCTGCGGCGGGCGCGCCCGAGCGCGCGCATCGTGGTGCTGACGGGCTACGGCAACATCGCCACGGCCGTCGCGGCGGTGAAGGCCGGGGCGCTCGACTATCTCCCGAAACCCGCCGATGCGGACGCGGTCGAGGCGGCGCTCCTCGCACGAGGCGACGCGCTGCCGCCGCCGCCCGTCGATCCTATGTCGGCCGACCGCGTCCGCTGGGAGCACATCCAGCGCGTCTTCGAGCAGTGCGACCGCAACGTCTCGGAGACGGCGCGCCGGCTGAAGATGCATCGGCGCACGCTGCAGCGCATCCTGTCGAAGCACGCCCCCCGAAGCTGAGGCTTCCGAGCCGTCTGCCGACGGCGACCGTCGGCGGGCCCGTACGCACGATCGTTCAAGACGCGGCCGCTCCGCGCGGCCAATCTCCGGCGCGAGTCGAGAGAAGCGCCGGGAGAGCGCGGGTCGCGTGGGCAGCGAACAGGCAATTGGCTTCTTCCTCTTCTCCGTCGTCGCGGCCGTGACGCCGGGGCCGAGCAACGTCTTGCTGGCTGCGGCCGGCGCCAATCTCGGGATACGCGGCGGGCTCGCCTGCCTTTTCGGCGTCTCCGCCGGAATGGGATCGATGATGCTGATCATGGCGGGCGGCATCGCGGAGCTCGCGCCGCGCGAGGGGCCGGCGCTGTCGGTCGTCCGGTTCGGCGGCGCGGCGTTCCTCCTGTTTCTGGCATGGCGCATCGCGACCGCGCCGCCGAACGAGCCGTCGGCGGTGCCGCGCGGCTTCGGGTTTCGCGAGGCGGCCGCCCTGCAGTGGGTCAATCCGAAGGCCTGGATCGTCAGCGCGGGGGCGGCGGCGACCTTTCTCGAGCCGGAGGCGGGGCCGGGGCTGCCCGCGGCGGCGGTCTTCGCCTCCGTGTTCCTGGCGGCCGCCCTGCCGTGCGGCTTCGTCTGGCTCGCCGGCGGCGCCTTCATGCGGCGGCTGCTACGGAGCGAGCGCCGCCGCCGCGGCTTCAACATCGCCATGGGCGCGGCGCTCGCCGCCTCGGTCGCGACGATCGTGCGGTAGCGACGAGCCGGGCCCCTCAACGGCGGCGGAACATCGCAGGGAACCCTCCACGGGTTGACTCGCCGCAGGTGCGACACGAGTTCCTATTCGAGATGCGGGAGCGCGTGCGACGCGCGCCCGCTCCTTCCTCGCGACTGCACCGGGTTCTCAGATGCACGTTTCCGTCAAAGGCAAGCAGATCGATGTCGGCGAGTCGCTGCGATCGCATGTCGAAACCCAGCTCGACGCGCTCGTCGGCAAGTACTTCGCCAACCCGATCGAGGCGCAGGCGGTCTTCGCGCCCGAGGCGCATCTCGTGCGCTGCGATCTCGCTGTCCATGTCGGCCGCGACATCGTCGCCAACAGCCGCGGCGAGGCGACCGACGCCTATGCCGCCTTCGACGCCGCGGCCGAGCGGCTCGAAAAGCGGCTGCGGCGGCAGAAGCGCCGGCTGCGCGATCATCATGCGCGCGCGGCCGAGGCCGCTCTGCCGGCGAGGAGCTACATCCTCGCGCCGGAGGAGCCGGAGGAATCGGCGGTCGCGGACGGCGAGGACAGGCCGCTCGTCGTCGCCGAGATGACGGCGGAGATCCCGACCCTCTCGGTCAGCCAGGCGGTGATGCGGATCGATCTCGGCGAGGAGCCTGCGCTCCTCTTCCGCAACCGTGCGCATGGCGGGCTCAATCTCGTCTATCGCCGCGCCGACGGGAATATCGGCTGGGTCGACCCGGAGCTGGCCGCGCGGGCCGGATAGGCGAGGGCGGCGCTAGTCGACGCCCGGCCGACGCGCGAGGCGGACGGTGCCCGACTCGCTCGTGACCTCGTCGAGATGGATGGTGAGGCCGCCCCAGCCCGTGTCGACCTCGACCCGAACCGGCACCGGCGGGCCGTCCGAAAGGGGCGAGGCGATCCAGAGCAGCGACTCCTGACCGATATCCTCCCCGTCCTCCTCCGCGAGGAAGCCGCCGATGCGTTCCTGCCGCACGCGGCAGAGCCGCGCTGGGCCGGCGTAGCTCGAGTACCGCGTCGCCGCGAGAGGGTGGACGCCCTCGTCGGCGAAGACGAGGTCGTAGCGGCGGCGGCCGTCGAAGACGGGAACGCGCTGGCGGCAGGTGCCCGAGGTCGCGACGGTGCGGCTCGCCCGCAGCATCGCCGTCAGCGGATCGACGGCGCCGGAAAGCGAGGCCGTGGGGACCGGCGTGCGTCGCTCGTCCGACTCGCGCGGCGGCGTCGCCTGCACGAAGAAGCCGCCGTCCTGCGCCGGCTCGACGAGGAGCGAGCTGGAGCGCCGCCCGAAGCGCGCCTGGCTGAGGTATCGGGACGGGACGAAATCCCCGTGCCGAACCTTGCCGAAGGCGTGGGAATCGAGATGCATGCCGACGAGGAAATCGGCGAGGCCGCGCGTGCGAACGTCGGTCGCGACCTGGTAGTCGCCGCCCGTCTCCTCGATGCGTATGCCGAAGCTCATGACGTGAAGGCCGCCGGCATAGGCCTCGTAGCCGAGCCGCAGAGACTGTCCCGCCGCCTCTCCTGCGAGGGCGGCGCTCACGAGTGCAACAAAGGCGAGGAAACGCGCCGTCGTCGCCATCATCGTCGCTCCAGATAAGAGCATGAACAGCCGCGGAAATCATCCGTCCCGCCGTTGACAGCCGAGGAGACCGGCTTCTATATCGACAGGCTGCGAGGATGGGCGCTTAGCTCAGCGGGAGAGCACACCCTTCACACGGGTGGGGTCGTAGGTTCAATCCCTACAGCGCCCACCATCCTCGGACCTCCCTTCGTCCGGCTGGTTTTCCCGATCCGCGCCGTCTCGAGCGGGATCCGGGGCGACGCGCGAGCGTTCGCGGGCGGAACTCGCGGGTCCGCCGGCAATCCATCGGGACATGGAGACGAGATCATGAGCGGAATCGATGAGGCGGTGATCGTTGCCGGCGTGCGGACCGCGATCGGCGACTTCGGCGGCTCTCTCAAGGACCTGCCGCCCTCGGAGCTCGGCGCTCTCGTCATCGGCGAGGCGATCCGGCGCGCCGATCTCGCGCCCGGCGACGTGCAGCACGTCGTCATGGGCCAGGTCATCCAGACCGAGCCGCGCGACGCCTATCTCTCGCGCGTCGCCGCCATCAAGGCGGGGATTCCGGCCGAGGTGCCGGCGCTCACCCTCAACCGGCTCTGCGGCTCGGGCGCGCAGGCGATCGTCTCGGCGGCGCAGATGATCAAGCTCGGCGAGTGCGCGGTCGCGGTCGCCGGCGGGGCGGAGAGCATGAGCCGCTCGCCCTACGTCGCCACCGGCGTGCGCTGGGGCCCGCGCATGGGCGACACCGCCCTGACGGACGCTCTGCTGGCGATCCTCAACGATCCTTTCGGGCACGGCCACATGGGCGTGACGGCGGAGAACGTCGCCGAGCGCTTCGGCATCTCCCGGCAGGCGCAGGACGCGTTCGCCGTCGAAAGCCATCGCCGCGCCGCGCGCGCGATCGCCGAAGGGCGCTTCAAGTCCCAGATCCTCCCGGTCGAGCTCAAGACGCGAAAGGGCGTGCAGGTCTTCGACACCGACGAGCATGTCCGGCCCGATACGACGCTCGAGAGCCTCGCCGGGCTTCGCCCGGCATTCAGGAAGGACGGCACCGTCACCCCGGGCAACGCGTCGGGGATCAACGACGGCGCCGCCGCCGTCGTGCTGATGTCGGCGCGGGAGGCGGAGCGGCGCAAGCTCCGGCCGCTCGCCCGCATCGTCTCGTGGGGGCACGCGGGCGTGGCGCCGGAGGTGATGGGGCTCGGGCCCATTCCGGCGGTGCCGAAGGCGCTCGAGCGCGCGGGGCTCAAGGTCGACGACCTCGACGTGATCGAGAGCAACGAGGCGTTCGCGGCGCAGGCCTGCGCGGTCGCCAAGGAGCTTCGCCTGCCGCCGGAGAAGACGAACCCGAACGGCGGTGCGGTGGCGCTCGGCCACCCGGTCGGCGCGACCGGCGCCATTCTCACGGTGAAGGCGCTCTACGAGCTGCAGCGCATCGGGGGCCGCTACGGCCTCGTCACGATGTGCATCGGCGGCGGGCAGGGGATCGCGCTCGTCATCGAGCGGGTCTGAGTCAGAGCGGGAAGAGCCGCAGCGCCACTTCGAGCTCGACCGCCTCGCCGGGAATTTCCGGCGGGACCGGCGGCAGCGGCGCCGCACGTCGGATCATCTCGGCGCCGGCGTGGTCGAGAAGCGGCGCGCCGCTCGACCGCGTGAGCTCGAGGACGAGGAGCTTGCCGGCGCGGTCGATGACGAGCGCGAACACCGCCGTTCCCTGAACCGAGGAGCCCCGCCCCTCCGCCGGATAGAGGCGCTGACGCTCGATCTCGGCGCGCACGAGGCTGAGATAGCGGCTGCCCGAGCGGTCGGGACTGCCGCGCTCGCCGCCGCCCGTCGCGGAAGCTGCGTCGAACGTATCGGAAGAGGGCGGGAGCGCGCCGGGCGCGAGCGGAAAGGGGGCGGTCGACGCCTCCGCCGATGCCGGGAGCGGCGGGGCCGGCTTCGCCCGTGGCATGGGAGGTGGCGCCCTCTCCGGCAGGGCGGCTTTCCTTTCCGCTTCTCGCGGCGGCTCCGGAGCGGGTACAGGCGCCGTCTCGATTTGCGGCTCGGGCAAAGGGCCGCCGCTCGCGAGCTCGGGCGAGGGGGGCGCGGGGATGCTCGCCGCCTCGAAACTCTCCTCGCCGTCGGTGACGAGCGGCAGCGCCTCGTCCTCAGGGGTTTCGTCCTCGGCGGGCGGGAGCATGCGGAACTCGATGGCGGCGTAGCGGATCGGCGCATCGGCCGCGCCCGCGCCCAAGAGCAGCACGACGAGGGCGACATGGAGCGCCGCCGCCGAAGCCATGGACCACGGCGAGGGGCGTTCGCGCGCGGGCGGCTCCGCCCGCGATCCGCGCTCCGCGACGTTCATGTCGAGGAGTCCTAACGCAACGGGTTCGTCTTCGCTGCAAATAACAGCCGTTTTTCGTCGTATGGTTGCAATGGCGCTCGGAAACCCTGCGCAACCGGCTCGACCGCTCGCCCGCCGCCGGCGCTAGTATTGCCCCGATGGCGACGACGCGGCGCATCTCGGAGGGCGCTCCGATCGAGCGGTGGAGCCCGCTTCACCAGATTTTCCATTGGGCGATCGCCGCCCTCATCGCGACCCAGATCGTGATCGGGCTCTTCTTCCTCGAGTTCAAGGACGATCAGCCGCCGCCGCTGCTCCCGTTCCATGTGAGCCTCGGCGTTCTGATCGGGCTCTTGATGGTCGTGCGCCTGCTGTGGCGCCTCGGTCACGAGAGGCTGCCGCTGCCGGACACGCTGACGCCGGGCCTGAAGCGGCTCGCGCGGGCGACCCATGCCGGGCTTTACGCGCTCGTCATCGCGCAGGCGGTGGTCGGCTACTTTCTCGAAGACACGTTCGGGACCCAGGTGCACCTGTTCGGGCTGCCGCTTCCCGTCATCGTCGGCGAGGTGAAGGGCTGGCCGAAATTCTTCGGCGTGATCCATTTCTGGCTGGCCTGGGCGATCCTCGCCACGCTCGCCATCCACATCGCGGCGGCGCTCGCGCACGAGTTCTGGTTCCGCGACGACGTGCTGCGGCGGATGACGCCGCTCCCGCTGCGTCAGAGCAAGGCCCGGCGGAGATAGAATCCTTCGGCCCAGCCGGTTCCCGCGTTGACGCCGCGCAGGCGAAGGAGGGCGCGGAACGTCGCCTCGCTGAACCACGGGCGCGAGCGCTGGGAGCCGAAGTGGCGAAGAAGGAGGGCGATCTTGCGCTCCGCCTGCTCGTCGGAGAGCGGCACGAAGAGCGAGGGATTGCCGAGGTCTCCGTCGATTTTCGGGACCTCGTACTCGAGCACGAGGTGGCGCCGCCAGGTGTTCCAGGCGAGGTCGGCGAGGAGGCGATGGTCCTGGTGCGCGTCGGTCCTGCAATGCGTGAGGACGAGGCTCGGCTCGCACTCCGCCTTGAGGCGCTCGAAACATTCCTTGATCGCCGCGCCCTGCCAGGGAAAGAAGCCGTCGCGGAAGGAGTGCACCAGCACGCGCCGCGCGCCGGCCTCGGCGAGGAAATCGGCCGCGCTCGCCTCGGCCTCCCGACGCCGCTCGCTCTCGCCGCTGAAGACGATCCAGTCGACCGCGCTTCCCGGATGCTCGCCGAGGAGCCGCAGCACGGTGCCGCCGCAGCCGATCTCGATGTCGTCCGGGTGCGCGCCGAGGCAGAGGACGCGGAGCGGCCCTGCGGGCAGCGAGAAGCGGAGCATCAGAACACCCGCGCCTCCGGGATCGGCACGACGAACTTGCCGCCCCAGTCGCGGATGTAGGCGAGCTGGCTGCGGATCTCCTCCTCGAGATTCCACGGCAGGACGAGGACGTAGTCGGGCCTCGTCTCGGCGATCTTCTCGGGCGGAAAGATCGGGATGCGCGTCCCCGGCGTGAAGCGCCCGTGCTTGTACGGGTTGCGATCGACCGCGTAGTCGATGAAGTCCGTGCGGATGCCGCAATAATTGAGAAGCGTGTTGCCCTTGCCGGGCGCGCCGTACGCCGCGACGCGCCGCCCCTCGTTCTTGGCCGCGATGAGGAAGGAGAGGAGCTTGCGCTTCGTCTCGGCCACCCGCTCGCCGAAGCGCCGGTAGGTCTCGAGCCGATGAAGCCCGCGATCCCGCTCGCGGGCGAGAAGGGCGCCGACGCTTTGCCGCGTCGTCAGCGCGTCGTTCTCGTCGCGGCACACGAAGAGCCGGAGACTGCCGCCATGCGTCCAGAGCGTCTCGACGTCGAAGACGCGCAGCCCGTGCGCGGCGAGGATTCGTTCCGCGCTCAGCAGCGAGAAGTAGGAGTAGTGCTCGTGGTAGATCGTGTCGAACTGGTTCTTCTCGACGAGCTCGAGGAGATGGGGAAACTCGAGCGTCGCGACGCCGCCCGGCTTCAGAAGCCGCGCGATCCCGGAAACGAAGGAGTGTAGGTCCGGCACCTGCGCCAGCACGTTGTTGCCGACGACGAGGTCCGCCTGGCGCCCTTCGCGCGCGAGCCGCTCGCCGAGGGCGCGATCGAAGAAGGCGACCAGCGTCGGAACGCCGCGCGCTTCGGCCGCCTTCGCCACGTTCGCGGCAGGATCGATGCCGAGGCAGGGAATGCCGCGCGCGACGAAGTGCTGCAGGAGGTAGCCGTCGTTGCTCGCGAGCTCGACGACGAAGCTCTCGGGGCCGAGGTCGAGACGGGCGGTGATCGCCTCGACGTAGCGGCGGGCGTGCTCGAGCCAGGCGTCCGAGTAGGAGGAGAAATAGGCGTACTCGGGGAAAATATCCGTCGCCTTGACGTGCTCCTCGAGCTGCACGAGGAAGCAGTCTTCGCAGACCTCGACGACGAGCGGGTAGAACGTTTCGGGCGCGTCGAGGCGTTCGGGCGGAACGAAACTCTCGCAGGGCGGCGACAGGCCGAGATCGACGACCATCTGCAGCTTGCCGCCGCAAAATCGGCAGCCTGATTTCTCGGCCATTCCGCTCCCCTTATAGGGGAAGCGAACGATTCCTTCTTTCCGTCCGTTCCTGGCTCGCGCCCTCTCGCGACGAGCGCGGCCGCTTCAACAGACGGCGAGCGCGCGCGAGATCTCCTCGAGAAGAATGCCGGGATCGATGGGCTTCTTCAGGATCGGTCCGAGCGCGGTCGCAATCTCGCTTTCGGGGATCTCGGCGGCGCCGGTGATGTAGACGATCCTGATCTCGGGCCGGCGCACGCGGGCCATGCGGCCGAGCGCGAAGCCGTGCGGCGTGCCG
>JADGGZ010000273.1 GCA_019689675.1 Rhodospirillales bacterium | reverse complement strand
GCCGAGCTTCGTCAGGTGGTAGAGCACGCTGCACCCGACGACCCCGCCGCCGATCACGGCCACCCGCACGTGCGACCTCATCCCGCACCTCCCGGCTGCCGAGGCCCCGCCATCACTGCATCACGCGGAGCGGCCTCATGGCAATGCTATGGTCAGCGGTCCCGGCTTCCGGCAAACTCCGTCTCCGCGATGACCCCATGCGCTATTCCTTCTTGACGCTGGCGCGTCAGGCCATGGCGCGGCACGAGCGCTGGCAGCGTGCGTGGCGCGACCCGACACCGAAGCCGTCTTACGACGTCGTCATCGTCGGCGGCGGCGGGCACGGTCTCGCCACGGCCTATTATCTCGCGAAGCTGCACGGCGTCAGCAACGTGGCCGTGTTCGAAAAGGGCTGGCTCGGCGGCGGAAATACCGGGCGCAATACGACGATCGTGCGCTCCAACTACCTCCTCGAGCCGAATGCGCTCTTCTACGAGCATTCGCTGAAGTTGTGGGAAGGCCTCTCGCGCGAGCTCAACTACAACGTCATGTTCTCGCAGCGGGGGGTGCTGAACCTCGCCCACTCCGACGCGCAGATGGATGCCTACGCGCGCCGAGGCAATGCGATGCGGCTCAACGGCATCGACGCCGAGCTGCTCTCGCGCGACGAGGTGAGGGAGATGGTGCCGGACCTCGACTTCTCGGCGCGCGCACGCTACCCGATTTACGGCGGGCTCCTCCAGAAGCGGGGCGGGACCGCGCGACACGACGCCGTCGCCTGGGGCTATGCGCGAGCAGCCGATCGCCTCGGGGTCGATATCATCCAGAACTGCGAGGTGACGGGCTTCCACCGCAACGGAAATCGCATCGAGGCGGTCGAAACGACACGCGGCGCTTTCCGCGCCGGCAAGGTCGGCGTCGCCGTCGCCGGGAATTCGAGCCGCGTCATGGCGCTCGCCGGATTGAAGCTCCCGATCGAGAGCCATGTGCTTCAGGCCGCCGTATCGGAGCCGGTGAAGCCCTGCCTCGACACCGTCGTCACGTCGGGCGCGGCACATGTCTATGTGAGCCAGTCCGACAAGGGCGAGCTCGTGTTCGGCGGCGACCTCGACTTCTACGCTTCTTACGCGCAGCGCGGAAACCTGCCCGCGGTGAAGCAGTTCTGCGACGCCCTGCTCGCGCTCTTCCCGCGGTTTTCGAAACTCCGCCTCATGCGCACCTGGGGCGGCATCATGGACATGTCCATAGACGGCAGCCCGATCATCAGCAAGACGCCGATCTACAACCTCTACCTCAACGGCGGCTGGTGCTACGGCGGGTTCAAGGCGACGCCGGGCTCGGGCTGGGTGTTCGCGCACACGATCGCGCAGGACCGGCCGCACGCGCTCAACGAGGCCTTTTCGCTGGATCGCTTCGAGCTCGGGCGCACCATCGACGAGAAGGGCGCGGGTCCCGTCCCGAACGCGCACTGACCCGATGCTGCTGATCCCCTGCCCGCATTGCGGACCGCGCGGCCAGAACGAGTTCACGTATGGCGGGGACGCGAGCGTGCCGCGCGACGGCACGCTCCATCTTCTCCGCGACAACCCGAAAGGGCCGCTCGAGGAGTACTGGCATCACACCGCCGGGTGCCGTACCTGGTTCCGCATCCGCCGCGACACGTTCACGCACGAGATCCTGAAATGAGAAGCGGCGCGACGTGACCCAGCCCTTTCGGCTTCCCGCCGGCGGTGCAGCGATCGACCGGACGCGCCCCCTCGGGTTCCGCTTCGACGGGCGGCGGTACGAAGGCTACGCCGGCGACACGCTCGCTTCGGCCCTTCTCGCCAACGGCGTGCGGATGGTGGCGCGGAGCTTCAAGTATCACCGGCCGCGCGGGATCTACGCCTCCGGCTCCGAGGAGCCGAACGCGCTTCTCGACGTCGACGGGGTGCCGAACACGCGCGCCACAATGGTCGAGCTCGAAGACGGCCTCGTCGCCCGGAGCCAGAACCGCTGGCCGACCCTGCGCCACGATCTCGGCGCGCTCGCCGACCTTCTCTCTCCCCTCCTGCCGGCCGGCTTCTACTACAAGACCTTCATGGGGCCTCCCGGGTGGAGGTTCTATGAGGCGTGGATTCGCCGCGCCGCAGGCCTCGGAGTCGTGCCGTCGTCCGAAGACCGGGCGCGCTACGAGCATCGTCATGCGCATTGCGACGTCCTCGTCATCGGCGGCGGGCCGGCGGGCGTCGAAGCCGCCAGGACGGCAGCGAGCGCCGGAGCACGTACGATGCTCCTCGACGAGCGCTCCCGCCCGCTCGCCGTTCCGGGCGCCATGGTTCTCACCCGCACGACGGCGTTCGGCTATTACGACCAGAGCATGATTTGCGCCGTCGAACGCGTGGCCGGCGGCGAGGTCCTCTGGTGGATCCGCGCTCGCGAGGTGGTGCTGGCGACGGGCGCCATCGAGCAGCCGCTCGTCTTCGCCAACAACGATCTGCCGGGCGTGATGCTCGCTTCTGCGGCGCGGACGTATGTCGAGGATTACGCGGTCGCCCCCGGCCGGCGCGTCGTGGTGTTTACCAACAACGACAGCGCCTACGACGCGGCGCTCGCGCTCGATCAGCCCGGAATCGAGGTAGCGGCGATCGTCGACGCGCGGCCGCTCTCGGGTGCGATGGCGGAACGTGCGCGCGCCGCGGGAATAAGGCTTCTTCCCGGCCATGTCGTTACTAAGGCGCACGGAAAGCGGCGCCTCCGCGGCGTCGACGTCGCGCGCGCCGACGCGCCGCATACGGCGGTCGAGTTCATCTCGTGCGACTGTCTTGCCGTCTCGGGAGGCTGGACGCCCGCCCTGCACCTCCACAGCCAGGCCGGTGGCGAGACGAAGTGGAACGAGCGCATCGGCGCCTTCGTTCCTGGATCGGCGCGCCAGCGTCACCGCTCTGCCGGGGCGGCCCGCGGCGTGTTCGGCCGGAATGCCTGCGTGGCGGACGGCGCCGAGGCGGGATCGGCGGCAGCGCGCGCCCTCGGGCTGACCGCTCCGCTCCTCGCCGGCACGGCGCCGCACGATGAACCGGAAGACCCTCTTCTGTCGCTCTCGGCGATACCGGCGCCGCGTCGGGGCGACAAGCGCTTCGTCGATTTGCAGGACGACGTGACGGTCGAGGACATCGAGCTGGCCGCGCGCGAGGGCTTCAGCACGGTCGAGCACCTCAAACGGTACACGACCCTCGGCATGGGGACGGATCAGGGCAAGACCAGCAACATCAACGGGCTCGCTCTGCTGGCCGCCATCCGTGGCGAAGCGGTTCCGAAGATCGGCCACACGAGCTTTCGCCCGCCCTACACGCCGGTGACGCTGGGCGCGATCGCCGGACGCGAGGTCGGGCTCGGCTTCGAGCCGATTCGCCGCAGCCCTATCCACGACCGCCACGCCGAGCTCGGTGCGCCGTTCCTCACCGCCGGGCTCTGGCTCCGCCCCCAGTGCTATCCGCGAAGCGGCGAGAGCCCTGCCGAGGCCGTGAGACGCGAGGCGGCGACCGTTCGGAATGCCTGCGGAATCGTCGACGTCTCGACCCTCGGCAAGATCGAGGTGCAAGGGCCGGACGCCGCTATTTTTCTCGACCGGCTCTACTGCAACCGAGTCGGAAACCTCGCGATCGGACGGGCGCGCTACGGGGCGATGCTGCGCGAGGACGGGATGGTCTTCGACGACGGTACCATCTCGCGCCTGGCGGAGGACCGGTTCTATCTCACGACCACGACCGCGAACGCGTCGAAGGTCATGCAGCATGTCGAACTCTATGCCCAGCTCGGCTGGCCGGAGTTGCGGGTCGCGGTCACCTCGGTCACCGAGCAGTGGGCGGTTGTCGCGCTCGCCGGGCCGAACGCGCGGCGCGTCCTCGAGCGCGTCGGCGAAGGCCTCGATCTTGGGGACGCAGCACTTCCTCATATGAGCGTCGTCGAGGCCCGCGTCGCCGGGCTTCCCGCACGGATCTTTCGAGTCTCCTTCTCGGGGGAGCGCGCCTACGAGATCGCCGTGCCGGCCGATCACGGCCCATATCTCTGGGACACGCTCATCGAGGCCGGGCGGCCGCTCGGGCTCGCGCCCTACGGCGTCGAGGCTATGGGCGTTCTGAGGATCGAGAAGGGCCACATCGCCGGCCCTGAGCTCGATGGGCGCACCACGCCTGAGGATCTCGGCCTTGGGCGCCTTGTCGCCGAGGGCAAGGAATTCATCGGCCGCGCCGCCCTGGAGCGCCCGGGCCTGCGCGACAGCACGCGCAAGCGCCTCGTCGGCCTTCGGCCGCTCGATCGTGCAGCCCGTCTCCGAGCCGGAGCGCAGATCGTCGCCGATGCGAGCGTTCCGCCCCCTGTACCGATGCTCGGAGTCGTCACCTCCGCCGCGTTCAGCCCCACGCTGGGCCATTGGATCGCGCTCGCGCTCCTTTCCGGCGGGCTCG
>JADGGZ010000272.1 GCA_019689675.1 Rhodospirillales bacterium | reverse complement strand
GGTTGCCGGACGTCCCGGTGTTGCCGGACGCGGTGCGCGGGGGCGCGCCGCCCTCGACGGGCGCCGCCGAATGCGGCGCCGCCGGCTTCGTCACCCAGTCAGCGTCGGGAGTGGAGACCGGTTGCTGCGCGACCGCGACCGCTTTCGGGTCGTTCGAATAGACGCGGATGTAGTCGATGTTCATGTGCGCCGGGAACTCGGTCGAGCCGTCCGGCACGCCCGGCCAGTTGCCTCCCACCGCGAGGTTGGCGAGGAGATACATCGGCTTGTGCATGTCGCTCGGGGTTTTCCCGCGCGCGATCTCCTCGCCGTCGAAGTAGTAGACGAGCTCGGTCGGCGTCCACAGGAGCCCGTAGGTGTGATAGCCGGTCGTGATGTCGGCCGGAACGAGATTCCACTGGCCGAAGCTTTCCGCTCCGTTGCCCGAGATGGCGCCGGTATGCACCGCGTTCGGCTTGTTGCCGAAGCCCTCGAGGGGATCGATCTCGGGCGGCCACTTCTTGTCGGCGGCAAGGAGCCAGAACGCCGGCCAAAGCCCCTGGCCTTCAGGAAGCTGCGCGCGCATCTCGAAGTAGCCGTACTGCTGCGCGAAGCTGTTCTCGGTCGTGATCACGCCCGAGGTGTAAGGAAGGCCCAGCGGGTTTCCCGAGGAGGGCTTCGCCTCGATTCGCAGCGCCCCGTCGACGATGCTGAACGGATGCACCCCGACCGTGGCATCGGAGTAGTACTCCTTCTCCCCGTTGTTGGAGAGCGTGCGCGTCAGCCCCTGGTAGGTCGTCTTCCAGACCGTGCCTGGGCGCCCGTCGGCCGACCAGGAGAAAGAGTTGAACTCCTCGTCGAAAGTGAGCTTGTAGCCCGACAAGTCCAAAGTGCTCGCCATTCCGACCTCGAAACTTTCGTCCGTAGATCGCCCGCAATCGGGCGCATTCCCGGGGAAGTTTCGAACCCGGATTGCTTAATGGGACGTAAACTCGGAAACTTCAGAGAGTAATTTTCGCGGCTTCTGCAACAGAAACGTTCAATACAGGCGATAGGAGTCTACCGCCGGTTCTGGATAACTGCTGCTATAACAAGCGAATTCGGGTTCCTGTGTTCTTTTTCAGCATTTGCCCGGCAGCAGCGGTTCTCGGCGGCTACGCTTGCCCCCGGCCTTCGGCGACTCATCTTGATCTCGCTCGTGCAGCCCAGTGCGGCGAGCATCCGTCTCGCTGCCGATCGAAACAGGAGTCTCGTGATGCGAACCATGATTGCCGCTTCGGCCGCGCTTGCGCTTCTGATCGGTTGCGCCGAGCTCGAAGGACAGCAGAAGCAGACCGGCGGCGTCCTGCTCGGCGGAGCCCTCGGCGGCCTCGCCGGAGCGCAACTCGGAAGCGGCACGGGTCAGGTCGCTGCGGCGGCCGCCGGAACGCTCCTCGGGGCGTTCCTCGGCAGCGAGATCGGGCGCAGCCTCGATCGTGCCGATCAGCTTTACATGAGCCGGACGACGCAGCAGGCGCTCGACGTGGCGCCGTCAGGCACCGTCTCTACCTGGCGCAATCCCGACAGCGGTCACTCCGGGACGGTGACGCCGACACGCACCTACCAAACCGAGACCGGCCAATATTGCCGCGAATTCCGGCAGACGGTCACCATCGACGGACGCATCGAGGAAGCGCAAGGCAGGGCATGCCGACAGCCGGACGGGACGTGGCGGGTCGTCTAGATTAGCAGTGGTGACGAAAGCGCCTCGCCTCACCCCGCACGGAGGAGGCGGCGCTCTCAGAGCCAGCCCTTGAGGATCTCGATCGCGAGCTCCTCGGCCTGGCCGTCGAGAATGGGCAAGTCGCGCCTGCTGAAAGCGCGCTCGATGTCGGCCACGCGCGGCGGCGGCAATGCGTCCCGCGGCGGGGCTTCATCGGATCCGCCATGCGTCCGGAGCCGCGCGAGGTAGCGCGCCCAGGCGCGCGCGACAGACTCCTCGCGCACATCGGGCCAAACCTCACGCAGCGCGTCGCGGAAATCCGGAAACGAGGCTTTGCCAGCTGAATCGCTCACGCCACTCCTTCGGCCGCATGGACCCGCGGCCCGGCCTCGGCGTGAGAAAACGTAGCAAATCGACGGCGCTGTCGCAACTTACGAACGACACGCGTTTATAGAACACTACCGGAAGTTTACCCCTCCCGCAGCAACGCCGGTGCCGTCACGACGAGGCGGGACCGTTCCGTCTTCGGCGCTTTCATTCCGGTCCGGCGCGGAAATCGTCGGCCGTATAGCCGAACTGCGAGAGCGCCTCCTCGAGATATTCCGCGAGGAGCGGCGTCGAGACGAGATACTCGGTCTCGTGCTCGTTGCGCACGTCGCGCGCCTGCTGCATCGCCTCCCGCCACTGCGTGCGGTCGAAGTCGCCGCGCCCGATGAAGAAGAGCGCGAGCAGCTCTTCCTTCTGAAAGTCGTCGAGCGCGTCGATCGCGTTCGCGAGCTCCTCGCGCACGGGATTGTCGGGGCGGTCCTCCAGAATCGAGACTCCGCCGTCGTCGGTCGGGTTCGAGCCCGGATCGGGCTCCATTGGCGCGACTTCGGCGTCGAACTCGCGGGCCTTCTCGATGATGAAGGCGAGCTGCTCGGGCGGGATGGTCAGCATGGCAAAGCGTCTTTTCCGAATGCTTTCGACGCGTGCACGGTGCGACCGCAGCGAGAGTTCCGCGTTGACGTGCGTCAAAGCGCGGTCGAGCCAGGGCCATCTTGATCGTCGGAAAGGGGCGTCGCGCCGCGCGTTGCGGCATCGCCGCCGCGGAAAGCCCATCCGCGATGCGGGCGCCCGAGCGAAACGCGACCTCGCGGCGACCAGCGAGCTTTCTCAGCCGCGGAAGAGAGAGCGCTTCACGAGCGCCCTTTCGGATTCGTCGGCAAGATGCCAGCAAGCGGCCGCTCCCGGGCGCGGCTCGCGGTCGTGGATGAAGAGATACTCGGCCTCGCTGCCGGTGCTGCGCACCGACGCCCAATCGAGCGATTCGCCGTCGAGCTCGACCGCGCCGTGCGCGAGCAGCTCGAAACCGCCGCCCTCGCCCTCCACCATGATGAGGGCCTCGCGCAGCTCGCCGCGATGTTGGACGGAGAAATCCTGGTCGCCGTGTCGCATCGCGTTCCTCCAGCCCGTCGCAGCACAAGATTAGCCCGCCCAAGGCGGGCGCGTCGTTGACGAAGGTCAAGCCGCGAGCGGCGTCCCCGCGCTTCCCGCGCTGGCCCCCGCCAGCGCTTCTCCTCTAGCATCGCGCCGGGGCAACGGCGCGAGGGAGAAGGGTGGTGGCGCTTCTGACCGGCAGGCGGGCATTTCTCGAGCTCCTGAAGCAGGAAGGCGTCGAGCTCATCTTCGGCAATCCTGGCACGACCGAGCTGCCGCTCATGGATGCGCTCGCGGTCGACGAGGGCATTCGCTACGTGCTGGGGTTGCAGGAAGCGGCGGTGCTCGCGATGACCGACGGGTACGCGCAGGCCTCCGGTCGGCTCGGCGTCGCCAACCTCCATGTGGCACCCGGCCTCGGCAATGCCATGGGCATGCTCTACGACGCGCAGAAGGCCGGCGCGCCGCTCCTCGTCACCGCCGGTCAGCATGATCAGAGCTTCACCTTCGGCGAGCCGATCCTGTGGGCCGACCTGCCCGAGATCGCGCGCCCCTTCGTGAAGTGGTCGGCGGAGGTGCGGCGGCTCTCCGAGCTGCCCGCCGCGGTGCACCGGGCCGCCAAGACCGCGCTCGCGCCGCCGACCGGCCCTGTCTTCCTCTCGCTTCCCGCCGACGTCCTCATGGCCGAAGGCGACATCGAGCTCGGCCGCCCGACGCGGGTCGGTGCGCGCATCCGCGGCGACAGGGCGGCGCTCGAGGCGGCGGCGGCCATTCTCGCAGCGGCCGAGGCGCCGCTGATCCTGGCGGGCGATGCGGTGGCGCAGGAGGACGCGCTTTCCGAGCTCGTCGCGCTCGCCGAGGCGCTCGGCGCACCCGTCTACGCCGAGCTCATCCCGAACACGGCGTCGTTCCCGGCAACACATGCGCTCTTCCGCGGCGCGCTGCCGCGCAGCCAGAAGACGGTGCGCGAGACGCTCGAGCGGCACGACGTCCTGCTCTCGGTCGGCGCCGACCTTTTCACCTGGTCGCTGCCTTCCGACACCGCGCCGGTGCCGGAAGGGCTCGCGATCATTCAGATCGACAGCGATCCGTGGCAGCTCGGCAAGAACCATCCCGCGGCGGCGGCGATCTTCGGCGCGCCCAAGGCGACGCTGCCGGAGCTCGCGTCGCTGGTCCTCGATCGCTTCTCGCCCGAGCAGCGCGAGCGCGCGCGGCGCCGAGGCGAGGCGGCAGCGCGCGCCATCGCCGTCGAGCGCGAGGCGCTGCGCGCCAAGGCCGCCGCGGAAGCAGCGGCACGCCCGATGCGGCCGCTCGCGCTTTTGGGCGC
>JADGGZ010000271.1 GCA_019689675.1 Rhodospirillales bacterium | reverse complement strand
GGCAGCTACGCGGCTGTAGCTCAGTTGGCTAGAGCGTCTGCTTGCCATGCAGAAGGTCGTGGGTTCGAGTCCCATCAGCCGCTCTCAAGGAAAGCCCTGCAAAGCAGGGTTTCTCGTTGCCGGGATCGCGAACGCCCAAGGCTGTGTGGTCAGCTTTTGGTCAGCTTTTCCGGCGGGTAGGGGCGGATCGCCGCGTCTGCGACGCCGAACGGGAGCCCTCGCGTGGATCAGTCGCCGACGCCTGCTCGACGGGCGCGGTCGAGCACGTCGCGGACGATCTCGGCTGTCGGGCGCGGATCGCGCGCGTAGGCGCGCAGCGTGAAGCCCGCGTCCGCGTGGCCAATCAGCTTGGCGAGCGTGGTCGGCGGCACGTCCAGGCTCGACGCGAGCAGGCTCGCGTAGGAGTGCCGGAGCGCATGCCAGGAGAGACGCTCCTTCGTCGCGTCGAGGCCCGCCGCTCGCTTCGCGGCCGCCAGGGCGCGCGCCAGGGTCCGCTCGGTCACGGGCCCGCCCGTGGCGTTCGCGATCACGAGGTCATCCGGGCGGCTGTAGCTGGTGCGGAGCCGCCAGTCCCGCAGCGGCCGACGCAGCGCGGGCAGGATCGGCACGACCCGCTCGCCGGCGGCGGTCTTCGGGGGCTTCGGTTGTCCGTCGGGGAGCAGTGAGCGGGTGACAGTGACGGTGGCCGCGGCGAAGTCAACGTCGCCCCAGCGGAGCGCTCGTACCTCCCCGAGCCGTAGGCCGGCGAAGGCTGCGAGGGCGAGCGCTGCCCGCCACCGTTCGCTCGTGGCGGCCGCCACCAGACGCTCCAGCTCGTCCGCGCCGAGCCGAGCGACGGGTCGCGCGTTCCGCTGCCGGGGTCGCTCCGTGGGGGCGAGGCCGTCCAGCGGGCTACGGGCGATGATCCCGCGCCGCTGCGCGAGCGCGAACGTGCCCGCGAGCAGCCGGTACACGGCAACGCACGTCCAGGGCGCATAGCGGGCTCGCAGGTCGCGCAGCACCGCTGCGACGTCGCTCGGCGTGATCGCTTGGACGCGCCGCGGGGCGAGGTCGGCGAGATGGCGGCCGAGCAGGTGGCGCTCGTGTGCGAGCGTCCGCTCGCTCAGCTGTCGCGCCGCCTGATACTCGGCGAAGACCTCCGCGAATGTCGCCCGCTCCGGGGCGGGGACGCGTCCCTCGCGGAGCCCGGCGAGCCACGAGTCCCGCTCGCGGCGCGCCTCCGTGAGCGTGGCGGCGGCGAGGGTGCGCATCCGCCAGCGGCCGCCGATCCGCGCGCCCGCGACGTAGCGGCCGTCGCGCAGGTAGAGGCCCGGTACCGGACGGCCGCGCGAGTCGAGCGCCCGCGTCCGCCTGCGCTGATCCTGGCGATCCGTGCTCATGGTGCCCCTCCTGCTCGCATCGGGCGACTGGCGTACGGACGCTACACCGTGCGGCCGCGGCGGCTCGCGGCGACTGGCAGAGTGTCCCTCCCCGCCGCCGCGAGCGCAGCGAGGTCGCGACGATGGGCGAGCCGCCGCCGGCCAACCGTCGAGGTCGGCAGCTGGCCTGTCGCAACGAGCCGCTCGACGGTGCGGGGCGAGACGCGCAGATAGTCGGCTGCCTCGGCGAGCGAGTACCAGTCGCGCTGCGGCTCGCGCCGCTCGCCACCGTCGGCCGTGAGCAGCCCGCGCAGCTCGGCGCGCAGCTCCGGGTCGTCGCGGAGCACGGCGAGCAGCTCGCGGGCGAGCGCCTGGCCGAGCGCGGTCACACCAACGCCTCCTCGTCGTCGCGCGGCCGGCCGCGAGGCTCCGGCCAAACTGGGCGCCAGTCGTCAGCCCACGGCGACCAGCCGCACGCGCACGCCCCGCTGATCGGGCCGAGCACGCCGCCGCAGCGCGGGCAGCGGTCACGCCCGGCGGCGGGGCGGCCATGGACGCTCGCCCCGCCTAGCTCGGCGCGCTCGCGCGCGATTTTCGACTCGTCGGGCGGGCCGCCGGGCCCGTCGGCCCTCCTAAGGTGGCCATCCGCCACGGTGGCCACCTTAGGCGCTCCCGGCGGCGAATCAGGGGCCGAATTTGGCTTGTTCAAGCCGTTTCCGCTAAGGTGGCCATCGTCCTCCGAAGCCGTGGCCATCTTAGTCGTGGCCATCTTAGGCAGCTCCCAGGTCCAGTAGCCTCCGCTGGCAACACCCCCCACACGCCTGGCGACGACTCCGATTCGATCCTTCGCCCGCCGCAGCGTCCGCTCGGCAATGCCGGCCTGTCCCGCTGCCCGCCGAACCTCGCTCGCCGGCTTCGGTCCCTCCTCAAGCTCCGCCCGGAGGAACTCCTCGGCCTCGTCCTCGGCCGAGCGCTCGTCTTCGGAACGGGTGGCGAGCAGCTCGTCCGCCGTGTAGCCGGCCGGGCCTTCCCACGAGAGCTTGGCGACGTCGCGTTCCGCGTCGGTGACGAGCCTGTAGGCGAGCGCCTCCGGCTTCGCGGCGAGGTTCGACTTCACGACGGCGAGCACCCGCCGCGAGTCGTCCTTCGGGTCGGCGGCGACGAGCAAGCCGACCCGCGCGGCCCCGATGATCCCGATTGAGCCGCCACCCCGGTAGATCGCTTTCGCGCCGCCCGACTTGTTCAAGTGGCGGAGCACGAGCACCGTACAGCCGGTGCGATCCGCCAGTGCGGCGAGCGCATGCAGGGCGCGGCGCACGTCCTGGTCTCGGTGCGAGTCGATTGAGCCGGCGAGGAACGCGGCGAGCGGGTCGACGACGACGAGCCCTGCCTTCCGCTCGCGCACGACGGTCTCCAGGAGAGGCACGTCCCCGGGGATTTCCGGCGGCCGGCCGCGCTGGCCGGCTTGAACCTCGGCGAGTACGTGGATGCGAGCCAAGTCGGCGCCGGCCGCTTCCAGCCTCGGGCGGATCGTGTCCGCGATCCCGTCCTCGGCCGAGAGGAGGACGACGTCCGCCGGCTCGACGCCGGGCGAGCCGTCCGGCAGCGGCGAGCCGGCCGAGAGCCGCGCCGCCAGGTCGAGCGTGAGCGTGCTCTTCCCCTCGCCCGGGTCGCCCTCGACGATCACGAGCTTGCCCGCCGGCAGCCACCCGCGCCAAAGCCATCGAACACGCTCGGATTGCACGTCGGCGACGCGCACCAACCGCGCAACCGGGGCGTTGGCGACCTCGCCAGCCTTCTGCGGCCCGCCGCCGTCTCCGCCAGCCGCGTCGGCCGCCTGCTCGCGTCGCCGGCGCGCCTCCTGGACGAAGAGGACCCTCTCGGCGAGGTCGTCGGTCAGCCGCACCCAGCCCTCCTCGCTCATCGCACCGCCTCCCGGAGCAGGGCGCGGTCGAGCAGCGCAGCCGGGACCGCCCGGCCGCGCGCGAGCGCGACGAAGACGTCGGCGCTTTCGGCGAGCGCGAGCGCCGCGGCGAGCCGCCGCGCCTCGCGCAGCTCCGGCGGGGTCGGCGCATACAGGGCAGCCAGCCCGTCGGCGAGCCGCCCCGTTTCATGGAGCTGCCGCGCCCGCTCGCGGGCCATCGCTTCGACCTCGGCGAGCAGCTCGACGATCACGGCGCCGCCTCCAGCGCCCAGCGCGCCCCGACCGCGAGCGCCGCGTCGAGCGCCTGAGGACGCGACCTAGCCCGGCCGCAGCATTCGCACGGCCGCGCTAGGCGGCGGCCGTCGTCGTCGTCGCCGTCGTCGTCTGGTCGACCCGGCGCGCGCGCGCCGCGACGGACGGGGCGACGACGCGCAGCGACGCGCCCGCCGGCGCGGCGGGCGGGTCCCCGCCGGAGGCCCGCCGCCCGGTACGCCCGGCGACGGGCTCGCCACGCGAGCGCGCACTGCGGCAGGAACTCGCGGTCGAGACGCGCGAGGAGCCGCTGCCCCAGGTAGGGCGGAGGCTTCTCGACGGCGGCGAGGAGTGGCTTGTACTCGACCTCGTGCGCGGCGAGTTCGCGCACAAGGTCCGCGAGCGGCGGCCAGCTCGCCGGATCTTTGTCCTTCTCGACGAACAGCAGCTCGACCCCGTAGCCGGCGAGCAGCAGCTCGACCCCGTGGGCGCCGCGCCTGTAGCCGGCGTACAGCGCAACCTCGTAGGCGTCGCGCCCGTGGGCGGCAAGCAGCGGATCGTCCTCGACCTCGCCCCCGATGAGTGCCCGCACCACGTCCGGCGGCCAGCTCGCCGGATCTTCGCCGGCGAGCAGCAGCGGGCCCTCGTCGCCGGCTGCGTCGTCTTCGAGGTAAGGCATCGCGCATCTCCTTGAACTCACTCCTACCTACCGCCGCGCCCCCGGCTGAGGTAGTGGGGGGCGGGATGGGCGCCGCCCCCCACGAGATCCGAGCTGGAGATGCGTCGGTGCGCACATGATGACACGCGCGCCGGACGGACAACCTCGCGGGCTTCAGGCGGCCGCGGCCCTCACAGTTCGCGGGGGGAAAAATTTGACTGGGGCGGGGGTCAGGGT
>JADGGZ010000270.1 GCA_019689675.1 Rhodospirillales bacterium | reverse complement strand
CCCCCCCCCCCCCCCCCCCCCCATCGCGGGCGGCCCGCAACCCGCCGAGGCGCTGAGCCGCGCGATAGTCGAGGCTCTCGCGGAGCTTCATGCGGTCGATGCGTCCACGATCGGGCTCGAGACGCTCGGCCGGCCGGCCGGATTCCTCGCCCGCACCCTCGAGGGGTGGGCGACCCGCGGCGGCGCGGTGGCCGACGTCGTATCACCCCAGGCGTTCGACGAAACGCTGCAGTGGCTGCGCGCGAACCTGCCGCCCGAGAGACCGCCCGCCCTCCTCCATTCGGATTTCAAGCTCGACAACATGATTTTCGACCCGGCGACGCTCGCGCCGGTCGCGGTCATCGATTGGGACATGGGGACCCGCGGCGATCCGCTCTGGGACCTCGCCGTCCTTCTCAGCTACTGGACCGAGCCCGGCGACCCACCGTGCATGCATCGGCTGCGCCAGATGCCGACGGCCCAGCCCGGGTTCTGGTCGCGAGCCGAGGCGCTCGACGCCTACCAGCGCCGGGCCGGACGGCAGGTTGACGACTTCCAATTCTATCGGTGCCTTTCGGTATTCCGTTCGGCGATCGTCTTTCTGCAGCTCTTCGATCGCTACCGCCGCGATCCGGCGCCCAACGGCCGCTTCGCGCAATTTGACCAGCTCGGCCGCGAGATGCTCGACTTCGCCTTCGAGATCTCGCGCGGCCGCGCCGCCTGAGATCAGCCAGGGAGAAAGCAAGGTGTTCGATTTCGCCGTTGCCGGGCCCATACAGGAACTGGCCCGCAAGGTCGCCGACTTCGTCGATACGCACGTCATCCCGTACGAGCGCGATCGCCGCCTCGGCGCGCACGGGCCGAGCGAGGATCTGCGCCTCGAGCTGGTCGCGCTCGCGCGCGAGGCCGGCCTTCTCTCACCGCATGTGAGCCGCGAATGGGGCGGGCTCGGCCTTTCCCATACCGAGCGCGCCGTGGTCTTCGAGGCCGCCGGGCGCTCGACGCTCGGACCGGTCGCCCTCAACTGCAACGCCCCCGACGAGGGGAACATGCATCTTCTCGAGCAGGTCGCCTCGCCGGCGCAGAAGGAGCGCTGGCTGCGGCCGCTCGCAGCCGGCGAGATCCGTTCCTGCTTCGCGATGACCGAGCCGGCGCCGGGCGCGGGCTCGGATCCCTCGCTCCTCTCGACGACCTACCGGCGCGACGGCGACGGCTTCGTCATCAACGGCCGGAAATGGCTCATCACCGGCGCGGCGGGCGCCTCCTGCATCATCATCATGGCGCGCGACGAGGCCGATGCCGACGCAGCGACCATGTTCCTCCTACCGGCCGACACGAAAGGCATCCGGCTCGAGCGCCTTCTCGACAGCATGGACTCCAACTTCACCGGCGGCCACGGCGAGCTCGTCCTCACCGATGTGCGCGCGCCTGCCGACAGCGTCCTCGGCGAAGTGGGCAAGGGCTTCCGCTACGCCCAGGTCCGCCTCGCACCGGCGCGGCTCACGCACTGCATGCGCTGGCTCGGCGCCGCCGGCCGCGCGCACCGGATCGCTCTCGAATACGCGACGCGGCGTACCGCCTTCGGCAAGCCGATCGCCGAGCATGAAGGTGTCGGCTTCATGCTCGCCGACAACGAGATCGACCTCCATCAGTCGCGGCTCGCCATCTGGCACGCGGCGTGGCTGCTCGACAACGGACACTCGGCGCGGCACGAGACGAGCATGGCCAAGGTCCTCTGCTCGGAGGCGCTCTGCCGCGTCGTCGACCGCTCCGTGCAGATTCTCGGCGGCCTCGGAGTGACCGACGACACCGCCGTCGCGAGAATCTACCGCGACATCAGAGCCTTCCGGATCTATGACGGGCCCTCGGAGGTGCATCGCTGGGCAATCGCCCGCCACTCCGTCCGGGCCGCGGCGAAGGAGCGAGGCTGATGGAACGCGTACCGATGCCCGACTACGAGACGGCGCGCCGCGACTTCGTCTGGGACGTGCCGGAGACGTTCAACTTCGGCGCCGACGTGGTCGACCGCTATGGCGAAGATCCGTCGCGGCTCGCTCTCATCTGGTGCGACGACAAGGGGAACGAGAAGCGGTACACCTTCCGCGAGATGAGCCTTTTGTCGAATCGCTGCGCCGACGCGCTGCGATCGGCAGGCGTCAAGCGCGGCGACCGCGTCGTCGTGATGCTGCCGCGCATCCCGCAATGGCAGATCGCGATGGTGGGGTGCCTCAAGCTCGGCGCGATCCCCATCCCGTCGATCGACATGCTGACCGCAGGCGACGTCGCCTATCGGATCGAGCATTCCGAGGCCGCGGGCGCCATCACCACGGTCGAGAACTGCGAAAAGTTCGCCGCCCACGCCGACCGCCTCAAGGCGAAGCTCAGCGTCGGCGGCGCTAAGGAGGGATGGACCGATTTCGACGCGGCCCTCGCCGCAGCCTCGCCGAGCTTCGAGGCCGCGCGCCTCGCCGCCGACGAACCGGCGATCATGTACTACACCTCGGGATCGACCGGAAAGCCGAAGGGGGTGACGCACGCCGCGCGGGCGATCTTCGCCTGGCGCGTCTCGGCGTGGTACTGGCTCACCCTCACCGAAAACGACCTCATGTGGTGCACGGCCGATACCGGCTGGAGCAAGGCGGGCACCAGCATCATCTTCGGGCCGTGGAGCTGCGGCTCCGCCGTGCTCTTCTACAACGGCCGGTTCGATCCCGCGCACCGTCTCGAGCTCCTGCAGCGCTACGGCGTCACCGTCTTCTGCGCCGCCGCCACCGAGCTTCGGCGCCTCGTGCTGCTCGATTTCAGCCGCTACGACCTTTCGAAGCTGCGCCTTGCCGTTTCGGCGGGCGAGACGGTCAATCCGGAGATCGTGACCGCGTGGCAGGCGAAGACAGGCGTCATGCTTCTCGACGGCTACGGTCAGACCGAGACGCTCATGACGGTGCTGAACTATCCGCCGATGCCGGTGAAGCCGGGCTCGATGGGCCGGCCCCTCCCCGGGACCGACGCGGCGGTGCTCGACCCGAGCGGACGGCGATTGCCGCCCGGCGAGCCCGGCATGCTCGCCATCAAGCTGCCCAACCCCCAGGTGATGCTCGGCTACTGGCGCGACGAGGCGCTGACGCGCGAGACCATGCTGGAGGTCGACGGCACGACCTGGTTCCTCACCAACGATACCGTTTACGCCGACGAGGACGGCTATCTCTTCTACCAGGGACGGTCCGACGACGTGATCAACTCGGCCGGCTACCGGATCGGTCCGCTCGAGGTGGAGAACGCGCTCATCGAGCACGAGGCCGTGCAGGAATGCGCGGTCGTCGCCGCACCCGACCCCGAGCGCGGCGAGGTCGTGAAGGCGTTCGTAATCCTGAAGCCGGGGCGGCAGGGCGACGACGCTCTCGTGAAGGAGCTGCAGGAGCACGTGAAGCGCGTCACCGCGCCCTACAAGTATCCGCGACGCATCGAGTTCGTCTCCGACCTGCCGCGGACCGTTTCGGGCAAGCTCCTTCGAAGAGAGCTGAGGGCTGCGGAGTTCGCGAAGGCCGGGCTGAAGCGGAAATAGCGGAATGTACAAGGTGGCGATTCTGCTGAAGCGCAGGCCGGGCCTCACGCCCGAGGCGTTTCAGGCCCATTGGCGCGAGCGCCACGCTTCCCTGTGGACGCGCCTTCCTCAGCTCCGGCGCTACGTCCAGTCGGCGGCGCTTCTCCAGGGCTACAGGAAGGGCGAGCTTCTCTTCGACGGCATCGCCGAGGCGTGGTTCGACTCCGAGGCCGACTTCGAGGCCTTCCGGACCGATCCCGCGCGAGCGGCGATCGAAGCGGACGAGGCCGAGTTCCTCGATCACACGCGCACCGTCGTCATGCCTGTCGAGGTCCACGTCATCAAGGACGGCCCGATCCCCGAGAACGCCGTCAAGAACATCGAGTTCGTCAACCGCCGCCCCGGCATGGCGCTGGAGCCCTTCCGGAAGTACTGGCGCGAGAAGCACGGCCCCCTCGCGGCAACGATTCCGGTGCTGCAGCGCTACGAGCAGAATCACCTCAGGGCGAGCGTCTACGAGGCCGATCGCGATCCGCCCTATGACGGGCTGGCGATCACCTGGTTCCGCTCGACCGCCGACATGAAGCTTGGCGCGACGACGCCCGAATACGCCGCGACCCGTGCCGACGAGCCGAATTTCCTACCCGACGGCCATCTCCCGATCATCATTGCCCGGGAGCACGTGATCGTGGGCTGACGGCGCGCTCGCGCCGTCAGCACCTCGTCAGGCGCCCGGCCCGCGGACCCCGCCGTAGCTCTGCCACGGCGTCGCGACCAGATAGCCGAGATCGACCGGGAGGTTGACCCCGGTGATCCCGGAGGCGAGGTCCGAGGCGAGGAAGCACACGGCGGCGGCAATCTCGCGAGGGTCGAGCAGCCGTCCGCAGGCGCTCGCCGCGGCCATCTGCTCTTCCTCGAGA
>JADGGZ010000269.1 GCA_019689675.1 Rhodospirillales bacterium | reverse complement strand
CCGGTCTTCGAGAACATCGGCTTGTCGTTGTTCACCGCGGCAATATAGAGCGCCTTGTCGGGGCCGACATACTCGGGCGGCATCTTCGCCGCGATCTCCTCCGCTGTGTGCGAATGGATCCACCGCAGCGTCTCGACGATCGCGTTGGCGAGCGCCTGGCTCTCCTTCTTGTGCTTCTCGATCCATTCGGCGGGGGCGTAGAGCGAGCTGCTCGCGTACTTCGCGCCGAAGATGGCGACGGCGTCCTTCTCGGTCCGGGCGTCGGCGAGGACGCGCAGATTCTTGTGCTTCGTCATGAGCAGAGTCGCGCCCGGATCCTGCATCACCGCCGCCACGACCTGTCCCTGCTCCTGCGAGGCCACCGCCCCCTGGTCGACGCCGACGCCGATGACCGAGACCTTCGCGGGGTCGATGCCCTTCTTGCGCAGGAGATACTTCAGGAAGAAGTCGGTGGACGAGCCGGGACCGCTCACCCCGACCGTCTTGCCGACGAGATCCTCGATCGAGCGAATCGCCTCCGTGTGCTTCGGCGAGACGACGAGCACGTGCCCGGGAAGATCGCTCTGAATGACGATCGTCCGCATGTGCTTGTCCTTCGGCTTGAGACCGATCGTGTGCTCGTAGTAGCCGGCAAGCACGTCGACGGTGCCGCCGAGCATCGCCGTCAGCCCGGCGGAGCCGGACTTGAACCCGATCAGCTGCGCGTCGATTCCGTGCTTCTCGTAAAGCCCGAGCTGCTTCGCCAGGACGCTCGGCAGATAGCAGATGCACCCCACGCCGGCGATGCCGACCTTCAGCGGCACCTTCTCCTGCGCCGCCGCGGCGTGCGCCGTCGCGAACGCCAGGACGCCCAGCACCACGCCAAAGAACTTACCCCTCATGTCGCTTCCTCCCGATACGCACTGACGAAACGCGCAGCTGCGGCCCTCACCGCCCCTCGAAGCGCGGCTTGCGCTTCTCGTTGAACGCGAGGACGCCCTCGCGCCGGTCCTCGGTCGGGACCGTTCGGTTGTAGGCCTCGACCTCGAGCGCGAGGCCGGTCTTGAGATCGGTCTCGAAGCCGGCGCCGATCGCCCGCTTCGCCTGCCGCACCGCGATCGGCGCGTTGCTCGCGATGCGCCGCGCCATCTCGAGCGTCTGCGGCAAGAGCTCGGCGGGCGGCAGAACGCGGTTCACCATCCCCCACCGCATCGCCTCCTCCGCGGAGAAGGGCGTGGCGCTGAGGATCAGCTCCTTCGCGCGCCTCGTGCCGACCGCGCGCGGCAGGTTCTGCGTCCCGCCCGCGCCGGGAATGATGCCCAGGCTCGTCTCGGTCAGCGCGAAGCGGGCGGTGCTCGAGGCGTAGATGAAATCCGCCGCCAGCGCGAGCTCGCAGCCGCCGCCGTAGGCCGCGCCGTTGACCGCGGCGATGACGGGAATCGGGCAGTCCATCACGGCGTAGTAGGCCTGCTCGAAGATGACATGCTGGCGCCGCCAGGCGTCCTCCGTCATGCCGTTCCTTTCCTTGAGGTCGCCGCCGGCGCAGAACGCCTTTTCCCCGGCGCCGGTGACGACGATGCAGCGGTACGCCGTCGGGTCGATGAGGAAGCGCGAGAAGAGCGCGTGGATGTCGCGGCCCATCTGCGTGTTGAGGGCGTTCGCCACCGCGGGGCGATTGAGCGTGACGAGGAGGATGTCGGGCTGCGGCTCTTCCACGAGCAGCGTTTCGAAGCTTTGATCCATGGCTTCCTGCTTCTTTCGGTGTGTGGCGGGCGCGACCGTTCTCACCCGCCGGGTCAGGCGTTCTCCGTCTTGCGGTCGCGGGTGAGGCGCGCCGTGTAGGCGTAGCGGTCGCCGGGATGAACGCTGAGCGAGACCTCGAAGGGCGCCCCGGCGCCCGAATAGTAGCTGCGCCGCACCAGGAGGGCCGGTTCCGCCGGCGCGGCGCCGAGCCACTCGGCGAGGTAGGGCGGCATCGCGATGGCGCTGATGCGCTGCTCGACCGCGGTCACGTCGAGCCCGTATTCGCGGGCGACCTGGTTGAAGATCGGCACGTCGCCGTCGTCGAGGCGATCGCGCATCCCGGCGTATCGCTCGGCGAGAAAGATCTCGGTCCAGCAGAGCGGGAAATTGCCCTGCACGGCCCGCCGGATGCCGGCGACGCGAAGCCATCTCTCCCCGGGCGGCCGCCCCATGAGCTCGGCGAGCCCCTGCCGCACGACGACGAAGCCTTCCTGGCGCCTGTCGAGCCGGGTGTCGGCGGCATACTCGGCGAGCTCGGCGAGGGAATCGACGCGCTGGGTATAGAGCGGCTCGACCGAGCGCGCGCGGACCACCGTGCCGGAGCCGGCCTGGCGCGACAGGAGCCCCAGCTCCTGCAGGCCGCGCACCGCTTCGCGGACGGTGTGCCGGCTGACCCGGAAGCGCGCGGACAGCTCGAGATCGGTCGGGAAGCGGTCCCCGACCTTGTAGCGTCCCGCGGAAATCTCCCGCGCGAGGGTCGCCCTCAGCTCCTTGTACCTGGCCATCTGCCCCCGGGTCGGCATCGCTCGGGCCGACAAAATATCCGGATATTTCTCCCGCAGAAAGCCTCGCGTTGACAGGTGCCCCTCGGACAAGCGCAAAATGTCCGGACAATGCCCGCCGATGCGGCGGGCGCAACGGCGAGCGAGGACGATGGCGCGGGAACTCATCGATCGGATTTGCGGACTGGCGACGCGGCCCTGCTCGCTCGGCACGGAAGACCGCGCCGAAGCCGTCATCGCCTTCGAGGACACGATGGCGGTGGCCCTCGCCGGCTGGCGCGAGCCGGTCGCGGAAGCCGCCCGCGCGCTCTGCGCCGGCGGCTCGGCGCCGCTCGTCGACGGATCGTCCGCGTCCTCCGCCGAGCACGCCGCCTTCGTCCACGCGGTGGCGGGCCACGCGCTCGACTACGACGACGTCCATCTCGTCAGCGTGACGCACCCGAGCGTCGTGATCGTGCCGGCACTCCTCGCCGTCGCCGCGCGGAGCCCCGATCTCGCCAAGCGCGTGCTCCCTTCCTTCGCCGTGGGCGTGGCGGTCAACATCGCCCTCGGCCGGGCGCTCGGCTTCTCGCACTACGACAAGGGCTGGCACGCGACCTCGACGATCGGGCCGATCGCGGGCGCGGCCGCCCTCGCCCACCTCCTCGGCCTCGACGACACGAGGACGCGGCATGCGGTGGCGCTCGCCGCCGCGCAATGCGGCGGGCTGCAGCGGAACTTCGGCGCGATGGCGAAGCCGGTGCAGGCGGGGAACGCGGCCGCCGCGGCGGTCCGCGCGGCGCTTCTCGCCGAGCGCGGCGTCACCGGCGACGACGACATCTTCGGGCCGCGCGGGTACTTCGCGCTCTACGGCGGGCCGGTCCCCGGCGAGGATCCGGCATCGGTCGCAATCGAGATCGACATGCGCTCGCTGTCGCGCAAGCTCTACCCCTGCTGCTACATCACGCATCGCCTCATCGCCGCCGCGCTCGACGCGCGCCGGCAGCTTCCCGGCGGTGCGGCGCCCGCCTCCGCCCGGATCGACGTGCGCGTTCCCTACGGCATGATGCGGCCGCTCCATGTCACCGATCCGCGCTCCGGGCTCGAGGGCAAGTTCTGCGCCGCCTACACCATTGCGACCGCGCTCCATCAGGGTTCGGTGGGCCTCGCCGATTTCGACGACGCGGCGGTGAGCCGGCCGGCGATCCGCGCGCTCATGGAGAAGATCACGGTCACGGAGGAGGAGCTGAAGGGCGAGATGCCGATCGGCATCGATCACGGTGCCGTGGTGCTCGAGATCGGCTCCGTGGCGAAGGCGACCGTGACGGCCTATCCGGGCTCGCCCTCGCGCCCGGCGAGCGAGGCGGAGATGACCGCGAAGCTCGAGGACTGCCTTGCCTTCTACAACCGCGGCGCCGCCGCGAAGCTCTCGCTTCGGGGCTTCCGCGACTGGCTTCACCCGCGGATCGGGCTCGGCGACCGGGCCGCCTGAAGAGCCGGCCGCCGCCCCGCCGCCTCTCATTTTTCGACGAAGGTTCTTGACGGATGAGCAGCATGCGTGACGACGACGCCCTCCTTTCGGTCCAGGTCGGCGAGGACTATCCGGAGATCCGCGAGGCGGTGCGCCGCATCTGCGCGAACTTTCCCGGCAGCTACTGGCAGGAGCTCGAGGCCAAGGAGGCGTACCCGTCCGAGTTCGTGAAGGCGCTGACCGAGGCCGGGTATCTCTCGATCCTCATTCCCGAGGAGTACGGCGGCTCGGGGCTGCCGCTGCGCGCCGCCTCGGTCGTGCTGGAGGAGATTCACGCCGCGGGGTGCAACGCCGGCGCCTGCCACGCGCAGATGTACATCATGGGAACGCTGCTCCGGCACGGCAGCGAGGCGCAGAAGCGCGAGTACCTGCCGAAGATCGCCTCGGGCGAGCTTCGTCTGCAGGCCTTCGGCGTCACCGAGCCCAC
>JADGGZ010000268.1 GCA_019689675.1 Rhodospirillales bacterium | reverse complement strand
GGTGGCCCCGCCCCCCGCCCCGGGCGGGCGCGGGCGCCCCGGCCGGCGCGCCGCCGCGGGCGGCGCCGAAGCCGGCTTCGCCTTCGAGCACGTCGAGCGCGCCCGTGAAGCCTTTCGCGGCGAGCATCGCCGCGAGCGCGCCGGCCTCCGCGGCGTGACCGGCGTGAAGCGGCTTGCTCATCGCATCGGAACGGAACGCCTGCTGAAGTCCTGCCGCCATCGTGGCCGCGGTGGCTAGGGCGTGCGCCATCTGCGATTGGTCGAGCCCGAGCACCGTGCTGACGGCGGCGGCGGCTCCGAAGGTCCCGACCGTACCGGTCGTATGCCAGTAGCGATAATGTGCCGGCACCACAGCGACCGCGATCCGGGTCGAGATCTCGTACCCGACGACGATCGCGCGGAGAAGGCGCTCGCCGGACGCGCCTTTGGCTTGTGCCGCCGCAAGCGCCGCGGCGACCGTCGGGCATCCCGGATGGTAGAGGCCGTCGCGGAAAATGTCGTCGAACTCGACAATGTGAGATGTGACACCGTTGACGAGCGCGGCGGCACGTAACGGCCCCCGCCGCCCGAGACCATAGATCTCAGCGTCTCCCGTTCCGAGCTCGTCGGCGAGGCTTTCGCGGAGGATCGCGGCCGCCGCCTCCCGCGTGCCGGGCAGGAGGGCGGCGAACCAGTCGAGCAGGGCACGCTTGGCGTGATGGACGACGCCGTCTGGGAGCATGGTGGCGCGCTCGGACACGGCATAGTCGGCGATCCGTTGCAGCAGCATGGGGCCGTCGATCCTCCCTCCTTAAAGCCTAGCACGCGGTCCCTCTGCGTCGGCGAATCGGATTAGCCTCGAATGAGCCTTTCGACAGCAGGGAGCCGGTTTGTTCTCGTCGGAGCAGGAGCTGTACGCGCCGGTGAAGCGCTTCCTCGAAGCCGCCGGGTACGTGGTCAAAGGGGAGGTCGGCGGCTGCGATCTTCTCGCGGTCCGCGGAGACGAGCCGCCATTGATCGTCGAGCTGAAGCTTCGATTCTCGCTCGCGCTGGTCCTGCAGGGGATCGACAGGCTCGCGGTTTCCGACTCGGTCTATCTCGCGGTCCCCGGGGGACGCGCGCATAGTCGAGCGATCGGGCCCGATCACAAAGGCGTGCGAAAGCTTTGCCGCCGCCTGGGCCTCGGACTCATCGCGGTTCGGCCGCGCTCGGTCGAAGTTCTGCTCGATCCGGCACCCTACCGCCCGCGCAAAGACAAGCGCCGCGCCGCTCGGCTTCTCGCCGAGCACGCGCGGCGGATCGGGGATCCCAACCGCGGCGGCGCCGCGATGCGGCTGCCGATCATGACAGCCTATCGGCAGGAGGCGCTCCGCTGCGCCGAGATGCTCGCGCGCCATGGAGAATTGACGGTGGCGCAGCTTCGCGTCTCGGCGCAGGCGCCTGCCGCGGCGCGCATCCTGCAGCACAACCACTACGGCTGGTTCGAACGCGTCCGGCGCGGCGTCTATCGCCTGACGCAGCGCGGCCATGACGATCTTGCCCGTTTCGGGGCGCCGCCTCCACCGGCTATGGTCGACTCCGCAGCCTGAAGGAGTCGCCCAATGTCCCTTGCCAGCGTCAGCGGCATCGACCACGTCGTGATTCTCGTGCGCGACCTCGACCGTGCGCGCGAGCGCTTCGCGCGGCTCGGGTTCACCGTCTCGCCCATGGGCCGTCACAGCGAGCACATGGGCACCGCCAACCACACGATCATGCTGCGCGAGGACTATTTCGAGCTTCTCGGCGTCTTGCGACCGACCGAAGCGAACGCGGGCTGGCGAGCGGTGCTCGCCCGCCGCGAGGGGCTCGAGGCCGTCGCGTTTCGAACGGCGTCGGCGGACCGCACCGCAGCAGAGCTCGCCGCGCTCGGCTTCGGCAAGGTCGCGCCGATCCATTTCTCGCGCCCTGTCGAAGGCGGGCGCGAGGCGGCGTTCAACGTTACCCGGTTTCCGCCGGAGGCGACGCCGCAGCTCACCACCTTCGCCTGCGAGCATCTGACGCCGGAAAGCGTCTGGCTTCCGGGCTCGACGGAGCATGCCAACGGGGCCGTCGCGCTCGCGTCGCTCACGGTCGTCACCGCCGATCCGGCGCCGCTTCCCGCCGCCTACGAGCGGCTGTTCGGCCCCGGACGGGCGACGACGAGCGAGGGAGACGTCCTGGTCGACACCGGCTCGGCGCCGATCCGCTTCGTCCGGCCGGAGGCTTTCGCGGCGCGCTACCCGGGAATTCGGCTGGAAGAGGCGACGCCGCCTTACCCGGCTGCCCTCGGCTTTCGCGTCCGCGACATGAGCGAGACGAAGCGGGCGCTCGCGAAAGTTCCGACCGTCGAGCTCGGCGCTGCGGTCTGCGTGCCCCCGGCCGAAGCCTGCGGCGTTCTTCTCGAGTTCGCCGCTTAGCCGAGCACGACGAGGTCAAGCGGCTCCCGGACGCCGCTGACCATACGGCGGGGCCGGTGTTCGCACGGCCTCGGGGAAACATAGCCCTGGCGCAGGGCGAGTTCCCAGGTCGCGGCGTCGCAGAGCGCCCGCGCCCCCTCTTCCTTGTTGTGCTTCTCGAGCTTGGCTGAGAGGTTCACCGGATCGCCGATGACCGTGTATTCGAGACGCGAATCGTCGCCCACCGCACCGAAGATGACGCGGCCGGACGAAACGGCGCAGTTCACCCGAATCGGTCGCTCCCCTGCGGCGTGTCGCTCCTCGTTCCAGCGGTCGACCGCCGCCACGAGCGCCTCGACCGCCGCAAGGGCGTCGGCGGCGTAGGTTCGCGACGCCCGAACGCAGCCGAACGAGGCGAGAATCCCGTCGCCGAGGAACTTGTCTATCGAGCCGCCTTGCGCCCGGATCACCGGGACGACGCGAGCCTGATACTCGGCGAGAAGCTGCATCAGCGCGTCAGGCGCGAGCTCGGTGGAGAGCGGCGTGAAGCCGCGGATGTCGACCGAAAGGATGGCGGCCGTGCGCGCTTCTCCCTCGCCGGCCATCAGCGGCTGTTCCGCTTGCCTGATGCGCTCGGCGACCTCGGGAGCGAAGAAGCGGGAGAGATCGCGCGCCGCGATCGAGTCGACGACCGAGCTCACGAGCAGGCGCCGGGCACGGACGATCGCGACCGCGAGGATCGCCGTGACGAGGACGATCATCAGGATCTTCTCGACTTCGGCGCCGATGAGGACATCGTTCGACATGATGTAGCGGGCGAAGTCGCGTGTGACTTCGTGCCCTGGAGATAGGAGGGCGTAGAGCGCGAGTCCTGCCCAGCCGAGCGCTGCGATCGCGCCGGCCAGGATCACGTAGCGGCTCTCGAACCGAAGCGCCCTGAGGGCGATGAAGATGAAGACCGCCAGAAGAGTGGGCGCTTTGAGATAGAACCCCGGCGGCTGCATGTACTGGACGTGGAAGCTGAAGATCAGCGTCAGCAAAAGGCTCATGTCGATGACGACGCTGGCCGCGAGCAACCATTCGGGAAGCCGCCGCGCTATCGCGAGCGCGAGCCGGACGCTGGTTACCGCGAGATAGGCGCCGAGCACCCAGGGAACCGGCTGAAACGTCGCCTCGGGCGGGAAAGACTTGGGCGCGATCGCGTAGACGCCGAGGAATACGAGGACGATGCCGACCTGCACCGCCGCGATCAGGATCTCGGCTTCTGCGTTCTGCTCGGCGATCGCGTCGTGCACGCGGCGCGGAAGCAGGCCCAAGCGGTTGGTGCCGATGAGCTTCATCGCGCGATCGGGATCGGCGCTGGCCGCGCGCCGCGCGCGGGCGAGGAAGCGCTATGGGCGGAGGACGAGCCCCTCGGCCGCCACGAGCGTGCCGGGCCGCGCCTCTGCGGCCTCCCGCGCGATCCGGTCCATGAACACGTCGTCGTGGCTCGGGTCGTGGTGGAACACAACGAGCGTCTTGACCCCTGCTGCATTGGCAAGGCGCACCCCCTCCTGCCAGGTCGAATGGCCCCAGTCGACGTGGCTCGGATACTCGTCGTCGGTATAGGTGCAATCGTAGATCATGATGTCGGCGCGCTCGACCAGCGCCAGGACGTTGCTGTCGAGCGTGCCCGGGCGATGCTCGGTGTCGGTAATGTAGCAGACCGATTTGCCGGCGAACTCGACGCGATATCCAGTGGCCCCGTTCGGATGGTTGAGCGGCCCGGTCCGAAGAGTGACGCCCGGCTTCGGGGTCAGCGTTTCGCCGCACCGGAAGTCGCGACACTCGGTCTGCTTCGAGATGAGGTTCATCGGCACCGGGAAGAGCGGGGCGATCATCATCCCGCACAGCACCGTCTCGAGGTCGAGATGCGGCAGCAGGTGCCCTGCCCACATCCTGACCCGGTTCCCCTCGGTGTACACCGGGGCGAAGAACGGGAGCCCGCAGATGTGGTCGAAATGCGTGTGCGTGTAGAAGAGATCGGCGTCGATCTTGCCGTTCTGCTGCTTCAGCGCGTTGCC
>JADGGZ010000267.1 GCA_019689675.1 Rhodospirillales bacterium | reverse complement strand
CAGCGCGTGCTGCTGCGCCGCAACGTCCTCGAGCCGACCGGCGGGCACCGCGACCCGGGCCCCGCCGGCGGCCGCCCCGCCGCGCTCTTCCGCTTCCGCGCCCGCGAGCTCGAGATCACGGACGCCTTCGCCGTCCTCCGCCCGCCGGGCCGCTAGCCGCGCGCAGGTGGTACGGTGCCGGCCGCGACCCTCGGGCGCCCGCGCGCCCGACGGCCGCGTCCGCGGCGCACATGTCCGCGTACGACACTGTCCCCCACGGACATGTCCGGTACCAGGTACCTCCCCCGAACGGGGGAGACGGAACGGCCGTGCCCGGAAGCGCCATCCCCCGCGAGCAAGGGCGGATCGCCGCGCGACGCACCGCCGTCGCCGCCCGCCCGCGCGAGCCGAGAAGTCGCGCCGCCGCTGCGTCGGACCCCGCTACGAAGCGACCGAGGAGACCGCGTCGAGCGGCTTGACGATCTCGGCGAAGTGGCAGGCGGTCGGGTGCCCCTGGCCGCGATCCACGAGCGCCGGCTCCTCCTCGGCGCAGATCTGCTGCGCCTTCCAGCAGCGGGTGCGGAAGCGGCAGCCCGAGGGCGGGTTCGCGGGGCTCGGCACGTCCCCCTCCAGAACGATCCGCGACCGCTTGCCCCGCTGGGCTGGCTCCTCGATCGGCACCGCCGACAGCAGCGCCTGCGTATACGGGTGGGAGGGCCGCTCATAGATGTCGTGCTTCGTCCCGATCTCGACCACCTTGCCGAGGTACATCACCGCCACGCGGTCCGAGACGTGCCGGACGACCGAGAGGTCGTGCGCGACGAAGATGTACGTCAGCCCGAAGTCGCGTTGCAGCGACTCCAGCAGGTTGACGACCTGTGCCCGGATCGACACGTCGAGCGCCGACACCGGCTCGTCGAGGATGATCAGCTGCGGGTTCAGCGCCAGCGCCCGCGCGACGCCGATGCGCTGCCGCTGGCCGCCGGAGAACTCGTGCGGGAAGCGGTTCGCGTGCTCGGGCGAGAGCCCGACCGTGCGCAGCAGCTCCTCCACTCGCTGCCGCCCCTGCTCGCCGCGGTAGGCGCCGTGAATCCGGAGCGGCTCGCCCACGATGTCGCGCACGGTCATGCGCGGGTTGAGCGATGCGTACGGGTCCTGGAAGACGATCTGCATCTCGCGCCGCACCTCTCGCATCTGCCGGCGGGTGAAGCGCGTGATGTCGCGGCCGTTGAAGACGATCCGGCCAGCGGTCGGCTCGATCAGCTTGATGACCGTGCGCGACAGCGTCGTCTTGCCGCAGCCGGACTCGCCGACGAGGCCGAGCGTCTCCCCCGCCTTCACCGACAGATCGACGCCGTCAACGGCGTGGATGTGGCCGACGGTGCGTTTGAAGACGCCGGCGCGGATCGGGAAGTGCTTGACGAGCCCCTCGACGCGGAGGATCTCCTCGCCGCTTTCGGCGCGGTGGTGGATCCCCTCCAGGGCGGCCGCGTCCGTGCTCACGCAACCCCTCCTACCGGCTCGGTGAAGCGCGAGCGATGCTCGCGCAGCTCCTCGGCGAAGTGGCAGGCGGCGGCGTGCCCCTCGCCGTCGACGCGGCGCAGCTGCGGTACCTCCTCGCGGCACGCCGCGCGGCCCTGCGAGAGGAAGCAGCGCGGGTGGAAGGCGCAGCCCGAGGGTCGGTTGATCAGGCTCGGCGGTTGGCCCGGGATCGGACGCAACCACTCCTCGTCCTCGGTCAGGCGGGGGAGGCTATCCATGAGCCCGATCGTGTACGGGTGGCGCGGCGAGTGGAAGATCGTATGCACGTCGCCCGTCTCCACGATCCGCCCCGCGTACATCACGATCACGCGGTTGCACATCTCCGCCACGATCCCGAGGTCGTGGGTGATGAGGATCGTGGCGGCGCGCGTCTCCGCCTGCACCCGCTTCAGCACCTCGAGCACCTGCGCCTGGATCGTCACGTCGAGCGCGGTCGTCGGCTCGTCCGCGATCAGGAGCGAGGGCGAGTTCGCGATCGCCATCGCGATCATCGCCCGCTGGCGCATCCCGCCCGAGAACTCGTGCGGGTACTGGTCGTACCGCGTCTCGGGGTTCGGCACGCCGACGAGGCGCAGGAGCTCGATCACCCGCTCCTTGATCGCCTCGTCGGGCTCCTTCGGGTAGTGGGTCTTGATCGCCTCGCCGAGCTGGAAGCCCACCTTGAGCACCGGGTTAAGCGAGGTCATCGGGTCCTGGAAGACCATCGCCACCTCGTCGCCGCGCACGCGCCGCAGCTGCCGCCTGGAGAGCTTGAGCAGATCCTGCCCCTTGAAGATCGCCTCGCCGCGCACGATGCGCCCGGGCGGCTGCGGGATGAGCCCGAGGATGGAGAGGGTGCTGACGCTCTTGCCCGAGCCGGACTCGCCGACGATGCCGAGCGTCTCGCCCGGGTAGACCTCGTAGCTGATGTCGTCGACGGCGTGGACGACCCCGTCGTCGGTCTTGAACTCCACGACGAGGTTGCGGATGGAGAGGAGCGGCTCAGGCACGGACGCGCCTCTGGGTGGGGTCGAGGGCGTCGCGGAGCCCGTCGCCGACGAAGTTGATGCAGAGGCCGATGAGGACGATGACGAGGCCGGGGAAGACGGTCAGCCACCATTGCTGCGGGTTCGTCTGCGCCTCGGCGACCAGGACGCCCAGCGACGGGGTCGGCGGCTTGATCCCGAAGCCGAGGAACGAGAGCGCCGCCTCCGTGAGGATCGCGGACGCCACCGCGAGCGTACCGTTGACGATGATCGGCCCCAGGGTGTTGGGGAGGATGTGGCGGAACATGATCCGCAGGTCGCCCGAGCCCGCCGCCTTCGCCGCCTCGACGTACTCCTTCTCGCGCAGCGAGAGGAAGACGCCGCGCACGACGCGCGCGATGCTCGTCCAGAAGAACGCGGCGAGGATGAAGGTGACGCGCCACTGGCTCCCCTGGCCGAGCAGCGCGGCGGCGACGAGCAGGATCGCGAGCACCGGCAGCGTGAGGACGAGGTCGGTGAGACGCATCAGGATGTTGTCGATCCAGCCGCCGTAGTAGCCCGAGACGGCCCCCACGACGAGGCCGAACAGCGAGGAGACGACCGCGACGACGACGCCCACCTCCTCCGAGGTGCGGATGCCGTAGACGACGCGGCTGAAGTAGTCGCGCCCGATCGCATCCGTGCCGAAGAAGTGGTGGCCGACCGTCGTGGGGCCGTGCAGGATGTTGTTGAGGTCGATCTCGGCGTACGAGTACGGCGCGACGTAGCCCGCGAACGCGCCCGCGCCGAAGATCACCACGAGCCCGACGAGGCCGATCATCGCCAGGCGGTGGCGGAGGAACCTGCGGCGCGCGTAGTCCCACTGGCTGCGGACCTTGACCTCGAGGCCGGCCTCGACGGTGGACTCGACGAGGCCCCCGGGAGGCGCCACCGCCCCGCCCACGAGCCCGGGCGTCTCGGTCGGCTGCGGTGTCGACCCGACCTCACTCATAACGGATCCTCGGATCGAGCGCGCCGTAGAGGACGTCGGCGATCAAGTTGAAGATGATGATGATCACCGACGTGACCACGAGGTAGGCCATGACCGCGTAGAGGTCGGCCGACTGGAGTCGCTGGACGAAGTAGTAGCCGATCCCGTCCAGCGTGAAGACCGTCTCGGTGACGATCGCGCCTCCGAGCAGGGTGCCCAGGTTGAGCGCCGCGATGGTGACGATCGGGATCAGCGCGTTGCGCACGACGTGGCGCAGGATCACCTGCCACTCGGGCAGTCCCTTCGCGCGGGCGGTGCGGACGTACTCGCTGTTGATCGCGTCCAGCATCGAGGCGCGCATGTAGCGGCTGTAGAGGGCGAAGCTGATGACGCAGAGCGTGATCACGGGCAGCGCGATGTGCTGCAGCCGGTCGAGCGACCACATCCCCTCGTGCGGGCTGTTGAGCCCTGACGTGTAGAAGATCCGAACGCCCCACTTGAGGTAGATGTCGACGAACAGGATCTGCAGCAGCAACGCAAGCCAAAACGTCGGCATCGCGTAGCCGACGAAGCTGACCGATGTGAAGACGTAGTCGAAGAGCGAGTACTGGCGGATCGCGGAGAAGATGCCCACCGCGACGCCGAGGACGATCGCGAGCCCCTCCGCGAGGAGGATCACCTGCGCGGTGTGACCCAGCGTGCGGACGATGTCGGGCCAGATCGGCTGAAGGGTGACGAGCGACTTGCCGAGCTTGTCCGCGAATACGTCGCGGACCCAGAGCGCGTACCGGATCGGGATCGGCTCGTTGAGGTGGTTCTGGACGATCAGGGCGTGCAGCGTGTGCTGCGAGAAGCGCGGATTGGCCCGGAGCGTCGCCGTCGGGTCGCCCGCCAGCGAGACGAACGTGAAGCTGAGAAACGTCGAGGCGACCAGCACCGGGATGCTGTAGAGGATCCGCCTCGCGATGTAGGTGAGCATGGTCGACGTGGCTGATCGGGATCCGCGCCCGCCGGAGG
>JADGGZ010000266.1 GCA_019689675.1 Rhodospirillales bacterium | reverse complement strand
ACACTCCCCCCGCCGGGGGGGGGCGGGCGGGGCGGGGGGGGCGCGCCCCCGCCCCCCCCCCCCCCCCGCCCCACGCAGCCGGAATTACCAGGCGCGCGCCTCGCGTCCGAAGTCGGGTGCGGCGAGCGTCACGTGGCCGAAAGTGCCGTCGTTGTTGCCGAGGGCGGTCCGGACCCCGACATCGCCGAAGCCGACGATGTCGATGACGCCGTTCCCGCGGAGATCGGCGAGAAAGCGGGGATTCCTGTCGACGCGCCATCCGGCCGCGTAGCCGAAATGCGCCAGCTTCGGGACGGGCGTGAAATCGAAGCCGCCGTCCGTCCTGCCGAACGCGACATAGACGCCGGCGTTGCCGAATCCCACGATGTCCGCGCGGCCGTCGCCGTTGACGTCGGCGAGAAAGCGCGGATGCCGGTCGACGCGCCACCCCTTGTTGTAGCCGAAATCCTGGAGCACGAACGCGGGCGCGTGGAAAGCGCCGCCGCCGGCGTTGAGCGCCACGTAGACGCCGGCTTCGCCGAAGCCGACGATGTCGAGGAGACCGTCGCCGTTGACGTCGGCGAGAAGGCGTGGATGGCGATCGACGCGCCATCCCTGCTCGTAGCCGAAATCTTGCACGACGAGCTGCGGCTGGCCGAAGCCGCCCTGTCCGTCGCCGAGCGCCACCCACACCCCTTTGTCGCCGAAACCGACGATGTCGGCGATGCCGATGCCTCTGAGATCGGCAAGGAGGCGCGGATGCTTTTCGACGCGCCAGCTCCCCTTGACGTAGCCGAAGTTCTCGAGCACGGGCACGGGCGAGAACTGGAAGCTGCCGTTGCCGTTGCTGAGCGCCACGTAGACGCCGGCGTTGCCGAACCCCACGATGTCCGCGCGGCCATCGCCGTTGACGTCGGCGAGAAAGCGGGGATGCCGGTCGACGCGCCAACCCTTGTCGTAGCCGAAATCCTGGAGCACGAACGCCGGCGGGTGGAAAGCGCCGCCGGCGGCGGCGAGCGCCACGTAGACGCCGGCCTCGCCGAAGCCGACCACGTCCGCGCGGCCGTCGTTCGTCAAGTCGCCGACGAGGCGGACGTGCCGGTCGACGCGCCATCCGTCCTCGTAGCCCAGACCCGCGATCCGGCGCTGCGGCGGGTCGAATTTGCCGTCGCCGCGGCCGCGCGCGACGTAGACGCCGTCGTGCCCGAAGGCGACGATGTCGGCCTGCTTCTCCCCCGTGACGTCAACGAGAAATTGCAGAGCGGAGGAGACCGGAGACCAGACGAGCTCGATGATGCGCCGGTCCTCCGCGGTGTAGACGACGTGCTGCGTGTCCTTGCGGAAGCCGAAGACGTAGCCGACCGGGTCGCTGCCGGGCCTCGGCGCACCGGTCCTGGCCGCGAGGTCGTTGTGATGCCACCCGGTCTCGTCCCACCACAGCTCGTGGATGCGATCGTCGATGCCGAGATAGAGGACGTGCTGCGTGTCCTGCGGGACGAAGACGTAGCCGTAAGGATCGCCCTTGGCCTGCGGTGCGCCGGTGGTGGCGGTGAGGTTGCCCCAATAGTGCCAGCCGCCGGTGTCGGTGCCCCAGCGGAGCTCGTGGATATGCCCGTCGGTGCCGCGATAGAAGACGTGCTGGGTGAACTGCGCTTCGAAGGCGTAGCCGGTGGGCCGCCCGGCGGCGAGGACCGGGGCGCCGGTGATCGCGTTGAGGTTCCCGCCGTCGTGCCAACCGGCGCTGTCGCGCCAGAGTTCGTGCACGTGGCCGCCGACGTACTCGCCGATCGCGACGTAGACGACGTGCCGCGTCGCCTGGCGCTGGAAGACGTAGCCGACCGGCGTGTCGATGTGCACCGGCGGCGCGCCTGTGAGAGTCGTGAGGTCGCGCCAGTGCCATCCGGCGACGTCCGACCAGAGCTCGTGAACGTGCGTGTCGTTCCCGCGATAGAAGACGTGCTGCAGCCCCGCGTGTTCCATTGCGGAGGGTCCGTCGAGCACCGGTACCGGCGCGTGCGCCTTGGCGGAAAGGTCGCTCGTGTGCCAGCCGTCGGAGTCGAAGCGGATCTCGTGGATGTGGTGGTCCTCGCCCGTGTAGTTGATGTGCTGGCTCCTCGCGCCGGAGAAGAAATAGCTTGCGAGCTCCGTGAACTGGTACGCCTTCTTGGCCCCGACGAAGTTCGGCTGGGTGAAGTCGCCGCCGTAGAGCCAGGTGCCCTGGGACCAGTACAGGAGATGCAGGCTGCCGTTGCCGCCCTGCCCGAGCGTGAACCCCTGATAGACGACGTTCTGGGTGGCTTCGGTGCTGTGGGCCGTCGGCGGACGGAACGCAGGCGGCGTATTGCCCGACGAAAGATCGTGCGCGGTCCAGCCCATCGCCGTCCTCCCTGGCTTCGTTCCTAAGAACGTGCGGACAAGCCGGCGCGCGAACGCGCAACCCAGGAATGATAGCCGGGCGATGGCGCGGGAGCGAATGTTAGTTCTGGGACGGCGGAAGAGGGCGGGCCGTCGGGACGCGGCGGGCTCGCCTCGCCGGGAGAACGCGCGTCAGCCGGACGCGGCTTCGTCAGTCCTCTTCGCGGCCGCTGTTCACGATCGCGATTTCGCCCGCGTCGCCGGCGCCTCGCTCCGCGGGCGCGGGCGCGTCGCGACATAAGCGGCGACGGCGCCCATCGGCACGGCCGCGAGCGCCACGAGCCCGGGCTCCACCACGACCGAGAGGATGCCGAGGCTCGCGCCCAGCGAGCCGAGCGCCGCGATCTTGCCGCGCCGCGAGATCGCGCGCTCCTCCTGCCAGACCCGCAGCGGCGGGCCGAGCCGCTTGTTCGCGAGAAGCGCGGCGTGGAGCCGCGGCGAGGAGCGCGCGAAGCACCACGCCGCGACCAGAACGAAGGGCGTCGTCGGCAGGAGCGGCAGGAAGACGCCGGCGATGCCGAGGCCGAGGCTCACGTATCCGGTGGCGATGAGGATCGGGCGCTTCACGGCGGATCACGCTCCGCCGCCCCTTGAGCGGGCGGCCCTGTATATGTCGCGGCTCGTCCCGTCCTGCGCCAGACCCCGGGGCGCGACCCTCCCTTGCGAGGATGTCCGCTGCTGCGACGCGCGGGGGGCGCCTCGGCCCGGTCGGCTCAGCCTGTCAGCTCGCGCCGGCGGGCATGGCTCGGGGCGACTGATTCCTCCTCGAACCCGTCGCTGCTGGCCTCGGCCCGGCGGCGCGCGAGCTGAAAGAGGTTCCGTGCGATCACGCCCCGCCCTCCGGCGGCGTCCGGCGAGGACGTCCTGAACGTCCCGAGATGACTTACCTCCGCGTCCGCGCAGTTGAGGGAGAGGTACTCCGCCAGCCATTCCCGGCTGTCCGGCTCCATCGGGGGAAGATTGTGCGAGGCGGCCATCTCGCCCTCGTCGGTGTCGAAGAACATCGCGACCGCACATCTCTCCCAGAGCTGCGACAGCATCTCCGTCGCGGCCGCGAAGCCGAAGGAGCGGCTCCAGTAGTGATGGACGCCGAGGCACAGCACGACGTCCGCCTGCGGCAGCAGACGTATCGTCCGCGGCGTCACGGTCATCTGCGCGAAGGAGAGCTCGCGGAGCCGGCACTTGCGCGCGGCGTAGCGCGCGATCCTGACGCAGGCCGCGTCCTGCTCGACGCCCAGCACCGGAATGCCGAGCCTGGCCAGGGAGATCGAGAAGAAGCCGACATTGCTGCCGACGTCGAGCGCCGAGCGCGGCTCCGAACCGGCGATGGCCTTCTCGATCGCCGCCCAGCGCTCGGTGGCGTCGGCTCCGCCTTTCGCGGTCGGATAGCCGAGCCAGGGCAGCGGCTGGTGGGTGAGGCCGGGAAGAATGTCGTAGAGGAACTGGACGCGGTCGAGGAGGCGCTGCACGCGCTCCCGCCTCGTGAGCTTGCGCTTCGTCCGCGCCTGCCATTCGCGCGCCCGGCCGCCGCCTGTCGCGTTGGGAAGCGGCTCGAGGACGATGACTTCGACGCTCTCGCACCCCTCGGCGAGGCGGAGGTTTATCCGGTTCGTGCCGTCGACGATGCGGGTGATGCCGGCATGCCGCACGAGGATCGGCGGGCGGTCGCGGACCAGCGGCTCCTGGCGCGCATGCTTGCGGACGAGCGCCTCCAGCTCGGCCCGCCGCAGCACCGTGCGCCGCGCCGTCCAGGTCTTTTCCGTCACATCGGGGCTGTCCGGTACGACCTTGGCACGAGCCGGTTGAGCGCGCGGACCGGATCCCCCTCATCGTATTTGAGGGAGTGGTACCAGATCTGGTCCTTGACCTCGGCCCATTCGTTCATCGCCCCGATGGGGTGCTTTTCGTCAGCAGGAAGGTGGCGAAGCTACCACATTCGGGCACGCTGCGAAGATTGCGGGTTGAAACAAAAGGGCGCCAGGCACCCCTCCGATTGCGGATCAGGACTTGCGGAGGCGAATCCCGCCTCGGTCTCGGTTCTGCCCTGAGGTGTCGCGGCTCGCATCGCCGCGCGCCGGCCCCGGGCGGCAGGCCC
>JADGGZ010000044.1 GCA_019689675.1 Rhodospirillales bacterium | reverse complement strand
CTCGACGACGGAGAGGCCGACGCCGTCGAGCTGGCGCTCGCCTGGCACGATGCGGTCTACGATCCGCGGGCTTCCGACAACGAGGAGAAGAGCGCCGCCCTCTTCCGCGCGGCAGCGACCCGCCACCGCCTCGAGCCGCGCCTCGCGGCCGATGTCGAACGCCTCATCCTGCGGACGAAGACGCATCTCGCCGGCAGCCGCCCGGACGAGCAGATCATGATCGACATCGACCTCTCGATTCTCGGAGCCGCACCCGACGTCTTCGACGCCTACGACCGGTCGATCCGCCGCGAATACGCTCACGTGCCGGAGGCGGAGTGGCGGGAGCGCCGTACCGCGGTTCTGCGGCGGTTTCTCCTCCGCGACCCGCTCTTTACGACGCGCTTCTTCCGGGAGCGCTACGAAGCTCAGGCGCGAGACAATCTCGCGCGCGCCGTTTTCGTCCTTACGGCCGACGCCGGGCGAAACGAAGCCTGAAGCGCGTCGGACCGAGAAGGCGCAGGTCGGGAGCGAAGTTCTCCCGCCGGAGAAAGCCGACATCCTCGCGAGTCACCGGGCCGACGAAGAGCAGCTTGCGGATCGCGGAGTATCGCGCCTTCTCGGGGCCCAGAACCTTCTGGAGCACGTACGCGGTGAGATAGTGGTCGTCGACGATGCCCCAGACCGGCGTGTCCGAGCGCCGCACGACCTCGAGGAGGTCGAGGTTGAAGAGCTTGTCGCCGTTGACCGGCGAATGGCGCTCAGGACCGTCGGAGAAGACGAAATCGTAAGGGCGGTCGGGAAGCGCCGCGTAACGCACGCCGCGAAAGCACTTGTAGAACCCGTCCACCTTCTCGCTCAGGACGAAATCGACGTAGGGCGCGAGCTCGGCTGGAAAGCGCGCGCGCGCGTTCTCCATCCAGTGCGGAACGTCCTCCATCGAGGTGACGCGGCCGCGCGGGAAGCCGTCGCGCTCGTTCTCGCGCAGCGCCTGGGCGAGAACGACCGTGCTGAGCCCGGTGCCGCATTCGAGGATCTCGCGAGGCCGGTGCCTGCGGACAAAGCGGTAGAGGGTGAGATAGTCGCCGAAGGAAACACCCGTCACGGCGTTTCCGGCCGCCGCAGCCTCCACGAGGCGCCAGAGTTCGACATGGCGCCGGAGAGCGGCCTCGGCGCGCCGCTCGTAGAGAGCGGTCGCGCGCGAGATGAGGAAAACACGCAACCGCGTCGCCGGCCCAAGCACGCCGTCCTGAAAGCGCAACGGCGCCGCCTGCGGCGACCGTCGCTCCGATGCGGTGGTCGTCGCACCCGCTCCGCCGATCGCCCTCGCCATCGCGCCTCCTGCCTCAGAACCGGGAGAGTTTAGAGCATCGGCTTCGGGCGTTGGGCAAGCGGCTGCGCAGGCAGGCGCCTCGCGGTCTACCGCTTCGCCGGATCGGGCTCGTACGCCGCAAGAGCGATGAGCCCCGCAGGAAGATCCGCCCCCGCACGTCGCAGCGTTCGCGCGACATCGCGGCAGGCTTGACGGTCGTTCCGCTCGGCGGTCTCTCGAACCCGGCTCAAGGTAATTCCGGCGCCGAGGCTGAACTCCGCCGCGTTCTCGGCCGTTCCGGGCCGGCTTGCGCCGGCGGGCTCGCTCGAGCCGTCGCTCGCATGAGGGCTGGTGGCGGGCTCGGACGCAGCCCCGGGCGCGATCGGCGTCGTCGTGGGCGCGCCTCCTTGCGAGGAAGTGTCCGCCGACGAGCTCGGCCCGACGGACCCGCCGCCTTGCGTCCCCGACCCCGCATCGTCGCGGCGCGGGGGCGGCGCCGCCGGCAATGCCGCGGCCTGATCGCGGCTGCCGTCCTTCGGCGGCTCAGCCGCCTTTTTTTCCGCATAGGCGAGCAGCTCCTGGCAGAGATCGGCCGCGCCCGTGCTGCCCGAAGCGGGATTGCCGGTCTGGCCGAGGGCAGGAGACGCGAGGAGAAACGAAAGGCTGAAAAGCGCGCACGAAAGGCGTTTGGACATCACTCACCTCGCGAGTTGAGAGCGTGCGGGCGCACTCGGGAACGGAGGTCCTCGCCGCGCTCAGCCTGTTTCCGCCTCGTCCTTCGGCCCGGCACCTCTATCGCCGGGGTCTAGGGTCCGCTCTTCGGCCGCGTGTTCGTCCGCCGGCCCCGATCCGCCGAGAACTCGTCGCAGCAGCGCCGCGACCTCTTCTCGTTCGAGCGGCGCGCTGCCAGGCGCTCCTCCCGGGGAATTCCAGTCATAGGCGTAGTCTCTCGCGTGCCCAGGGAAATCCCGGATAGCCGGATCGAGAAGCCACATCTTGCGGAGGGCCGCGTTCCGAATCGCTTCGGGAACGCCCGGACGAAGAAATCCGGTGATGTCGGTGTCAGGCGTGAGCTCTTCGAGCCTCGGCAACCGCGCGAGCTCTTCGGGAGCGATCGTCGGCTCGGTGTCGACGCCGCGCTCCTCGGTCGCCGCGACGGTCGGGCGCGGCGGATCGGGTCTGTCGGAGCGGCGCGACGCCTGCTTGCGCCGCGACCACCGTACAAGAAAGCCTTCCTCTTCTTTCACGATCCCGCTCCGCGAGCGGTGCCGCCGCGCAACGGTCCGCGAGCGAGCGATTCAGGATCGGCGCGGTCGCGCGTGCGCTTGAGGAACGGGCGCTCGACGTGGAACGCGGAACAAAAGGCCGTGATCTCTGCCTCGATCGCCGGCGGCATTGCCACCGCCTCGACGATCGAGTCGACTCCCTCGGTCAGGGCCTCGCCCTCGTAGGGGTCGGCTGTGACCCGGGCGAGGCGGCAGCCTCCGTCGGGGAGGAGCTGCAGCGCGACCCAGAGCGAGGGACGAGCGGAAGCGAGATTGTCGCGATAGTGGGGCGTCTCCGGGGCATGAAGAACCAGCGGCAAGGCGCCTGCGTAGAAGAGTGCCGTGCCCGCCGGCCCGAGAGGAGACCAGATCTCGACGGCCGGCACGCCCGGAAGCACCGCATGCGGACACCAGCAAGCGTCGGCCCAGGCGCTCGCGAGCTTCCGACGCATGACGACGACCCCGATCTCGAGGCGAAGCTCGGGCACTGATGAGCGCTCCGGCGAAATTGAACGGTCAACCGTCGAACATGAGGCGACCGAGCGAGTTCCGCCCCCGGAACCTTCGCCGCCGCCGCGAGTTGGAACGACATGCGCGCCATCATTTCGGGAATCGCGGCAGCCATCGCCTTCGGCGTCATCGCCGGCTTCACGCTGACGACGTTGCGGGAACCGGTCTACGAGGCCTATTCGACGACGAGCACCCGCGTCGGAGATCCCGGCTCCAATCTCGTCGGCAGAGCGTGGCCGGCAGCGCCGCAGGCCGGGTCCGAAGCCCACTGATTCCCGCGGCCGGCGACGCTCACTCCGCCGGTGCTGCGGCGGAGTCGAGGCGTCGATCGACCTGGTCTGCGACCCAGACAGGATGATGATGACGCGCCCAGTCGAGGTCCACCTGGCCCGATCCCATCGCGTTCCAGGCTCCTTCCATCCCGATCGTCCCGATGTAGATATGCGCGATCATGATTGCGATGAGGATGGCGGCCACGATCGAGTGCACGTACTGCGCCGTCTGCATCCCGCCGATTCCCGTCAGCGCGAAAGGGAACACCATCAAGATGCCGCTCACCGAGAGCGCGGCACCGCCGATCACCACCGACCAGAAGATCAGCTTCTGCCCGGCGTTGAAACGCGCGGAAGGTGGCTCCTCCCCGCCGAAGAGCCCGCCGCCGGCCTTGAGCCAGGCGAGGTCGTAACGGTCCGGCACGTTGTCCTTCACCCAGAGCGCGAGCATCAGCAGAACGCCGATGATGAACGGCCAGGCCAGGAAGTTGTGGGCGTATTTCGCCCATTGCGACCATTCGGCGAACGCGCCCGGCCCGAACAGCGGCATCAGCAGCCGCTTGCCGAAGACGTAGTTGAGCCCCGTCAGCGCCAGAAGGATGAAGGACGTCGCGGTCATCCAGTGCGTAAAGCGCTCGAACGCGTCGAAACGCAGGATCGTGGGGCCTGACTCCTCGCCGCGCCGAAGCCTGATTGGTCCTCGAACAAAGTAGTAGACGCCGATTGCCACGATCATCGCGAGAATGGCAATGCCGGCGATCCACGGCAGCCAGCCTTCGTGGAAGCGGCGGTAATCGCGCCCCTGCGGCTGCTCCAGGACAGCGAGCTTCCCGTCCGGGATCGTGATCCGGCCCTGAACCCTGTCGAGCTCGCGAAGAAGCCCTTCCTCGGTGACCGACATGGCAGTCGGATTGGATCCGCTCGGCTGCTGGGCAACGGCCGGGCCGACGCCGACCAGGAAGGCGACGGCGAGCGCGGCCGCGAGGACACGCAGCGTGACCAGGGCCGGCTCAGGATTCCGCCGTGTCGCCATAGGCCGTTCTCCATCCCCAAAGGCCGGAGCCATAGCCGCGGGTCGCCACGCGCGTCCGGTAGATCTCCTCGAGCACCTCGCCGTCGCCCGCGAGCAGCGACTTGGTCGAGCACATCGAGGCGCAGAGCGGCAGCTTGCCCTCGGCGAGACGATTGCGGCCGTACTTCACGTATTCGGCTTCGGTCGAATCGGGTTCCGGCCCGCCGGCGCAGAAGGTGCATTTGTCCATCTTGCCGCGACTGCCGAAATTGCCGACGCGAGGGTACTGCGGGGCGCCGAACGGGCACGCGTAGAAGCAATAGCCGCAGCCGATGCACAGGTCCTTCGAATGAAGAATGAGGCCGTCGTCGGTGCGATAGAAGCAATCGACCGGGCAGACGGCCGCGCAGGGCGCATCGGTGCAGTGCATGCACGACACGGAGACCGAACGCTCTCCCGGCTTGCCGTCGTTGAGCGTGATCACGCGCCGCCGCTGGATGCCCCAGGGAACGTCGTGCTCGTTCTTGCAGGCCGTGACGCAGGCGTTGCACTCGATGCACCGATTGGCGTCGCAAAGGAACTTCATTCGCGCCATCTCGGTCCTCCGATCAGGCCGGCCGGATCTGGCACAAGGTGCACTTGGCCTCGTGCATGTTGGTCACCGGGTCATAGCCGTACGTCGTCACCGTATTGACGCTCTCTCCGAGAACGATCGGATCCGCACCTACCGGATAGCGTCCCCGGAGGTCCGCGCCCTCATAGAACCCGGCGAAGTGGAACGGCATCCAGGCCACGCCCTTGCCGACGCGCTCGGTCACGAGCGCCTTGACGCGGGCCTTCGCCTTGTTCTCGGCACCGAACACCCAGACCCACTGCCCGTCCGTGATGCCGCGCTCGGCGGCGTCGGCCGGGTTGACCTCGACGAACATGTCCTGCTGCAGTTCGGCGAGCCAGCGGTTGGAGCGGGTTTCCTCGCCGCCTCCCTCGTACTCCACGAGGCGTCCGCTGCTGAGGACGATCGGGAATTCCCGGGCGATGTTGTTCTCGACCGCCGCCTTCTGCACGGAGAAGCCGATGTTCGGCATCCGGAGCTGCCGCTCGTCCGGCCGCGTCGGGTACTTCGCCACGAGCGCCGGATCGGGCGAGTAGATCGGCTCGCGATGGACGGGGATCGGATCGGGCAGGTTCCAGGCGACCGCCCTCGCCTTCCCGTTGCCGTAATGCATGACGCCATGCTCGAGGCAGACGCGCTGAATGCCCCCGGAAAGGTCGATCGCCCAAGAAACCGAATCGACCTGGGCGCCGCCGATTCGATTGATGATCTCGAGTTCCTCGGGCGTCAGGTCCTTGTCCCAGCCGAGCTTCTTCAGAACGCCCATGGTGAATTCGGGATAGCCGTCGGTGAGCTCCGAGCCCTTCGTGTAGGAGTCCTCCGCCAGGAGCGTCTCTCCGTTCCTTTCGAGGCCGAAACGGGCGCGGAACGTGCTGCCCCCGTCCTTCACATGAAGAGCCGTGTTGTAGAGCACCGCCGTGCCGGGATGACGGATCTCGGGCTTGCCCCAGCACGGCCACGGCAGGCCGTAATAGTCGCCGCCGACCTCGGGCGCGTCCTTCGACGCGCGGAGAGTCACGATGTCGAACTTGTCCTGATGACGCATATGCGCCTTGAGACGCTCCGGCGACTGTCCGCAGTAACCGGTGGACCAGCCCCCGCGATTGATCTCGCGCAGTATGTCCTCCGCGCTCGGGACGCCGTTTTCGACCGCGATGTTCTTGAACAGAAGGTCGGCGAACCCGAACTTGCGCGCGAAGCGATACATGATCTCGTAGTCGTTCTTCGACTCGAAGACCGGCTTCACGATCTGCTCGCCCCATTGCAGGGAGCGATTCGATGCCGTGCGCGAGCCTTCCATTTCGAGCGAAGTGCAGGCCGGCAGAAGATAGGTGCCGTCCTTTCGCTCCGACATCGACGCGAAGGACGTCGGATAAGGATCGACGACGACCAGCAGATCGAGCTTCTCCACGCCCCGGACCGCATCCGGAATGCGCGTGATCGTGTTGCCACCGTGACCCATCACGAACATCGCCCTCACCGGGCTGCGCTGATCGATCTCCTCCGGCGGCAGAAGCGCCCCGTCGAACCACCGCGTCGAGGTGAGCCCCGGCGTCTCCATGTTCTTCTTGCGGGAGCGGGCATCGCGCCCTGACTTCGCAGGGACCTCGTCGAAACGGCCCTCGAACCAGCCGTAATCCACTTCCCAGACGCGCGCCCAATGCTTCCACGCGCTCTCCGTCAAGCCGTAGTAGAGCGGCAGGCTCGTCACGTCGAGGCCGAGGTCGGTCGCGCCCTGCACGTTCGTGTGACCGCGGAAGATGTTGGCGCCGGTCCCCGGCGCGCCGACATTCCCGGTCAGGAGGAGCGCGATGCAGGAGGCGCGCACGTTGGCGGTGCCGACCGTCTTCTGTGTCTGCCCCATCGCCCAGATGAGCGTCGCCGGCCTTTCCTTCGCGAGCATCTCCGCCACGCGGCGGAGCTGATCGCCGGGCACGCCGCTGATCCGCTCGACCTCCTCCGGCGGGTACTTCTCGATTTCCTTCAGGACCTGATCCATCCCGTAGACGCGCTGCCGGATGAAATCCTTGTCCTCCCAGCCGTTCTTGACGACGTGCCACATGATGCCCATCAGCACCGGAATATCCGTGCCGGGGCGCATCCGCAGGTAGAGCGTCGCGTGCGCCGCGGTGCGGGTCATGCGCGGATCGATGACGACGAGGTTGGCGCGGTTGATCTCCTTCCCGGCCAGAATGTGCTGCATCGAGATGGGATGCGCCTCCGCCGGGTTGCCGCCCATGATGATCATGGTCTTGGCGTTGCGCAGGTCGTTGTAGGAGTTGGTCTGCGCACCGTAGCCCCAGGTGTTGGCGACGCCGGCCACCGTGGTCGAATGGCAGATGCGGGCCTGGTGATCGACGTTGTTGGTGCCCCAGAAGGCGGCGAACTTGCGCAGAAGGTACGACGCCTCGTTCGTGAACTTGGCCGAGCCCAGCCAGTAGACCGAGTCCGCGCCCGCCTCCTCGCGCAGCGCAAGCAGCTTGTCGCCGATCTCCTCGACAGCCTGGTCCCAAGAGATACGCTGCCACGAGCCGCCGACGAGCTTCATCGGGTACTTGAGCCGGCGTTCGCCCTGCACCACTTCGCGAATTGCGGCCCCTTTCGCGCAATGCGTGCCCCGATTGATGGGGCTGTCCCAACCCGGTTCCTGACCGGTCCAGACGCCGTTCTGGACCTCGGCAATGACGGTGCAGCCGACCGAGCAATGCGTGCAGATGTTCTTCCGGATCTCGACCGGCGCGCCCGCCATGGGACCCGGCACCGATGCCGCCTTGCGCACCGATCCGGGGCCGAGCGCGCCGAGCACCGCGACACTGCCGATGCCGAGCCCGGAGCGGCGCAGAAACGCGCGTCGGTCCAGCGCCTCGCCTACGAAGCTCCTAGCCGCGAGCGGCAGTCTCGCCCTTCCGGCTTCGGCGTTCCCGCGTTTGAGCAGCATCGGGCACTGCCCTCACTTTTTCAGGGTTTCATACCCGTTGGTCCGATAGAAGGTTTGCACCTCGGGGCTGTCCGCGCGGTAACGCGCACGCGTTTCCGCCTCGCCCGGGTCGTAGGCTTCAGCCCTTCGAGGCGCCGTTACCGGAACGGCGCCCGCCGCTGCGACCGACGCCGACCCGAGCAACCGGAACAGAAGAGACCGGCGACCCAGCGGCTTGTTCGCGCCCGAGACCATGCTGACCGCTCCCGCCCAACTCTGCACGCTTCGCGTCGCGCGATTCGTGTGGGCCTATCCGGCAAACCGATGACTTCCCGCGAAGTTCCCGTCGCGGGCCCCGCCGCAAGCGCGACGCACGGCGACCCCGCCAACTGGCGCTCGGAACAATGCGACCCAAAACCTGTTTTCGAACCAACGCACCGGCCAGAACCGCTCGCCTTTGGGGCTCCCCTATGCTTCTACCGGACTTGGGCGATGGAGAGTTGCGGCGGGAGCTGGGCCGATTCCTGCGGCTGCGGCGCCTGGCCCCCGGGCAGACCCTTTTCTTCGAGGGCGAGGAGGCGTCCGCGGTCTACCTCGTAGCCGCTGGGGTTCTGAGGGCCTATAGCGCGTTTCCCGACGGCCGGCGCCAGATCCATCGCTTCGTTCGTGCCGGCGAGATGCTCGGCGTGACTTTCGATGCGGCTTATCCCTACAACTCGGACGCGGTCGGGAACGCGGCGGTCCTGAAAATGGAGCGCGACCGTCTCGACGAGCTCTGCGGCACGTCGCCGGACTTCGCCCGCCTGATCCTCGCCCGCCTCTCGAGCGAAGCCGACGCCGCTCGTGAATTGTCCCTGCTGTTGGGCCGGAGCTCGGCGCGGGAGCGCCTCGCCGGATTCCTTCTGCAATGGGCCGGAAGCTGGGCCGTAGCGCGAGACGGCGAGCTTCCGCTGCGACTGACGCAGAGGGACCTCGCAGACCATCTCGGCCTCTCGGTCGAGACGGTGTGCCGCGAGCTCCGCCATTTCGTCAAGGCGCGCATGATCAGCTACCCGGCGCCGGACAGAATCGAGCTGAAGGACTTCGTGGCGATGCGGCGGATCGCGGACGGTTCGGCCGCCGCGGAGCTTCCCTGCATCGCCAGCGAGCGGCGCAGCGGTCGCGAGCACGGAGCGCATCTCATCGACCGCGAGCGTCTGCAGGTTCCGAGCTGGCGTCGTGCAGTTCGAGCCACGTCGCATTGAGGATCGCGAAAGCGCACGGCGAACCCGAGTCCGAGCATCCGAGTGAAGTACCACATCCGCGCGTCCCGGCTTTCCGATCAGCGAGCGCGTCAGTAGGCCTGGCGGCCACCCTCCCCTTTGAGATGCGCCACCCGGTCGACGGCGCTGCTCCTCTTGCTCGAGTTGTAGGGCGCGAGCGACATTGCCGGCGGAAACAATCGCGTTCGACGAAAAGGGCCGGCCGGGACGCTCAACATTCGCGCCCGGCTTGCGCGGTTTCCAACGAGATCTCGGAGGCCGTTCTCCGCCGCGGCGATTGACGGCGCCGTGTCGCTTGGCGTTACAGGAGGGCTCGATTGGATGCGCCGAGCGAACCGGAAGCCGCGATGACGCAAGTTCCTGCTGATACCGAACGATTGCCGCCCTATCGAGCGCCCGCGGACGCCGTTCTGGCCGCTCTCGGAACGGATCCCGATCGGGGCCTGAGCGCGGCGGAGGCGCGCGCCCGGCTCGAGAAGTACGGGCGAAACGAGCTGAAGGAAGAGAAGCCGGTTCCGGCCTGGCGGAAGTTTCTCGCGCAGTTTCAGGACGCGCTCGTCATCCTCCTCCTCATCGCGACCGCGATCTCCGCGGCGCTCTGGCTCTACAAGCCGGAAACGCCGCTTCCCTACGAGGCGCTCGCCATCTTCGCCATCGTGCTGCTCAACGCCGTGATGGGTTACGTCCAGGAGCGACGTGCCGAAGAGGCCGTGGCCGCGCTCCGACGGATGTCGGCGGCTCAAGCCACCGTGGTGCGGGACGGCACGCAGCAGAGGATCCCGGCGGCCGAGCTCGTGCCCGGCGACCTGATTTGCGTCGAAGAGGGCGACACGATCGCTGCGGATGCGCGGCTGATCCAGTCGACGGCCCTCCAGGCCGCGGAGGCGGTGCTCACGGGCGAAAGCCTGCCCGTCGAGAAGAGCGTCGCCGCGATCGACCGCGAAGCCGCGCTCGGCGACCGCAGCAACATGATCTTCAGCGGCACGTCGATCACGTACGGGCACGGGCGCGCGGTGGTCACGGCGACCGGCATGGACACCGAGATGGGCCGGATTGCCGGAATGCTGAAGGAGACGCCCGACGAGGCGACCCCCCTTCAGAAGGAGCTCGATCGCGTCGGCCGGCTGCTCGGGATCTCTGTCGTCGCGATTGCGATCGTGATGATCGCCACGATCCTCCTCGTAGAGCGCGTCACCGGACTTGCGGCGATCCTTCAGGTCCTCATTCTCGGCGTCGCGCTCGCCGTGGCGGCGGTGCCCGAGGGTCTCCCCGCCATCGTCACGGCCGTGCTGTCGCTGGGCGTGCGGCGGATGGCCGAGCGAAACGCCATCGTGCGCCATCGCGCCGCGGTGGAGACGCTCGGCTCGGCCGACGTCATCGCCTCCGACAAGACGGGCACCCTCACCAGGAACGAGATGACGGTCCGACGGGTGGTGACCGCGAGCGGCACGGTGAAGTTCACCGGCACCGGCTATGCCCCGCAGGGCGAGGTCATGTGCGCCGACGGCGGTCCCGTCGAAGGGGCGCTGGCGCTGGAGCTCGCACGCGCGCTCGCCGCGGCGGATCGCGCGAACAACGCCGTCTTGCAGCAGGACGGCGGGCAATGGGTCGTCCAAGGCGATCCGACCGAAGGCGCGCTGATCGTGGCGGCCAGAAAGGCCGGACTGGAACGCGAGATGCTCGACGCGCGCTTCGACAGGGTCGCCGAAGTGCCGTTCTCGTCCGAGCGCAAGCTCATGAGCACGGTTCACCGGGACGCGGAGCGGCCGGAACGCCTTCGAGCGATGTCGAAGGGTGCACCGGACGTCCTCCTCGCGCGCTGCACGCACGAGCTCGTCGGCGCGGAAGCACGGCCGCTCACGGCCGAACGCCGCGCCGAGATCTCCGCGCGGAACGACGAGCTCGCCGGGGAAGGCCTTCGCACGCTCGCCGTCGCCTTCCGCTCCTTGCCGATGGATGCCGTCGACCGCGAGGGAGCGGACGAGCGCATCGAGAACGAACTCGTCTTCCTCGGGCTGATCGGGATGATGGACCCGCCGCGTGCCGAGGCGAAGCAGGCGGTCGAGCGCGCGAAGCGCGCCGGCATTCGCCCCATCATGGTGACGGGTGATCACCCGCGTACGGCCGTCGCGATCGCCTCCGAGCTCGGCATCGCGACCGACGCGGGCGTGGTCGTCGGCGTCGAGCTCGAGCGCATGTCGGAAGAGATGCTCGACCGCACAGTCGGGCAAGTTTCGGTCTATGCCCGAGTGAACCCGGAGCACAAGCTGCGGCTCGTACGGGCGCTGCAGCGCGCCGGCGCCACCGTCGCGATGACCGGCGACGGCGTCAACGACGCCCCGGCCCTCAAGACTGCCGACATCGGCGTGGCGATGGGGATCAGCGGTACAGACGTTTCGCGGCAGGCTGCCGACATGGTCCTCGCCGACGACAACTTCGCTACGATCGTGGCCGCGGTCGAGGAGGGCCGCGCCATCTTCGCGAATATCAGGAAGTTCCTTCGCTACCTTCTTTCGTCGAATGTCGGCGAAGTGATGACGATGTTCTTCGGTGTCCTGCTCGCCGGTCAGATCGGCCTGACGGCGGACGAAGGTCACGGAGTCGTGCTGCCGCTTCTGGCGACCCAGATCCTCTGGATCAACCTCGTGACCGATGGTGCGCCCGCTCTCGCCCTGGGCGTCGACCCTGCCGATCCCGGAATAATGGACGCGCCGCCCCGTCCTCGCGGCGAAGGCGTCATCACACTGGAGATGTGGGTGGGCATCGCTTTCGTGGGGCTCGTGATGGCTGCCGGGACGCTGCTGGTGCTCGACGCCGCGCTTCCCGGCGGGCTGATCGAAGGCTCCGGCGAAACGCGGTACGCCCAGACGATGGCCTTCACGACGCTCGTCCTCTTCCAGCTCTTCAACGTCTTCAACGCCCGTTCCGACGAGCGGAGCGCCCTCAGCGGGCTGTTCCGCAACGCGTGGCTTTGGGTCGCGATCGCCGTCGCCCTTCTTCTCCAGGCCGCAGTCGTCTACGTGCCCTTCCTGCAACTGGCTTTCTCGACGGTCGGCCTGACCGCGACCGACTGGCTGGTCTGCGCGGCCGTCGCGAGCTCGGTGCTGTGGCTCCGGGAACTCTCGAAGCTCGTAGCGCGCGCGGCGAAGGGGGCAAGATCGAAGCCCACGGATCGGCCGTCCGAAGCCTTCCGTTGAGAGCCGAGGCTCCGACACGTCCATCGCTCATTTGTCGGGGCGATCAGGCCGCCTTTCCCGATAGACGCACCGGGTCGGGGTGTACGAAGCGGAGAGCGGCCGCTTTCCGACCCGGGCGATCCCGACACTGATATTTTTTGAAAAACAAAGGGCGAGTCTTATTTTTTCACGAGCTGCCTCACCCCGGCTTGAGGCAGCTCGGGCCGCCGACGGCGCGGCTTCGCCGTGCTTCCTCGGCTGGCGGCGTCGATCGTCAGCCCTTGCGCGCGGAAGGTCTCTCCAAGTGCAACTGGCCGGCGCGCTGCACGCGAACGTGGAGCGAGAACTTGTTTTATCCCGAAAACAAGCAGAAGGATAGGCGGGATGCGTCCGGTTCCTCATCGACTCCGCTGCCGGCCCGCAATTTCGTCCACGCCATGCCTTTCCTCTGGCCAAAGCTTTTGGTTTGTATCGACATTTTTCTTTACGCCGGTTATCGTCATCGAGCTGCTTTTTTCGATGCGCAAACGATGCGCGATCATGCCGAGCTTCGAGCGGCCGACGAGCAGACGCGCTACATCAGGCCGAGCTTCTGGTGACCCACACGAGGATCGTGACCGCGGCGAGACTCCTCAAGACGCCGGCACTCGAAGCAGAGGCGGTGTCGAAGGCGCCGGATCTCGACCGCTTCGTCGACCCTGCGAACAGGGAAGCGTATTTCACGAACCAGCACCTTCGCGATCTTTACGGATTCCTGATCGAACGCGTGTTGAAGGAACCGGGCCTCTTCGTCCTGGTCGGCGAAAAGGGAATCGGCAAGACGGCGCTCGTCCAACGCCTCGGCGTCGAGATAGAACGCGCCGGAGCTCTCGTCGTCAGGCATGAGGCATCCGGCGCCTCGTTCGAGCCGATCGGTCTCGCCCTGGCGGAAACCCTCGACGTCGCGCCGCCCGCGACTCAGTCGCTTGAAATTCTTTCTGATCTCAGAGAGGCCGTCGCATCGCGCGTGCATTCGGGGCGCCCGGTCGTGATCGTCATCGATCGTGCCGAAACGCTCGGTGCGGATGCGCTCCATTCCCTTCTCGTTCTCTTGGCTTCGCCCGAAAGCGTTCCGAGCGGCATACGCATCGTCTTGAGCGGGCGACCCGAGCTCGCAAAGCGGCTCGCCCTTCCCGCCTACGCCGCCCTCCTCGAGCAGGAGCGTTGGCGAGGAGAAATCACGCCGCTTTCGGAAGACGACTTGGCGAGCCTCGTGTGGCACCGGCTCCGCCGGTGCGGCATCGCGGAGAGCCATCTGCTCGACGAACGATCGATCGACGAGCTGGCGCGGCTCTCGAAGGGGGTCCCGGGCCGGGCAATCGCCGTCGCGCGCACCGCTCTCGAACAAGCGCTTGCGGCAGGGCCGAGCCTGGTTCCGCCTGCACTCGCGGCGAGCGCGGCTCAGGACATGCGTACGTTCCCCCGTCCGGTCGCGAAGAGTCCGAGGCGCCGCCTGGGCCTCGGGAGCGGGATTGTCGTCACGCTCCTCGCAGCCGGAATAGGCCTTTCGCTCGTTCTGACGTCGATTTCAAACCGGGTCGCCCGAGTTTTCGACAGTATCGCCACCACTCTGGCCGGTCCCCCTCGGTCGCCCGGCAATCTGACGACCTCGGCCCAGGCAGGAGCCTTGGACGAGAATGCGGGAACATCGCGACCCGAGACGCCGCTCGATACGCCCGCAGGAGCGGCGCAGGCCGACACGTCCGATGCGCCGTCGCCGTCCGCTGAACAGGCGCAGGATGCCGAGGCGCCCCCTCCCCTCGATGCGCAGCAGCCGCGGAGCACGGCGCTCGACGAACCCGCCGCGGCGGCCGTCGAGGGCTCCTCGCGAGAGGGCGACGACCGGCGTGCCGCGGGCGAGACAGGAGCCCGCGAGGCGGGAGAGACGCATGACTCTTCGACCCGCTCGGAGCCCGCCGATGGGAGCCGCTCTGCAATTCCTCTAAGGCCCCCGACGGAAGAAGAAGACCGGGCCTTGCCGGAACCCGCCACGAGGCTGCAGGCGCCGGCAGGCGCTCCGAACGAAGGACAGACCGGAGCGTCGCTGCTCGACCCGGAAGACGTCGCCGATGCGGAGTTCGCGTCCCCGTCGTTCGAGCCTCCGCCTTCGGTTGAGGAAGAAGCGCCAGATCCGCCGATCCAGGCGGCGGCGCTTGCGACCCTGCCCCCGGCAACCGATCGGGCGCTTGCGGAGTTGCCGGAAGACTTCCTCGGGGCGGAGGCGACCGCTGGCGGAGACGACAGCGCACTCGTCTCGACCGGCATTTCGCCCGAAGGCGAGCCGGTGCGCCCGGCATCGACCGCTCCCGCAATCGATCCCGAGACGCCGGCGCTGCACGTTTCCGACCCCTTGAAGGCCGTCGGTGACGAAGCATCTCCGGACGAAGCAGCAACGCCGCCCCTCGACGCGCTTGCCGCCGTCGTCGCGGAGCCGGCCGACACGGTGCCCGCGCCACCGGCGACGATCTTCGACGAAGCCGATGCGATGCCGCCGGACGCAGAGGCGTTGAGCGCAGGCGTGACGTTACGCGCGGCGCCCGCTGCCCAGCCGGCGCAGACGCCTTCGCCTGCGGAAGCTTCCGAATCCCGCCCGAGCCCGAGCCGGAGAACGGCGATGCTCGTCGAACGCGGAAACGCGCTCCTCGAGAGAGGAGATGTTTCCGGGGCGCGGCTCCTTTATGTGCGCGCTGCCTCGGCCGGCGACCCCGATGCCGCTTTCGCAGCCGGCAAGACCTACGACCGGAAGTTCCTTGCGCAGATCAGGGTGCAGGGCGGCGTGCGCGCCGACCCGGAGAAGGCTGCGGCCTGGTACCGCCGGGCTGCCGACCTCGGCAGTACCGAGGCCTTCGCCCGGCTGAAGGCGATGACGGACGGCGAGCCCGAATGACCGAAAAGGGGGACGCGATGACGGCGACGGAATGCCGCAAGCTCGGTGCCGCTCTGGCGTGGATCGTCCTGGCCCTCGCGCCGGCGGTCGCGCTCGCGCAGCAGGATCAGATCCAGCAGCGCGTCAACACCCTCCGCGCGAAGGCGAATGCGGGCACGGTCGGCATCATCTCGGGCGGGGTCGACGGGACGTATGTTCGCATCGCCGCCGATCTCTCGTCGGTGCTCGATGACGGCGATCGGCTCCGCGTCCTTCCGGTCATCGGAAAAGGGTCCCTCCAGAACATCTCCGACATCCTCTTCCTGCGCGGAGTCGATATCGGGATCGTTCAGTCGGATGTCCTCGCCTACGCGAAGCGGCAGCCGCCCTATCCGGGCGTCGAGCGGTCGGTGCAGTACATCACGAAGCTCTACGACGAAGAGCTTCATATCCTCGCCCGGCAGGACATCGCCCGGATCGAGGATCTCGCCGGCCGCAAGGTCAACATCGACTTGAACGGCAGCGGAACGTCGATGACCGGGTCTCTCGTCTTCGAGCGCCTCGGCATCGAGATCGATCCGGCCCACGACGACCAGGCGCTCGCGCTCGAAAAGCTGCGCCGTGGCGACATCTCCGCGCTGGTCTACGTCGCCGGCAAGCCGGCCCGGCTCTTCCGTGATCTCCGGCCCGAAGACGGGCTGCATTTCCTCGCCGTGCCGGCAACCGACGCCCTCCTCGAAACCTATCTGCCCGCGAGCTTCACGCGGGACGACTACCCCCAGCTCGTCCGCGACGCCCCGATCGACACCATCGCGGTCGGCGCGGTGATGGCGGTCTACGCGTGGGCGCCCAGCAGCGAGCGCTACCGCAAGGTCGAGCAGTTCGTGCAGAGCTTCTTCGGCAAGTTCGACGCATTCCTCGAGCCGCCGCGCCACGCGAAATGGAAGGACGTGAACCTCGCTGCCGAAGTGCCGGGCTGGACGCGCTTCCCGGCCGCCGAGGAGTGGTTGCGCCGCGAAGCCGTCGCCGGAAGCAGCACCAGCCCGCACCGGCAGGATTTCGAGACCTTCCTCGCGCGGACCGGCGCCAGAACTCCGATTCCGGCCGAGCTCAAGTCGGAGCTGTTCGAGGAGTTTCTGCGCTGGCAGAACGCCGGCGGGAAAGCGCGCTGAGCGAGGAGAACGCTGCTCGGCTCACGGGGAGCGGCGTCGGGAAGAGGCCGCTATCGCTGTTGGCGAATTAGGCTGTCCTGGGTCGACGAACCGGCGCTTTCGCGGCGCGTTCCACCGGGGCCGTGAACCCGTCACCAACGGGTTCGTGTCTCTCGCCGACCGCTGGAAGGATTGGTGGGTGCACAAGGACTCGAACCTTGGACCCGCTGATTAAGAGTCAGCTGCTCTACCAACTGAGCTATGCACCCGTCCTTCGGCGAGGCCCGGGATATAGGAAGGCCGGCGCCCCGGTGTCAACCGGAATGGAATCAGTCGTCGAGGCTCTCGCCGCGAAGCCCGATCCGGACGTCGCGGTGAACCCAGGCGCTCATGACGAGACCCCAGCCGAAGAGGACCGTCAGCATCGCCGTGCCGCCGTAGGAGACGAGCGCCAGCGGAACCCCGACTACGGGAATGAGGCCCATGACCATCGCCGTGTTGATGAACATGTAGAGGAAGAAATTGACCGTGATCCCCATGGCCAGGATCCGGCCGAAATGGTTGCGGACGCGCAACGCGATCGCCAGGCCGTAGATGAAGACGAGCGTGTAGAGCCCTAGCACGAAGAGCCCGCCTACGAGCCCCCATTCCTCCGCCAGCATCGTGAAGATGAAGTCGGTCTGCTTCTCGGGCAGGAAGTTCAGGTGGGCCTGGGAGCCTTGCATGTAGCCCTTGCCGAAGATGCCGCCGGAGCCGAGCGCGATCTTCGACTGGATGATGTGATAGCCGGTGCCGAGCGGATCGCTCTCCGGGTCGAGGAAGGTGTAGACGCGGTTCTTCTGGTAGTCCCGAAGATGATTCCAAGCGAACGGGAGCGCGGCCGCGAAACCGACGAACAGGACCGCGAACTTCCAGATCCGCACGCCTACCAGGAAAAAGATCGCGCCGCCGCACATCATCAGCTTTCCGGCCGTGCCGAGGTCGGGCTGCTTGAGCACCAGAACGGCCGGCGCGAGCACGAGGAAGGCCGGCGGGACGAGTCGCCACGGCTTTCCGACATCCTCGTAGCTGAGGCCGTGGAAGTAGCGTGCGAGCGCCAGAATCAGCGCGATCTTCATCAGCTCCGAGGGCTGGAGCTGGATGACGCCGAGATCGATCCAGCGCTGCGCGCCCATCCCGATCTCGCCGCGGATCTCCACCGCGACGAGAAGAAGAAAAGTCACGCCGTAAATCGGGTACGCGAGCTTGCGCCACGTCCTGATGTCGACGAGCGCAACGCAGATCATCATCACCACCGCGACCGCATAGCGCATCATCTGGCGCCCGGCCCACGGGCTGAGGCTGCCCCCCGCCGCCGAATAGAGCGTGACGAAGCCGCATGCCGCGATCAGGGTCAGCAGCAGCACGAGCGGCCAGCTGATGCTGCCGAGCTTGGCGAGAAGGCTCGGCCGCGGGCGTTCGATCTCGATCCCGATCGACATGGGATCAGCTCCTGCTCCCGACCTGCTGGGCCTCCGCGATGGACCCGTCGTCCGGTATGCGGCGCGCGGGATCGCGCTTTTGCGCCTCGCGCAGGACGTCGCGGCAGATCGGCGCGGCGACGGCCGAGCCGCCGCCGGTCGTCTCGCCGCCATGCTCGACCACCACGGCGCAGACGTAGCGCGGCGCGTGGACGGGCGCGAAGGACACGAAAAGCGCGTGGTCGCGCTCCTTCCAGGGAATCTCGTGAACCTTCTTGGTGAACCCGCCGCGCGCATCGCGCTCGGAGGCGGAGATGCGTCGCACCTGGGAGCTGCCGGACTTGCCGCCGAACGCCAGCACCGGGTCGGTGATACGGGCCGCATAGGCGGTGCCGCCTGGCTCGTTCACGACCGCGTACATGGCGTCGAGGATCGCATCGAGGTCCTTGCGCGGCACGTCGATGGTCGGGAAGTCCTTCGGAGCGCCGTCCGACTCCGCGCCGGTCATGAGCCCGCGCTCACGGGTGATGCGCGGCTGGACCGCCCGGCCGGTGACGAGGCGCGCCGTCATGACCGCGAGCTGGAGCGGCGTCGCCGAAACATAGCTTTGGCCGATCGAGCACGAGATCGTCTCGCCCTCGTGCCACCTCTCGCCCCGCGTCGCCAGCTTCCAGGCGCGGCTGGGAATGATCCCGGGCCGTTCGCCCGGGACATCGAAGTCGTGCTTGACGCCGAGCCCGAACCGGTTCGCCATCGCCGCGATCTTGTCGATGCCGAGCCGGCGCCCGGCCTCGTAGAACCACACGTCGCAGGATTTCTTCAGCGCGTCGCGAAGGGCGACCCGCCCGTGGCCCCCCTTCTTCCAGCAATGGAACTTGACGTTGCCGAAGTGGAAGACGCCGCCGCAGCTCACCGTCATGTCGTGCCCGAACCCGGCCTCGAGCGCGGCGAGAGCGACCATCGGCTTGAACGTGGAGCCCGGCGCGTATTGCCCGGCGATCGCCTTGTTGCGCAGCGGCGCCCGCTCGTTCGAGACGAGCTCCCGCCAGTAGGCGGCGGAAATTCCGGCGGCGAAGGCCGAAGGGTCGTAGCCGGGGCTCGACACCAGAGCGAGCACCTCGCCGGTCCACGCGTCGAGCAGCACGCACGAGGCGCTCTTTTCCGCGAAGCACCGCCGATAGGCGAGCTCCTGAAGCGCCATGTCGAGCGTCAGAACGATCTCCTCGCCGGGCGTTCCTTCCTTGCGCGACAGCTCGCGGACGACGCGCCCGTAGGCGTTGACCTCGACCTCGCTCGTCCCCGCCTTGCCGCGAAGTCGCAGATCGTGAAACTTCTCCGCCCCGTCCTTGCCGATCCGGAAATCGGGCAGTTCGAGAAGCGGATCCGCCTGGCCGTTCTGCAGGTCCTTCTCGGAGACCGGGGCGACGTAGCCGACGACGTGCGACGCGGTTTCTCCGAAGGGATACTGGCGCACGAGACCTTCCTCGATCGTGACGCCGGGAAGCTCGGGCACGTTGACTTCGATGCGGGCGACCTCGTCCCAGGTGAGGTTCGAGCGCACCATGACGGGAAGAAAGCCCGGCTTTCGCCGGATCTCTCGCATCACGCGCCGGCGGTCGGCGTCGGTGAGCTGAATGAGCGTCCCGATCGCGTCGAGCGTCTTTTCGATCTCGCCCGCCTGCTCCGGGATCATCACGACGCGGTACATCTGCTTGTTGAGCGCGAGCGGCACGCCGAAACGGTCGACGATGAGCCCGCGAGGCGGCGCGAGAAGGCGCAGATTGACGCGGTTGTCCTCCGCGAGCGTCGTGTATTTCTCGCTTTCGACGACCTGGAGATAGTAGAGCCGCGCCGCGAGCGCGGACACAAGCACCGCTTGGCCGCCGGCGATGACGAGGGCCCGGCGCGTCAGGACGCGGCTGCGCTGCTGCTCCTGCTTCTTCATGGGAGGAAGAGCCGCTGGGCGCGCTGCAGGCACCAGCTCACGGCAGGATAGAACGCCACCGTCAGCACCCACTGGAGGAGAACCGGGCGCGGGTCGAGGAGGACGCCGTTGAAGAGGCTGCCGATGACCCAGACGAGCGCGATGGCCCCGGCCGCCGTCAGGGTGAAGCCGAACCAGACGAAGGCGAACTGCCGGCGGACGAAGAACTGACGCTGGCGCAGAACCGCCGCCTTCGCCAAGAGAAAGACGAGCGCCGAAAGGCCGAGCGGCGCGCCGGTGACGAGATCGAAGGCGCTCCCGACGGCGAAGAGAAGGATCGGCGGCAGCAGCGCCGGACGATAGACGGTCCAGTGGAAGATGCCCATCAGCGCGAATTGCGGCGTCACCGCCGCATAGCCCGGAATCCGAAGCGGCATCAGGCTGACGAGCACGAGGAGGACGAGGGTCAGGAACGGCAACGCGCTCGCCGGAAACGGGTCCGGGCGCGGCAGCGCTGCCGGCTTCACGGCATCTCCTCGACCGGCGGCTCCGGCTCGGCGCTCTTGCTCCGCCGCTCGCGGGTCTTCGGCGGGACCGGCTGCGGCAGCACGCCGGAAAGGCCGTAGTCGACGATGCGCAGATAGTCGAGGCGCGACAGCTCGACGTAGGGCTCGACCCGGACGATTCCGTCCTCGATCGCGGCGACGACGCCGACCGGCAAATTCGGCGGGAAGACGCCGCCATGCCCGGAGGAGACGACACGCTCGCCGATTTTGACCTCGGCGCGGGCCGGCAGGTAGAGGAGACGCGGCCGCTCCGAGTTGTCGCCGGCGAGCACGGCACGCTCCCGCGAGGTGTCGAGCAGCACGGGAACGCGGCTGTTGAGGTCGGTGAGGAGAAGAACCCGCGCCGTCCGCTCGCCGACCTCGGCGATGCGGCCGGCAAGGCCCTCGCCCGCGAGCGCCGCCTGGCCGCGGGCGATCCCGTCGACCCGGCCGGCGTTGATGAGGACGCTGCGCACGAACGAGCCGCCCGAATGGGCGATCACCCGTGCCGAGACGAAGGAGGCCGGCGGGTCCGGCGCGAAATTGAGGAGCGCCTTCAGGCGCTGGTTCTCGGCAAGAAGCGTGCGCGCCGCATGCTGCCAATGGAGCAGGCGCTGATTTTCCTCCTTGAGCCGCTGGTTCTCGGCATAGAGCGCGACCGCGCTCTCGACGCGCTCGGTGACGGCATCGAGCGTCGCCGCCGGCCGGGCGAAGAACGCGAGCACCGGCTCCACCGCGTCGACGAAGGGGGTCCGGATCCGCTCGAAGAGCCCGCTATCGGCCTTGTTGAGCACGATGAGCACCGCCGAGGCGATGATGAGGAGAGGCAGCGCGAAGCGCGAGCCGATCGCCTTGAGGGGTGCCGCGACGCGCATGCCCTACTCGCTCGCCCTCGTCCCGCCTCGGATCGGCAAGAACCGGTGTCCCGTCGCAGGAGCCGACATGACGCAGAACTTTCGCGCCGATCAGTACATGCTGATGAGCACGTTCTTCAGCGTCTTCATCTCCTCCAGCGCCCGCCCGGTCCCGAGCGCGACGCAGGACAGCGGATCGTCCGCGATCGACACCGGCAGCCCGGTGGCGTGACGGAGCACGAAATCGAGGTTCGAGAGGAGGGCGCCGCCGCCCGTGAGCACGATGCCCTTGTCGACGATGTCCGCCGCGAGCTCGGGCGCGGTGTGCTCGAGCGCGACTTTCACCGCCTCGACGATCGCACCGACCGGCTCCGCGAGGCTTTCGGCGATCTGGCGCTCGGAGATCACGATCTCTTTCGGCACGCCGTTCATGAGGTCGCGTCCCTTGATCTCCATCACGCGGCCCTCGCCGTCCTCGGGCAGGCAGGCGGAGCCGATCTCCTTCTTGATCCGCTCGGCGGAGCCCTCGCCGACGAGGAGGTTATGGTTGCGACGGATGTAGGCGATGATCGCCTCGTCCATCTTGTCGCCGCCGACCCGCACCGAGCGCGAGTAGACGATGCCGCCGAGCGAGAGCACGGCGACCTCGGTCGTTCCGCCGCCGATGTCGACCACCATCGAGCCGGTCGGCTCCGTGACGGGCAGCCCGGCGCCGATCGCGGCCGCCATCGGCTCCTCGATGAGGAAGACCCGGCGTGCCCCTGCGCTTTCGGCGGACTCCTGGATCGCTCGGCGCTCCACCGCGGTCGAGCCCGACGGCACGCAGATGATGATCTGCGGCGAGGCGAAGCTGCGGCGGTTGTGAACCTTGCGAATGAAGTGCTTGATCATCTCCTCGGCGACTTCGAAGTCGGCGATGACGCCGTCGCGCAAGGG
>JADGGZ010000265.1 GCA_019689675.1 Rhodospirillales bacterium | reverse complement strand
GGAAGGCGGCAGATCGTCTTCGTTCTCGTCGCGATCAGCCTCACCCTCGCCTCCGGCATCACCTCGGCGATCGGGGTCCATCTCCTGACGCTTCTTCAGGCGCAGGGTATCGCCTTCGCGACGGCCGTCGCGCTCGGCACGATCGTCGGCCCGAGCCAAGTGGGCGCGCGGCTTCTCGAGATGCTCGTCGGCGCGCGGGTCCACCCGGTCTGGACGGCGATCGCCTCCGCTGCGCTCGCCACGGCGGGCCTCGCGCTCCTTTTCGGCGACGTTTACCTCGCGGCGGTCGGGCTCGCCGTCTATGGCGCCGGCAACGGACTGACCTCGATCGTGCGCGGCACCCTTCCGCTCGCGCTCTTCGGCGCGGAAGGCTACGCGACGCTGATGGGAAGGCTCGGCCGCCCTCTGCTGATCGCGTTCGCGGCGGCCCCATTCCTCGCAGCGGTCGTCCTCGACCGGTACGGGACAGCGGCAACGATCGGCGCGATGGTCGGGGTGACGTCGGTCAATCTGCTCATCGGCGTCTTGCTCTCGCTCCTGGTTCGCGCAGACCGCAAGCGCGGCGAGAGAACCGCCTCAAGCTATTGATCGACTTCGGCGCGCATCACGGGTCCGGGAAGATACGTACGCGAAGAACCTGAATACCGTCAGCGCCGCCGGCGGCGCATGCTGCGCCTCGGATCCGCACGCCAGCGGGTTCCCTCCCCTCCGGGCCCCTCGCGGGCCCGCCTAGAGCGCTCTGCCTTTCCCCCCGGGCGGAGCGCTTCTTCTTTGGCGCGCCGCCCGCTTCAGGGTCCGACGTGCCCGCCAGGGCCGTGCCCGCAATGCTTGCCGCCCGCTCCGTAAGGCCAGAAGAGCCCGTGCGCCCGATAGAAGTTCTCGCAATAGATCGGGTCGGGAAGATAGATGCCGTCGCCGAGTCGGATCGCCAGGAAATGGTCCGCCATCTTGACGCCCGGATTCTTCTCCGAATGGAAATCGTCCTGGCAGCCATGCTGCAGCTTGGTGATGAGGAAGGCGTTCATGCTGCGGACGAGCTCGCGCGCCTCCTTCGACCACGGCCCCGTCGCCGCGCCCGGCTCGAGCGCCGAGATGTAGATATGCTGGAAGCCGGTGCCGGTGAACCGCCAGACGCTCATCATGTCGTAGTCGGAGACCATGAGCGCGCCGCCCTTGCCGAACACGGTTCCGGTCTTGTTGGTCTTCTCCTTGGTCGCGAAGGTTTTGGCCGGCAGCGTGCCGTGGAACGCGCGGGCCGACGGCTTCGGACAGCGGAAGACGATGAGCAGCTTCCTCTCGCGCGTGAACCGGCGCAAATTCATGATGTCGCGCGCATCCATCCCCGACTCCTTGGAGAGCCGGAGATCGAGCCCGTCGGCGCCCGCCGCCTTCGCCTCGTAACCCTTGAACCGCGCCAGGTCGCCAAGGCCTGCCTCGCTGATCTTCAGTCCCGCCATCGCTTTCCCTCTCGCGAGATCGTCCGCCCCTCGTCTTCCGGGCACACGGAAATCATACAACGCGACCTTAACGGGAAATCTGTGCGCGCGGTCACCCTCCGCGGCGGCGCACAAGCGGGCCAGCACGGAGCGAGCTGCTGCAAATAGGCGATGACGTCTTCGATCTCTTACCGGGAGAGGCCCGGATCCGAGATCGAGGTAGAACCCGGCGCGTTCCTTCTGGCTCTCGATCGCCGCTCAGCGCACCACGCGCAGGCTCGCGCGCCAGTCGAGCGGCACGAAATGGCCGATATTGGCGATGAAACGGTCGCCGTCGAGATCGGTGTAGACGGAGGCGCGCCACGAATAGCGGATGCCATCGACGGTAAGGAGGCCTTCGTAGAGCTCGGTAACGGCGCCGTCCTCGTCGCGCCAGTGGTCGATGCGATGGGCCGAGCCGGTAAGGCGATGCTCGAATTGCGGGCGCGTCTGACGCTCGATCGCGAGCGTCAGCGCCTCCTCGAGCCCGACGCCGAAATTCTCGAGCAGGAAAAGGTTCAACGCGTCCTCAGGAGCCATCGCTGCCTCCGCCGAAGGACGACTAGTAGAACATAAAGCGAACATAGACGCAAGCGTCGAGAAAGACCTCCCGTCCCCCGCTGCTGGGCGCGGGGGACGAGAGGGCGAGCGGCCGGGGGGGAGAACCGGCTCAGCTCCAGAGGAAGTCGTGGCCGTCGTGCAGCGACGAGGCGATGACGTTCTTCAGCGTCACGAGCCTGTGCGCGGGCGCCGCGCCGGTGCCGTCTGGGTCGAGCGAAATCACCGCGTCGGCGCCGACCTGCTCGACCCGCAGCACGCGGTCGGCGAGCGCGTCGACGCCCGCGTAGCCGCTCGCCGCCACCACCGGCGCGAGGTCGATCATGTCCTCGCCGACGCGGAAGTCGGTGATGACGTTGTCGCGCGCGGCGCCGCTGCGGAAGACGAAGAGATCGTGCCCGGCGCCGCCCGTGAGCCGGTTGGCGCCGCTGCCGGCGACGATCGTGTCGTCGCCGGCGCCGGCGTCGATGACGTCGTTGCCGTCGGAACCGACGATCGTGTTGGCGAGCGCGTTGCCGCGCACGTCGTGGGCGTAGTTTCCCTGCAGGACGAGATTGTCGACCCCGTCCGCGAGCGTATGCCGGGTGGCCCAGGTCGAGACGGTCGTGATGCCGCTTTCAGGGACGACGATTCGCACGTTGCTGAAGGAGCCGACATGGAAGACGTCGTCGCCGCCTCCGCCCATCAGCGTCTGCCCTTCAGCCGACGCGAAGATGTCCTCCGCCTTCGCCGTCCCGCGTGCGGTGCCGGTCGAGTCGGGGCCGACATAGCTCCGTGCGATGTCCGGCGTCGGTCGCGCCGCCGGATTGACGATCACCGGGCCGGTGCCGGGCGCGGGATCGGGGCCGGGTGCCGGCGTCGGATCTGGCTCGGGCCCCGGCGTCGGGTCGGGGGCGGCGCCGGCAACGTTGTTGAAGGCGAGCGTGCCGTTGGACCAGAGAAGGGCCTCGCCGCCCCTCTTGGCGCCGAGCGCAGGGTCGAGCGTTCCCGTCTCCGCCTCGACACGGTTGCCGTCGAGCTCGATCCAGTCGACGTAGAGATTGCGGTCCGCCGCAGTCGAGCCACCGTAAAGATCGTTCAAATAGACGATCTCGATCTTGTGGCTGCCGGCGCCGATGTCGCCGGTGAGCGTCAGCTCCTGCCACTGCCCGGCGCCGTGCCTGGCCGTCACCGTCTGCACGCCGCCGAACTGCTTGCCGTCGACGAGAACCTTGAACTGCGCATCGCCCTGGTAGGCGTCCTCGGCGACACGGAGCTTCAAAACGTTGTTGCCGCCCGGCACCGGCGCGGGATCCGGGTCGGGCGCGGGTGTCGGATCGGGTTCCGGACTGGGCGTCGGGTCGGGGGCAGCACCGGCAACGTTGTTGAAGGCGAGCGTGCCGTTCGACCAGATGAGGACCTCGCCACCCCACTTAGCGCCGAGCGCGGGGTCGAGCGTTCCCGTCTCCGCCTCGACGCGGTTGCCGTCGAGCTCGATCCAGTCGACGTAGAGATTGCGATCCGCCGCGGTCGAGCCGCCGTAGAGATCGTTGAGATAAACGATCTCGATCTTGTGGCTGCCACTGCCGATGTCGCCGGTGAGCGTCAGCTCCTGCCACTGCCCGGCGCCGTGCCTGGCCGTCACCGTCTGCACGCCGCCGAACTGCTTGCCGTCGACGAGAACCTTGAACTGCGCATCGCCCTGATAGGCGTCCTCGGCGACGCGGAGCTTCAAAACGTTGTTGCCGCCCGGGGCCGGCACGGGATCGGGGTCGGGCGTCGGATCGGGGTCCGGCGACGGCGTCGGGTCCGCGGCGCCGCCCTTCGTCACGCTGGTGAAGCGGAAATCGGCGGCGGTAAAGGCGGACTTGGCGACGCCCTTGAAGGTCACGGTTTCGCCGTTGTCGAGCGTCAGCACCGTGTCGCCGCCGACCATCGTCATCGCCGCCTGCACCGCAGCGAAGTTCTTCAGCCCGTAACCGTCGAGCACGAGCCGGTCCGTGCCGGGCTTGAAATCGGTGATCGTGTCGTAGCCGTTTCCGGCGGTGACGATGAAGACGTCGCTTCCGCCGCCGCCGCTCAGAAGATCGTCGCCGCCGCGCCCGTTGATGACGTCGTCGCCCGCGCCGCCGGCGATGATGTTGGAAAGCGCGTTGCCGTTGACGCTGAGCCCCCACGGCGCCTCGACCCGGGCGTTCTCGACGTTCTCCGGCAGGCGATAGTCGATCCAGAGCCGGAGGGAGTCGATGCCTTCGCCCGGCTTCTCGACGATCTTCAGACGGTCGTCGGCGACGACGTAGGTGTCGTCGCCCGCGCCGCCCGTGCGGGTCGCGGTATCGCCGTAGACGTTGTTGAAGAGGTCGTTGCCGGAAGTCCCGGTGTTGCCCGACGCGGTTCGCGTCGGCGCGCCGCCCTCGACGGGCGCCCCCCCAAGCGGCGCCGCCCGCGTCGTGACCAGTAACTTATAAACAAAAACCAGCCCCCCCGCCAAGACCGCAT
>JADGGZ010000264.1 GCA_019689675.1 Rhodospirillales bacterium | reverse complement strand
CGGCGAGTTCGTCGCGCATGTCCGCCAGCACGGCGTCACGGCCGTGGCCGCCGACGCCTTCGCGATCGATGGCGGTGCGGCGCCGAACGCCGTCCGGCTCGCGCTGGGTGCGGCGCCGGACAGGGCGCATCTGCGGCGCTGCCTGTGGATCGCCGCGGATGCGCTCACGCGGGCCCCCGAGGCACTGTCGCCGGTCGTGTAGCGACCGCTGAAGGCGTCTTCGGGAGGGTCAATCGCGCCAGGCGGGAGACCGGGAGGCAGCCCCCGGCGAGCCGACACGGCCCAGCGCGGCTTGCAGTTTCTCGGCGAGCTCTCCGCGGCGGAACGGCTTGCGCACGATCCGGGACGGCGCGATCTGGTCGGCGAAGCGCGAGACGTCGGCGTAGCCGGTCGCGAACAGGATCGGCAGATCGGGGCGCACTGCCCGCGCGCGCCGGCTCGTCTCGACCCCGTCCATTCCCGGCATCGCGATGTCGACCAGCATCGCGTCGATCCGCACGTCTTGCGCGAGAAGGTCGATCGCGGCAGCGCCGCTGCCGGCGTCGAGCACCCGGTATCCCATCGAGTGCAGCAGCGCCGTCGTCACCTCCCGCACGTCGCCGTCGTCGTCGACCACCAGCACCACCTCGTCGCCCGCCACAGCGGGCGCTTCGCCCGCCTCGGGTGCGGCGCCGCCTTCGGGGCGGGCGCGCTCGCTGGCGCGCGGGAGATAGACGGTCGCCGTGGTGCCTTCGCCGAGCCTGCTCTCGAGCGACACGCCGCCGCCCGACTGGCGCGCGACGCCGAAAACCATGCTGAGGCCGAGGCCCGAGCCCTTCCCCGGTTCCTTCGTCGTGAAAAACGGCTCGATCGCCTTTCCACGCACCTCGTCGCTCATTCCGGTGCCGGTGTCGCTCACCGACACCGCGACGTAGTCGCCGGCCGGCGGCTCCTCCGCGCTCTCGGGAGGCCCGCGCGTCAAGTTCCGGGTCTCGATCGTGAGCCTGCCGCCGAGCGACATCACGTCGCGCGCATTGATCGCGAGGTTGAGGATGACGAGCTCGAGCTGCGTCTGGTCGGCCATCGCCGGCCAGAGATCTCTGCCGAGGACGGTCTCGACGCGGATCGAATCGTCGATCGAGCTGCCCAGCAGCGCGTCCATTCCCGTCACGACGGCGTTGAGATCGACGATCCGCGGGATCAAGGGCTGCTTGCGGGCGAACGCCAGCAATTGCTCGTTCAGCTGCGCCCCACGCTGCGCGGAGCGGATCGCGCCGCGCAGCAGTCGCGCGCCGGCCTCGTCGCTGATGCGCGGCTCGAGGAGCTCCAGGCTGCCGAGTATCGAGGTCAGCAGGTTGTTGAAGTCGTGCGCGACCCCGGCGGTCAGCTGCCCCACGGTTTCGAGTTTCTGCGCCTGCCGGAGCTGCTCCTCCGCCTGGCGCAGACGGTCCGCCGCACGCTTCTGCTCGGTCATGTCGCGTCCGACGGCATAGATCAGCGATCGTGCGGGACGCGCATTCCACTGCAGCCAGCGGTACGAGCCGTCGCGGTGACGCAAGCGGTTCTCGAAGCGCGTGACGGCCCGGCCGCGGCTCAGACGGCCGAGCTCGGACAGCGTCGCCTCGCGGTCGTCGGGATGGACGAGGTCGAGGAGCTGCCGCGCGGTCAGCACGTCGGCGCCGTAGCCGAGGAGCGCGGTCCACGACGGGCTGACGCGCCGGAGCCAGCCGTCGAAGGTCAGGATCGCGAGCAGATCCGGCAGGAGCTCGAACAGCCGGTCGCGCTCGCTCTCAGCGTCCCTGCGCTCCTCGGCCTCCGCCTGCAGGCGCCGGTTCGTCTCAGCGAGCTCGCGCGTCCGCTCCAGGACCTTCCGCTCGAGCTCGCGCGCGTATTGCTGCTCGCGCTCGGCCGCCTCGCGGCGCAGCTTCGCGAGCTGCAGCTGGCTGGCGACCCGTGCCTGCAGCTCCCGCGTGGAGAAAGGCTTGACGAGGTAGTCGTCAGCGCCGGCGGCATGTCCTTCGATCGTCGCCTCTTCCCCGGCGCGCGCGGAGAGCATCACGACCGGAACTTCGCGCAATTGCGGATCGGCGCGGATCGCGCGCAGGAGGCCGAACCCGTCGAGCCGCGGCATCATCACGTCGGTGAGTACGAGATCGGGCGGATCGGCGCGCATCGCGACGAGCGCGGTCTCGCCGTCCGGGACCGCTTCGACGCGGTAGTGCCGGCGCAGCAAGCGGCAGAGATAGTCGCGCATGTCCGCGTTGTCGTCGGCGACGAGGATGCGGTCGGCGAGCGCGCCCGCGCTCTCGCCCGCCTCGTTCGACTCGACGAGGGCCTCCAGCTCGGCCGCGCGAGGCGTATCGGGCAGCCAGCGGAGCGCCTCCTCGACGAAGGCGCGGGCCCCGGTCGCGGTCGAACCGATGCTCCTGGGCCGGCCGATGCTGTCGGGCGGCAGATGCTCGGCGCCGAGCGGCAAAGCGACGGTGAAGACGCTGCCCGTCCCCTCGATGCTCTCGACTCGGCACGTTCCGCCGTGCAGCTTGACGAGTTCCTGCACCAGGGCGAGGCCGATCCCGGTACCCTCCTGGGTGCGGCCGCGCTGCCCTTCGATGCGGTGGAAGCGCTCGAAGACGTGCGCGAGATGGTCTGCGGGGATGCCGATCCCGGTGTCCTTCACCGCGAGCTCGACTCGCCGCGCATCCCGGACAGGGCGGAGCACGACTTCGATGCGCCCGCGCAGCGTGTACTTGAACGCGTTCGAGAGAAGATTGAGCACGATCTTCTCCCACATGTCGCGGTCGACATAGACCGGCTCGGCAGTGGACTCGCAGTCGACGACCAGCTCGAGCCCGACGTGCTCGCAAGCGGAGCGGAAGTTGCTCGCCAGCTCCGCCGTCAACGAGGCAAGATCGGTCGGCTCGTAGCTGGCCCGGATGCGCCCCGCCTCCGCGCGCGAGAAATCGAGGAGCGCGTTGACCAGCCGCAGGAGCCGCAGGCCGTTGCGATGCGCCATCTCGAGGTCGCGCCCGGCGACGCGCGCAGGGTCGCCCGCAAGGCAATCCTCGAGAGGTCCCAGCAGCAGCGTCAGCGGCGTGCGGAACTCGTGGCTCACGTTCGAGAAGAACGCGGTCTTGGCACGGTCGAGCTCGGCGAGCTTCTCCGCGCGCCGGCGCTGGACCTCGTAGGCCTCGGCTTCGGCGATGACTCCCGCGATGTTCGCGGCGGCCGCGCGGAAGAAGTCCGCGTAGTCGGCGTCGAGCGCCCGCCGCGGGCTGATGCCGGCGACGAGGACTGCCGCCGCCTTGTCATGACCGAGCGGGACGACCGGCACGCCGATCGCCTCGCTGACCGGCTCCGGCCACGCCGCCCGATCGGGAAGAAAGGGCTCCGGCAGCGCCTCGCGCTGCATTCCCCCGAGCGCGCGGGCGACGATCGCGCCCCAAGGACCGCCATCGGCCAGAGAGATGCGCTGCAGTGCAGGCGCCGTCCCGTCGATCCCGGTATGGCCGAGAAGGACCGCCTCCTCCGCCTCGGGCCGGTAGATGAGCGCGAACGGCACGTCGTGACGGTTTCGCGCGAGAAGCTCCGCCGCGCCGGCGCAGATCTCGGTCGCGGTCGAGCGCCCGCTCATGTTGGCGAGGTCCCGCAGGGTGCGAAGCCGACGCTCCCGCAGCATCCGACCCGTCGTTTCGAGGACGGTGACGAAGACGCCGCCGACGCCGCCGTCCTCGCGCGGGATCGCGCTATAGGAGAAGGTGAAGTAGCACTCCTCGACGTAGCCGTGCCGGTCGAGCGGAAGCAGCTGGTCGATGAAGGTGCTCGCCGTCGCCGTCCTGATGACGCTACGGAACATCGGACCGATGAAGTCCCAGATTTCCGCGAAGGTCTCGTCGGTGCTCCGGCCGAGCGCCGCTGGGTGCTTCGTCGAGCCGAGGATCGGGCGGTAGGCGTCGTTGTAGAACTGCGTGTAGCGCTCGCCCCAGGCGATGTACATGGGGTAGCCGGAATTCAGCAGAATCCCGAGCGCGGTCTTGAGGCTCTGCGGCCATTCCGAGGGGTCGCCGAGCGGCGTGCGCGACCAGTCGTACGCGCGGATCCGGGCGCCCATATCGCCACCGCCGTCGAGGAACCCCTTGGGCGTCGTCACGCGCTTCGTCGGCCCCGAGCAGTGAGAACCGTGGCTGACGGGGACCCGTGGCCCCCCGTCCGGACGTGATGAAATATGCCGCGGAGCGAGCCCTTCAACACGCCGCGAGCGCATAGCCTCCGAGCCTGAACCTGTGGCAGCGGGGGCCTCGGGGGGTCTCGACAACGTTTCGGGCGCAGTCCTTCCGCTGTCGCGCGGAAAGGAAGCGCCGGGACGTCAGCGCACCCGTTCCCTCAGCACTTGCTTCTGCAGCTTGCCGTTGGCGTTGCGCGGCAGGGGCTCGGGCGTGAGCTCGATGGTCTCTGGTACCTTGTAATCGGCAAGGCGCGCGGCGCAGAACGCGCGCAGCTCCTCCGCCGCGACCGGCGCCTTCGGATAGACGAAGGCGTGGACGCGCTCGCCCAGAACCGGGTCCGGCCGG
>JADGGZ010000002.1 GCA_019689675.1 Rhodospirillales bacterium | reverse complement strand
AAGGCTGGCGAAATAAGGCGCGCGTATTGCGCTTATCGGTTGATCACGCCCGCCGAAGCCGGCGGCTTTCGCGGGGCTTCTCGGCCACGAACGGGGCCGAGGCGCGTTCACCACGATCGTTCGTTCCGAGGGAGACGTTCCATGGATCGCGTCGAAGACGTTTGGCCCGCGCTTCCGTATTCCGACTGGCGAGAGACGGCGGCGACCTTGCAGCTTTGGACGCAGATCGTGGGCAAGATTCGCCTCAAGCTGACGCCCTGGCTCAATCATGGCTGGCAGGTGCCGCTCTACGTGACGGCGCGCGGGCTCGGGACCTCCCCTATTCCGGTCGGCAACGAAATCCTCGAGATCGAGTTCGACTTCATCGGTCACCAACTCGTCGCCCGTACCAGTCGCGGCGAGGAGCGAAAGCTTCCGCTCGAGCCGCGAACGGTCGCCGACTTCTATTCGCGGCTTTTCGAGCTTCTGAACGCGATCGGGGTCGCGGTCGTGATCGACGAGACGCCGAACGAGGTGCCGAACCCGATCCGCTTTTCCGAGGATGATGTACATGCGGCTTACGACGCCGCTGCCGCGCATCGCTTCTGGCGTGCCCTCCTCCAGGTGGACCGCGTCTTCAAGCTGTTCCGCACCGGCTTTCTCGGAAAGGCGAGCCCGGTCCATTTCTTCTGGGGGAGCTTCGACCTCGCGGTGACCCGCTTCTCCGGCCGTGCGGCACCCCTCCATCCGGGCGGCGTGCCGGGGCTGCCCGACGAGGTCACGCGCGAAGCGTATTCGCACGAGGTGAGCAGCGCCGGATTCTGGCCCGGCAATGACGCGTTCCCGCACGCGGCGTTCTACGCCTACGCCTATCCCGAGCCGGCGGGCTTTCGGGCCCGGCCGGTCTCGAGGGGCGCCTCGTTCGATACGACGCTCGGAGAATTCGTCCTGCCTTACGAGACGGTTCGTGCTGCGCCCGATCCCGATGCGCTGCTTCTGGATTTCCTCGCGACCACTTACGCTGCCGCCGCCGATACCGGCCATTGGGACCGTGCGGCGCTGGACTCCGCCTTGGGCGTCCCGGCGCAGGTGCGTGCGCTATAGCCTTCCTTCGGGAAGAGCCGCCCAAAGTCGCCATGCCCTTCCTCGGCACGAGCGATAACGCGTGATTGACAATACGGATATTTTATGCCCTTGTTGGCGCGAGGCTCTTTGACATCGTGAATCCGTGCAGAACGAGGCTCGGCACGTCGCGGAATTGAGCGCGATGAAAGGTAGTCCGGGCGCGGTGCGCGGTACGAGTTGCGAAAGATGTCCAAAACGGAAACTGCTTTCCGCCTGTAAATTACAGTCTCGCCGCCGAAAAACAGGGCCTAGCGGCCTTGCCGTCCCTGCTCGGGCGCTGTGCCGAAAATCCGCTCGAAACGCCTCGAATAGGCGGGCCAAGCCTCGGGGTTGAGAAGCCGAGGCGGCCGCTTGCCGTCCAGCAAATCGAGAAGTTGCTCGGCGGCGATCCGCCCGATATTGGCCCGCGCCTCGCGGGTCACGCCCGCCGTGTGCGGGCTCGCGATCACGGTGTCGAGCTGCAGCAACGGGTGATCCGGCGGCGGCGGCTCCTTCTCCCAGACATCGAGCCCCGCGCCGGCGATCCTTCCTTCCCGGAGCGCCGCCTCGAGCGCCGCTTCGTCGTGAATCCCACCCCGCGCGGTGGTGATGAAGTAGGCGTGCGGCTGCATCAGCGCGAGCTCGCGGGCGCCGATCATGCCGCGCGTCTCGCCGGTGAGAGGGCAGTTGATCGAGACGTAGTCGGAGCGGCGGAGAAGCTCGTCGAGTTCGACCTTCTCGGCGCCGCGCGCCGCGATCTCCTCGGCAGAAAGGTAAGGGTCGAAGGCGAGAACGCGCATCTGGAGAAGGCCGCGGCAGAGCGCGGCGAGGCGTGTTCCGACATGGCCGATTCCGACGATGCCGATCGTCTTTCCCACGGCATCGCGCCCCATATAGGCGTTGCGGTCGATGCCCGGCGCGCGCCGCATGCGGCGATCGCTCTCGACGATGCGCTTCGTGAGGCAGAGGAGAAGCGCGAGCGCGTGCTCCGCCACCGCCTCGGCGTTGCCGCCGGCTTGATTGACGACGAGAACGCCCGCCTTTGTGCAGGCCTCGAGATCGACCGTGTCGTAGCCCGCCCCGTGAGTCGAGACGGCGAGGAGGTTCGGAGCGCGCGCGAGGAGAGCCGCGTCGGCGAAGAAGCGCGGCGCCAGCTCGTCCCGCGCCGAGATGATCTGATAGGCGTGGGCGGCCGCGAGTATCGGCCTTGCCTCCTCCTCGCTCGCGGCGTTGGCGATGCGGTCGAGCCGAATGTCGGCCCGGCGCGTGATCACGTCGGCGAAGCTTTGATCGGCGAGGTACTCGACATAGAAGATCCGCTTCTCTCCGCGCGTCATCGTGCGCCTCCGTCCGGCGGGAGTACGCCCTTGGCGCGCAGCACCGCGTCGATCCAGGCGCGGTCGTAGCGCCCGTCCCGGATCGCCGCTTTCGCCTCCTCCTCTTTGGCGGCCCAGTCGCGGGCCTTCGCAAGGAGCGCTTTCGCCTCGCCCGGCTTGAGCGCGACGAGCCCGTCCTCGTCGCCGACGACGATGTCGCCCGGCTCGATCACGAGCCCACCAATCGCGACCGGCACGTTGATCTCGCCGGGCCCGTCCTTGTAGGGACCGCGATGAACGTGGCCGCGTGCATAGCAGGGAAAGTCGGAGGTGGCGAGGGCGGCGACGTCGCGCACGGCGCCCTCGATCACGAAACCGGCGATGCCGCGCGACCGGGCATAGAGCATCATCAGCTCGCCGACGAGCGCGTTCTCGAGCGCGCCGCCGCCGTCGACCACGATGACGTCGCCGGGTTCCGCGAGGTCGAGCGCCTTGTGAACCATGAGATTGTCGCCCGGGCGCGTCTTCACCGTGAAGGCGGTGCCGACGAGCTTGCCGCGGCCGTTGTAGCGGGAGAGCCCGACGACGCCGCAGAGACGGTTCATGTTGTCGCTGATATGCGGCGTCGCCACGTCGCGGAACGCGTCGAGAAGCGTTGCGGGTGGACGTGGCGGCGCCGCGCAAATTCGGAATCCGAGCATCGTCATCTGAGTTCGAGCCGCGTGGTGTTCCCGAGTCGATCCGGTCGTCGAACGTATTCGACTTGGGGGGAACCGCCTAGAGTCGAACCCGCCTGCGGAGGAAATCGGCGACCACTTCGAAGGCGCCGTGCTCGCGGAGATCGACATGGCCGCCTTCGGGGGCGAACCACGCCTCCTTCGGCTCCGGCGCCGCTTCGAAGAGGGCGCGCGCGAATTTCGCGGGCACGATCTCGTCCTGCTCGCCGTGGAGCACGAGAATCGGCGCCCTCACCTCCGCGATCGCCGAGGCGGCGTCGAAGCGGTCTCGCAGGACGAGGGCCACGGGAAGAAAAGGATAGTGGTAACGTCCGAGCGCCTCGATGCTGGTAAAGGGCGATTCAAGCACGAGCGCCGCCACCCGATGCTCGCTCGCCATCCGCACCGCGACCGCGGTGCCGAGCGACTCGCCGTAGAGGACGAGGCGTTCGGGCGGCACGTTTTGCTGCTCCAGAAAGGCGAGGGCCGCGCGCGCGTCGCGGTAGAGCCCCTCTTCGCTCGGGCTGCCGGGGTTCCCGCCATACCCGCGATACTCGACGAGAAGCACGCCGAAGCCGAGAAGCGCCAGCTTCCGGAACCGCTCGGCGCGGTACCCGATGTGACCGCCGTTGCCGTGAAAATACGCGATCACTGGCTGCGAGGGGCGCGGCGGCATCCACCATGCGAGAAGGGCGAGCCCGTCCTCGGTGACGAGTTGGACCTGCTGAGCGTCGCGCAGCCCGGTCGCGGCGAGGACCGGACGACTCGTGTCCGGGAAGTAGAGAAGCCGGCGGTCGAGGTCGCAGGCGGTGAGAGCGGCGAGTAAGAACCCCATCACGAGGGCGCGTGCCGCGATCCGCCTCAGAGACCGAAGCGCGCCCAGAGAAGGCGCTCCTCGACGAGGGCGAAGAGGTCGGCGACGAGATCCAGCGGGTCGCGGCGCGTGCGGAACGGGACGGAGGGAAGCCACCGTCGGCGGCGTCGGCTCTCGATGGGGCGGAGGCGCACCTCGGGGCCGAACCGTTCGCGCAGCACGCCGCGCAGATCCCCGATTCCGTCGACGAGGCCGAGCTTCAGCGCGGTGCGTCCGGTCCAGATGTCGCCGTTGAAGAGCGTCCCGTCGTCTGCCGCGAGCCGCGAGCCCCGGCGCGCGCGGACGAGCTCCTTGAACGCCGCATGCATTTCGTTCTGGACCGCCCTCAGCCGCTCGACGCCCTCCGGATTCTCTTCGAGGAAAGGATCTAGCAGGCGCTTACGCTCGCCCGCGGTATAGAGCCGTCGCTCGATGCCGAGACGGCTGATCGCCTCCTTGAAGCCGAACGTCGCCGTGACGACGCCGATCGAGCCGACGATCGAGGTCTCTTCGGCCCAGATCTCGTCCCCGGCGCAGGCGAGCCAGTACCCGCCCGATGCCGCGACGTCTTCGGTGAACGCGAGGACCGGCACGCTCTTCTCGGCCGCGAGCTGGCGGATGCGCCGGTGGAGAAGCGCTGATTGCACGGGAGAGCCGCCGGGCGAGTTGATGACGAGCGCCACCGCGGCGACGTGCTTCAGCGCGAAGGCGCGCTCGATCGCCTCGGCCATGCCGGCGAGGGAGAGCGTGCGGGGTCCGCGCGGCGCGATGACGCCGTGGAAGCGGATCACAGCCACGAGCGGCCGGCGACGTTCGCGCCCGAGGAGTCGCGAAATGCGAGCAAAAGCCATCGGGATCAATATGGCCCGGGCCGCCGGGGCGCGCCACTTTCCGCCGTCCGGTCGGGCGATCGGTCGCGAGGAGCGGACCGGGTCCCCCGAGCGGGGCGGGTTTGCTATGACATGCCCCGCCTATGCCGTTCGCCGAGTCCGATTTGCGTCCCTCCGAGCCCGTCCGCGGCGTTGCCGCAGCCTACCGCGCGCGTCTTGCGGCCGGCGAAATCCTGCCCGACCCCGCGCAGGCGCTCGCGGTCGAGAAGCTGCAATCGCTCGCCCGGGCGCTCGCCGAGTACAGGCCCGCCTCCAGCGTGGGCGGCTGGCGGGCGCGGCTCGGACTGCGGCCCTCCAGCGCCGAGCCGCCGCAAGGGCTCTACCTCTTCGGCGGGGTCGGACGCGGCAAGTCCATGCTGATGGACCTCTTCTTCGCGGAAGCCCCGGTCGAGAAGAAGCGGCGCGTCCACTTCCACGGCTTCATGCTCGAGACGCACGAGCGCATCCACCGGCAGGGAAAGCGGGCGCCCGGCGACCCGATCGGGCCCGTGGCGAAGGCGATCGCTTCGGAGACCACCCTCCTCTGCTTCGACGAGTTCCACGTCACCGACATCGCGGACGCGATGATTCTCGGGCGGCTGTTCGAGGCTCTTTTCGCCGCCGGCGTCGTCGTCGTCGCGACCTCGAACCGCGCCCCCGACGACCTCTACAAGGATGGCCTCCAGCGCGAGCGCTTTCTTCCCTTCATCGACCTCCTGAAGAAGAGGCTCGACGTCCTCGAGCTCGACAGCGGCCGCGACTACCGTCTCGCCAAGCTCGCGGCGCGGCCCGTCTACCATTGGCCGCTGACCGGTGCCGCGCACGAAGCGCTCGAGGCGGCCTTCGCCGACCTCACCGACGGCGCGGCCGGCGAGTCTCTCGCCATCGAGGTCATGGGGCGCCGGCTGACGGTAAGCCGTGCCGCGGCCGGCGTCGCCTGGTTCACTTTCGACGAGCTCTGCGTGCGGCCGCTCGGCGCCGCCGACTACATCGCGATCGCCGAGCGCTTCCACACGATCATCCTGGAAGGCATACCCGCAATGGGGCCGGAGCAGCGGAACGAGGCCAAGCGCTTCAACACCTTGATCGATGCGCTCTACGACCGGCACCGGAACCTCGTCGCGTCCGCCGTCGCCGCGCCCGAGCTCCTCTATCCGACGGGCGATTTCTCCTTCGAGTTCCAGCGCACCGTCTCGCGCCTCCAGGAGATGCAGAGCGCGGAGTACATCGAGCGGCGGAGAGACTGAGACGATGCATCGCCTCGACTGGCTCGGCATCGTCCCGGCGACGCGCGGCAATCGCTGCCAAACGCGGCGATGAGCGGAAGCCGCGTCGCCGTGATCCTTTCGGGGGGCAATATCGACCCGTGCCGTCTACCTTCGTGCGATCGGGTCCGAAGCGTGACCCGGCGCCCCATTGCTTCCGGCGAGCCTTGGAGAGCGACCAGGGAGTGCTGCTCGCCGGCAAGATTCTTGCCGGGCCTCGAATTGACGTTCATGGCGTGAACAACGTATAAGGCCGACGCCCCTGGGCGGCGATCCGCGACTCACCCGGGCTGCGGTAGCGTGCCCGGATGAGCGCCGAAACCGAGCCTTTTTCCCCGCTCCCAGCCCAGCAAGAGTTCCCCTGACCCTCTTCCTGCCATGACCGGCGGCGCCTTCTCTCGGGCGGCGCGTCTCCGCCTTCGAGCCGCCTGATAATGTGCGGCATCGTCGGGATCCATGGCCCGCAGGAGGAGGCCTGGATCGGCGCGATGAACGAGGCCATCCGGCATCGCGGTCCTGACGGCGAGGGCGTCTGGCGCGACAGGGACGCGCTTCTCGCTCTCGGGATGCGCCGGCTCGCGATCATCGACATCCCAGGCGGGCGGCAGCCGATGGCGACGGCGGACGGCCGCTTCGTGCTCGTCTTCAACGGCGAGATCTACAACGCGCCGGCGCTCCGACAGAAGCTCGAGGAGCGCGGCGAGCGCTTCGCCACCGACCATTCCGATACCGAGGTTCTCCTGCGCCTCCTCGCGCGAGAGGGCGCGGCGGCGTTGCCGAAGCTCAACGGCATGTTCGCCTTCGCGCTTTACGATCGTGCGGAGGGCCGGCTCTTCTGCGCCCGCGACCGGCTCGGCATCAAGCCCTTCTACTGGACCAACCAGGAGGGCCGGTTCGCTTTCGCCTCGGAGCTGAAGGCGCTGCTGGCGCTTCCCTTCGTCGCCAAGACCCTCTGCAAGGAGAGCCTCTTCCACTTCCTCAGCCTCATGTACGTGCCCGGCGAGCGCACGATCATCGACAGCGTCGAGCGCCTGCCGGCCGGGCACCATCTCACCTACCGGCTCGCGGACGGCCACGTAGCCATCGAGCGCTGGTGGGCCCCCTCGTTCACTCCCGCGCCCGATGTCGCCGCCGAAGAGTGGCCGGCGCTCGTCCGGAAGAAGCTCGCCGCCGCGGTTCGACGCTGGTCGATGAGCGACGTGCCGATCGCCTGCTCGCTTTCAGGCGGGCTCGATTCGTCCTCGGTCGTCGGCTTTCTCGCCGAGAGCGGGGTCAAGGTCCGCACCTATTCGCTCGGCTTCACCGGCGAAGGCGAGGCCGCTTGGAACGAGCTGCCGCTCGCGCGCGAAGTGGCGCGTCGGTGGCGAACCGATCACCACGAGCTGGTGCTCGATCCCGAGACCCTGCTCGAGGATCTCGACGCCATGGTCTGGGCGCTGGACGAGCCGTATGCGGGCGGCCTGCCGTCGTGGAGCGTCTTCAAGACCATGGCGCGGGACGTCAAGGTCGGCCTGACGGGTACTGGGGGCGACGAGCTTTTCGGCAATTACGGCAAGTGGCGCGCTCTCGAGCCCGGCCTCTTCCGCCGCAGGACACGCGACGCCGCGGCCTTCCGGACCCGGTTCTTCGAGCGGGTCTACTACTTCTCCGACGCCGACAAGCGCGCGCTTCTGGAGGGCGTCGACAAGGTCGAGGATACGGCGGCGATGCTGTGGCGCCTCTACCGGTCGGCGCCGAGCGACGAGCCGCGCGACGCGGTCGCTTGGACCGATCTCGCCACCCAGCTTCCTGAAGAGTTTCTGATGATGACGGACCGTTTCTCGATGGCGCACGGCCTCGAGGCGCGCACGCCGTTCCTCGATCACGAGCTCGTGGAGCTCGCCTATTCGATTCCGGCGAGCCTCCGTACGAGGCGCGGCGATCTCAAGCATCTCTTGCGGAAGGCCGTCGCCCCCGTGCTTCCGAGACCGCTTCTGAACGCGCCGAAGAAAGGCTTCGTCATTCCGCTGAAGCTGTGGTTCCGTGGCCGTCTGCGGCCGCTCGTCGAGCGCCTCCTCGCGCCCGAACGGCTGGCGCGGCAAGGTATCGTCCGGCCGGAATTCTATGCCAGATGGGTTCGGCCGCACCTCGAAGGGACTGCCGACCATACGAACAAGGTCTTCGCGGCCCTCATGTTCCAGCTCTGGCACCGGCGCTTCATCGAGGGTGTCCCGGCCGTAGACGCGTGATTTCCGTTCTCCATTTCTCCACCGCCGACAACGATGGCGGATCGGGACGGTCCGCCTACCGCATCCATCAGGGGCTGCGCCGGCTCGGTCACCGCTCGGCGATGCTCGTCGGAACCAAGGTCACCGAGGACCCGGATGTCGAGACGGTGCATGGCGGAGGCTGGCGGCGGACCGCGGACCGGATCGCGGAGGAAGCGTCGCGACCGTTGGGGTTGCAGTACCAGTGGTATCCGTCGCAACGGCGCATCCTGCGCCATCCCTGGCTGCAGCGCGCCGACGTGATCCAGCTCTACAACACGCATGGCGGCTGGTTCAGCCACAGGCTGCTGCCGGCGCTTTCCCGCCGCGCGCCCATCGTATGGCGCCTTTCCGACATGTGGGCGGTCACCGGCCACTGCGCGTACTCCGGCGCATGCGAGCGCTGGCGGACTGGGTGCGGCGCCTGCCCCGATCTCGACTCCTATCCGCCTCTGGCGCGCGACACGACCGCGTGGCTCTGGCGCGCGAAGCAGCGCGCTTACGCCTCCGCCCGCCTGACGATCGTTGCGCCGTCGAGCTGGACCGAGCGGATCGCGCGGGAAAGCCCGCTCTTCGCCGGGCGTGCCGTCTACCGGATTCCGAACGGGCTCGACCTTTCGGTGTTCCGGCCGATCGAGCGCGGCGTCGCGTGCGAGGTGCTGGGATTAGATCCGCGGCCGAAGACAATTCTCTTCCTCGCTCAGGTCGCCGGGAACAACCCGCGCAAGGGGACGCAGTATCTGGAGGCGGCGCTGCAACGCCTCTCCCCGGAATTCCGGCTTCTCGTCGCCGGCCGCGACGTTGCATGGTGGAAGGGCCGCGTCCCGCAAACCGTGGCGACGCTCGGGCCGTTGAGAGATGATCGGCTGCTCGCCGCGGTTTACGCCGCGAGCGACGTCGTCGTGATACCCTCGTCGGTCGAGAACATGCCGAACACTGCGATCGAGGCGATGGCGTGCGGGCGGCCTGTCGTCGGTTTCGACGCTGGTGGGATGCGCGACGCTGTCCGCCATAACGAAACGGGACTGCTGGTCCGGACCGGAGACGTGGACGGCCTCGCCGCTTCCGTCGAATTGGTGTTGGGAGACGAAGGGCTTCGGGCGCGGCTCGGTGCCGCCGGGCGTGCGCGCGCCGAGGCGGAGTTCGACGCGGCCGTCGAGGTGCGCCGCTTCGTGGAGCTCTACGCGAGCCTGCGATGACGGGAGAGGACGCCGCGCCCCAGGATGCGCAAGGGATCGAACGCCGCCGTTCGCCGTTCTCTACCGACCGCATCGAGACAAAGACGAGCGTCCATATCGAATATGGCGTAAACGACGACGCGTGATGGGAATCTACGAGCTGAAGGGCAAGCGGGTTTTCGTCGCCGGCCACCGCGGAATGGTGGGCTCGGCGCTGGTGCGTCGTCTCGCCAGCGAATCCTGCACGATCATCGCGGCTACCCGCAGCGAGGTCGATCTGCGCCGCCAGGAAGCGGTCGAGCGCTTCTTCGAGCGCGAACGTCCGCAGGCGGTGTTCCTCGCCGCAGCGCGCGTCGGCGGCATCCTCGAGAATGCGACCAAGCCCGCCGACTTCATTTACGACAACCTGATGATCGAGGCGAACGTCATCGAGGCGTCGCGCCGCGTCGGCGTCGAGAAGCTCCTCTTTCTCGGGACGTCCTGCATCTACCCGCGTCTTGCGCCCCAGCCGATCTCCGAGGACGCGCTCCTCACAGGCCCGCTCGAGCCGACGAACAAGCCCTACGCCCTGGCGAAGATCTCGGGAATCGAGATGTGCGAGGCGTATCGGCGTCAGCACGGTTGCGACTTCATCGCGGTGATGCCGACCAATCTCTACGGTCCAGGCGACAATTTCGACCCGCTCGCGAGCCATGTCCTCCCCGCCCTCCTCCGCCGGATCCACGAGGCGAAGGAGGCCGGGGCCGAGAGCGTCACGATCTGGGGCTCGGGGGAGCCCTTGCGGGAATTTCTCCACGTCGACGATCTCGCCGATGCGTGCGTCCTCTTGATGAGGACCTACTCGGAGCCTCAGCTCGTCAATATCGGCTCGGGCGAGGAGCTGTCGATCAAGGCCCTCGCCGAGCTGATTGCGGACGTGGTCGGCTTCGAGGGACGCTTCGAGTTCGATCGCTCGAAGCCGGACGGCACGCCCCGCAAGCGGCTCGACCTCGCCCGACTCCGCCAGCTCGGGTGGCATCATCGCATCGACCTCCGGCGCGGCATCGAAGACACCTATCGCTGGTATCGCCAGCACGTGGCCACGTGACCGAGACGCCGCGACTCCTTTTCGTCACGCCCTGCGCGTTCAATCGTCTCACCGGCAGCGGCATCACCTTCACGAATCTCTTTCGCACTTGGCCGTCCGACCGGATCGCCACGGTTCATAGCGACCACGTTCCGACCAGCGATGACGTCTGCCGGAACTTCTACAGGCTCGGCCGCGGAGAGCTCGCGCGCTGGCCGGGACGATGGCGCGACGACGCGCTTCCCCCTGGAACGAGCTCGGAGGAAGGCGCTGCTGCGCCCTTGCCGCCCGTTTTGCGCGCGATCAAGAATGCGGTGGTCGGAAACGCCTGGCCCGACGAAGGGCGCCTTTCGCCCGCACTCGAGCGCTGGATCGAGCGATACCGGCCGGAGCTTCTTTACACGATCCTCGGCACGATCGGGATGATGCAGCTGGTGGATGCGATCCGGTGCCGGTTCTCGCTTCCGCTCGTCGTGCACTTCATGGACGACTGGCCGTCGGCTCTCTATCGGGGAGGACTCGCCGCTCCGCTGGTCCGCGCGCGCATGGAGCGGCTGATCGCCCGCCTGGTCGGGGCGGCGGCGGTCCGGATGGCGATCGGCCACGGAATGGCGATGGCCTTCTCGAAGCGTTACGGCGTGCCGTTTCTCCCGTTTCAGAACGCGCTCGACATGGCGGTGCTGCTGCCCCAGGCTCGACCGCGGGCCGCGAGGAGGCCTGCCCGGATCCTCTATGTCGGCTCCATTTTCGCGGATGCCCAGCTTGCGAGCCTTCTCGACGCTGCACGCGCTGTCGCGCGGCTCGCCGCCGCCGGGCGGCAGCTCGCGTTCGAGATTCATGCACCAGCGTTCCTCGCCGCGCGCCATCGCGCAGCGCTCGAGGTCTCGCCCGCCGTGAAGGTGATCGATGCTCCTGAAAGCGACGACGAATTCTTCGCCCTGATACGGGGCGCCGACCTTCTCCTGCTGCCGTCGAACTTCGATCAGGCGAGCGTGCGCTTCATCCGCCATTCGATGCCGACGAAGATCCCCGCCTATCTCGCGTCGGGGACGCCGGTGCTCGTTTATGGGCCGCCCGCGCTCGATCAGGTCTCCTACGCGATGAAAGAAGGCTGGGGCGAGGTCGTGAGCGAGCGCGACGCCGGCCGGCTCGAGGCGGCCATTCTCCGGCTCCTCGACGACGACACCCGCCGGCAGGCCGTCGTGGAGCGCGCCCTCGACGTTGCGCGCCGGAACCATGACGTCGCTACCGTGCGCCGGCGGTTCCAGGAGAGCCTCATGTCGGCGGCCGCGACCGGGCGGCGGGCGGCCTGAGCCGATGTGCGGGATCGCGGGCCTTCTCTCGCGCGATGGGCGCCCGATCGACGCGAGCCTCCTTCGCGGGATGAGCGAAGCCGTTGCCCACCGTGGTCCTGACGGGGACGGGATATGGGTCGCCCCCGACGCACGTCTCGGCTTCGCGCACCGACGGCTCTCGATCATCGATCTGTCCAGCGCTGCGGCGCAGCCGATGACGAGCGCCGATGGCCGGTTCGTGATCACCTACAACGGCGAGATCTACAATCACCGCGAGCTGCGCCGCGAGCTCGAGGCCGCAGGAGTCGGCAACTGGCGCACCGACCACGCCGATACCGAGGTGATCCTCGCCGCCTGGAGCCGCTGGGGAGCCGACAGCCTTCGCCGCCTCCGCGGCATGTTCGCCTTCGCGCTCTGGGATGCGCGCGAGCGGTCGCTCTGGCTCGTGCGCGACCGCGTCGGCATCAAGCCGCTCTACTACGCGCTCGACGAGCACCAGTTGGCTTTCGGCTCCGAGATCAAGGCGATCCTTGCCGATCGAAATCGGCCGCGCGCGGTCGACGAGACCGCGTTGTTCCACTTCCTCTCGTTCATGACGACCCCGGCGCCGATGACGCTCTTCACGGGGATCCGCAAGCTCGCGGCCGGGACATGGCTGCGGGTCGACGCGGATGGGGGCATCGAGGAGCGGCGCTGGTGGGACGCGCTCGACCACGACGAGCCCCTGCTGCCCGCGTCCGACGGCGCGTGCGCAGAAGCGGTCCTGGCGACGCTCCGCGACGCGGTGCGCTGCCACAAGGTCGCCGACGTGCCGCAGGGCGTCTTCCTGTCGGGCGGCATCGACTCCAGCACCAACGTCAAGCTGTTCTCCGAAGGAGAGACAGATCCTGTACGCACGTTCGTCGTCGGCTACGAGGCGACGAGCATCGGCGACGAGCTGCCCTGGGCGAGGCTCATGGCCGACGCGGTGAGTGCCGACCATCACGAGCGTCGGCTCGTCGAAGGCGACCTTCTCGACTTTCTTCCGAGAATGGTTCGTCTCCAGGACGAGCCGATCGCCGACCCTGTCTGCGTTCCCGTCTACTACGTGGCGGAGCTCGCCCGTCGGCACGGCGTCAAGGCCTGCCAGGTCGGCGAGGGAGCCGATGAGCTCTTCTTCGGCTACCCGGGCTGGAAGGCGATGCTCCAGCTCGAACGCGCGAACGCGTTGCCGGTCCCGGCGCTCCTCAAGTCGGCGGGAGTCGCTCTCCTCGAGCGCCTCGGTCGCGGGGAGCGGACCTACACCGAGATCCTGCGCCGTGCCGGGGCCGGCCAGGCGCTCTTCTGGGGCGGCGCCGAAGCGTTCCCCGAAACGATGAAGCGCGGCCTCCTCTCGCCCCGCCTTCGCGCGCGCTTCGCCGACCGCACTTCCTGGGAGATCCTCGCGCCGATCCGAGCCCGCTTCGCCGAGCGGGCGGCCGAACCGTCGCCGCTCAACTGGATGACCTATCTCGACCTCAATCTGCGCCTTCCCGAGCTCCTCCTGATGCGGGTCGACAAGATGACGATGGGCGTCGCGCTCGAGGCTCGGGTGCCCTTTCTCGACCACGAGGTCGTCGAGCTCGCGATGCGCATCCCGTCGGCGGTGAAGATGCGCGGCCTGAAGCACGTCCTGAAGCATGCCGTGCGCGGCCTTCTGCCCGAACCGATCCTCCAACGCCCGAAACAGGGTTTCTCGGTGCCGGTACGCGAGTGGTTCCTCGGCCGCCTCGGCAAAGAGATGCGCGATCGCCTCGACCGGTTCTGCCGGACAACCGACTATCTCGACCCGGCGGCCGTACGGCGGCTTCTCGATCAGGGTCGTGCGCCGCAGGCGTGGTATCTCTTCAATTTCGCGCTCTGGCATGAAGAGTTCATCGCCGCCTGAGGACCGCGCCTATCGCTCTGGCGCCGCGGCGCCTGGGCGCGGTTCCGCAAGCGAGTGAACGAACACCGCTGGAAGCAGACATGAACCGGCTGGCGCTGGCGCTCCGTCTGCCTCCGCATGTCCTGGCGCGTCGCGCGGCCGGCATGGTCGTGCGGCGTCTCGGCGCGCGCCGGCAGCGTCGGCGCGACTTCGCCGTCCCGACCTATGCGGCGGAGACGCCGAAGTCGCCGATCGCGCCTCTCCTCGGAAGGCTGCCGCTCGAGACGATCCGCGCGAACCGAACCTGGATATTGTCCGCCGCAGCGCTGTGGCGCCGCAACTGGTTCGACCTCCTCGGCTCGGGATGGCTCCACGTGCGCTACGGCATGACCTGCCCCGGCATCGAGGGGACCGCCTACGAGCCGGGCGAGCCCGTCATCGCCGACCGTGACGGCGCGTGGCTCGAAGGGCGCATCAACGACGCCAATCTTGCCGAAAGCCGACGAATCTGGCGCCTAATCGACGACCCGGACTACTGCCCGATCGACTGGCAGGTCGACTTCCGCTCCGGGTTCATCTGGGGCGAGAAACTGTGGTCGAACGACATTCGCGTCGGCGCCGCGCGCTGGGCCGACGTCAAGGTGCCGTGGGAGCTCGCGCGGATGCAGCATCTCGCGACGCTCGCCTGGGCTTACGCGCTGGCGCGCGACGGCGATCGGGACGCCGCTCCTGCGGAAGCCTATTGCCGCGCTTTCCGCAACCAGATTCTGGACTTCATCGCCACCAACCCGCCGCGCTTCGGCGTCAACTGGATGACGGCGATGGATGTGGCGATCCGCGCCGCCAACTGGGTCGTCGCCTACGACCTCTTCCGCGTCGCCGGAGCCTCTTTCGACGAGCCGTTCGAGAGCGTTCTGAAGCGCAGCCTTCTCGAGCACGGTCGGCACATTCTCGCCAATCTCGAGAAATATCCCGAAGGCCGCGGTAACCATTATCTCGCCGACATCGCCGGGCTTCTCTTCATTGCGACGGCGCTCGGCGAGCGCCGCTGGCTGGAGTTCGGCGAGCGCGAGCTTCTCGCCGAGACGCGGTACCAGTTCGGAGAGGACGGTGGCAACTTCGAGGCCTCGACGTGCTATCACCGGCTCTCGGCGGAAATGGTCGCCTTCGCGACGGCGCTGCGCCGCATTCGCGATCCGGATCATCTCGACCGCATCGCCGCCATGGCCGAGTTCACGCGATGGATCACGAAGCCGAACGGCCGCGTGCCGCAGATCGGCGACAACGACAGCGGCCGGTTCCTCAAGCTGCATCCGCTCTTCAAGGTGATGACAGCGGCGGAAGCGAAGGCGCGCTACGCCAATCTCGACCACTGGTCGGGGCTTCCCGACGAAGCGCCTTATCTCGACGAGGATTTCCTCGACCACCGGCCGCTGGTCGCGCTGATCGACGCCGTGCTCGGCCGCAGCCCGCCGGGCGTATGGCTCGACGCCGCCTGGGTCGAGTCTCTCCGGTGAGAAAGGTCACCATCGTCGCGCCCGGCAGCGATCTCCGGGAGGGGCTTTCCCGACGCGCCTTTCCCGATTTCGGGCTCTACCTCTTCCGCTCCGGCCGGCTTTATCTCGCCGTCCGTTGCGGTCCGATCGGCATGAACGGCCGCGGCGCCCATGCGCACAACGATCAGCTCGCGTTCGAGCTCGCGATCGACGGCGAGGATTGGGTGGTCGATCCCGGCAGCTACGTCTACACGGCATCGCCGACATGGCGGAACGCTTACCGCTCGGTTGCGGCGCACGCGGCGCCGCGCCTCGAGGGGCGGGAGCCGGGGCGGCTCGATCTCGGCCCTTTTTGGCTCGGCGACGAGGCGAAGGCACGGTGCCTCTCCTTCGACGACAGCGGCTTCGCCGGCGAGCATCGCGGCTTCGGACGGGTCGTGCGACGCTCGATCGTTATCGGCGAGGGATCGATCGAAATCACTGATGAGGGGCTTCCCGGCGCCGAGCCGGTGCGGCTCGTAGGTCGCGCTGAGACCGCCGCCTACTTCTCTCCCCCGGTTCCGTTCTCGCCCGGCTACGGCAAGCGCCTTCGCGTCCGATGAAACTCCTCATCGTCACCTATCTCTACGCCCCCGACCGGAGCCCGCGCGCCTATCGCTGGACTGCGCTCGCCGAACGCTGGGCCGCCAAGGGGCACGAGATATCCGTGGTCGCCGCAGGCGCTGCCGTAACCGAGAAGAGGAATGGCGTCACCGTTCACCGGGTTCCCGGCTGGTTGCGTTCGACCGCGACGGCCGGCGGCTCGCGGCCCATAGCCCGAAGATCGCTCTTGAAGGCCGTCTACGATCGCACGCTGAAGCGGGTCCTCTGGCCCGACTACGCCTTCGACTGGTATCTGCCGGCTCTGCGTCGCGCGCGGGCTATCGAGGCCGACGCTCTCGTCACCGTCTCGCATCCGTTCACGCCCCATCTCGTTGGTTTGGCGCTGCCCTCTCGATGCTGGATCGTCGACATCGGCGACCCGTTCAGTCTTTTGGAGGAGACGCCGCTCAACAATTCGGCCCTCTACGGCACCCTCAACCGCCGCACCGAGCGCCGCGTCCTCGCCCGCGCGGATAGCGTCGCCGTCACCGCCGAGGGAGCGCGTGCGGCGTACGCGAAGGCGTTTCCCGAGAGCGCCGGGAAGATCACGGTCGTGCCGCCTTTGCTGTCGCTGCCCGACCCGGGACCGAACCCGCTCCCGGCCGATGGCGAACATCTCGTCTTCGTCGGCACGCTCTACCGCGCACTGCGCAATCCCGCGCCGCTCCTCGCGCTCTTTCGCGAGCTGCGCCGGAAGCGCGCCACCGTCGCGCTGCATTTCTTCGGCGACATCCACGACTGCCGCGAGCTGCTCGATCCGATACCCGAAGGAGTCCATGTTCACGGTCCGGTGCCACGTTCGACCGCGGCAGCGGCGATGCGTCATGCAACGGCGCTCGTCAATATCGGCAACGCGACGCCGCACCAAATCCCGAGCAAGCTAGTCGAGTACGTCGCCGCCGCCCGGCCGATCATCAACCTCGCCGTCTCGCCGAACGACACCAGCACTTCGTTCCTGAAGGGGCATCCTGCGCTCTGCGATGCGCGCGATGCCGATGCCGTCTTGCAATTCCTTGACGAGAAGCGTTCCGTCCCGGCCGATTGGGTCGACCGTTTCCTCGCGCCCTATCGGCTCGACGCGGTGGCGGCGGCCTACGATCGGCTTCTCGGAATCGGCAACTCGCAATGACGACACTCAACGACCAGGTCCGCGCCTTCTGGGAGGCAGGCGCCTGCGGCACGGACGCCGAGCTCGCAAGGCCGTTCGAGAAGGGGTCGCGCGAATGGTTCGAAGCGATCGAGGAGAACCGCTACCGCCTAGAGCCCTTCATCCACGGCTTCGTCCAGTTCACGCGGCACCGCGGCAAGAAGATCCTCGAGGTCGGCGTCGGCGCGGGGACCGATCATCTGCAATGGGCGCGCGCCGGGTGCGAGTGCTTCGGCGTCGACCTGACCAAAGAGGCGATAGACACGACCGCGGCAAGATTGCGGCTCTACGGCTTTCACTCGACGCTGCAGCGCGTCGACGCCGAGCACCTGCCCTTTCCGGACGAAAGCTTCGATCTCGTCTATTCCTGGGGCGTCATCCACCACTCCGAGAGACCCGAAGCGATCGTTGCCGAGATTCACCGCGTCTTGCGGCCCGGTGGACTCTTTCTCGGTATGCTCTACAACCGCCGCGCCCTCGTCACGCTGGAGCTCTGGGTACGCCACGCTCTCCTCGTCGGCAGGCCGTGGCGCAGCTTCCGCGACGTGCTCTGGCACCATCTCGAGAGCATCGGCACCAAGGCCTACACCGGCGCGGAGATCGCGAGACTCTTCGAGCGCTTCACCGCCGTCGAGTCGACGCCGATTCTCACCCCTTACGACACGCGGCGCTTGCCCCGACCGATCGCAGCAATGATGCCCGACACGGTCGGGTTCTTTCGGACCGTGCGCGCGACGAAGTAGTCGGGTCCGAGCACCGGGAATGAGGCTTCTCGTCAACGCGATCCACGCGAAGGCCGGCGGCGGAGTGACCTATCTTCTCAATCTCCTGCCGCGGTTCGACGGGTTCGAGATCCACGTGCTGATGAGCCCGGCGCAATCGGCGCTCGAGCCGCTCTCCGCCTGCGCGACGCTTCATCGCGTCGAGCTGCCTTCGGCGTTGCCAGCGCTCATGCTGTGGGAACAAGTCAGGGTGCCGGCGCTCTTTCGTCGGATCGGTGCGGACGTACTCCTCTCTCCCGCGAACTACGGCCCGCTCGCGGTCCGCCGGCAGGTGCTCGTCATGCAGAACGCGCTTTCGGTCGGACGCATCGAGAGCCGCTTGCGTCAGCGCCTCTACTGGCACGCCTTGTCCGGGATGACGCGTCTTTCGCGGGCGGCGGCAAAGGGTGCGATCGCCGTCTCGTCCTATGTCGCGCGCGAGACGGGCGGAGTCGTGATCCCGCACGGCGTCGATCCGATCTTCTCACCCGACCCCGCGGCGCGACGCCAGGACTTCGTTCTCGCCGTCTCCGATCTCTATGTTCAGAAGAACCTCGAAGCGCTCTTCGCCGCGGAGCTTCCGGTGCGGATACTCGTCGCGGGAGGCGAGCCCGACCCGGGCTACGCCGCCGCTCTGAAGCGGCGCGCGCCAGCGAACGTCACCTTTCTCGGCCGCGTTCCCCAGGCCGACCTCGTCGGCCTCTATCGGCACTGCGCCGTGTTCGTCTTTCCATCGAAAGTCGAGAGCTTCGGGATGCCGCTCCTCGAGGCGATGGCGTGCGGCGCCCCGGTCGCGGTCGCCCGCGCGGCCGCGATGCCCGAGATCGCCGGCGAGGCGGCGCTCTATTTCGACCCTGCCGACCCGACCGATCTCCGCCGCGCGGTTCTCGCGCTGCTCGAGGACGCGTCGCTGCGCTCCTCCCTCGGCGCCGAGGCCGCCGCACGGGCGCGCGAGTTCACGTGGGAAAAGACGGCAGCGCGAACTGCAGAGGTGCTCAGGCGATGTGCGGCATAGCGGGCGGAACCGCAGTCGCCCCCGAGGTTCTCCGCACGATGCTGACGCGCGTCGCCCATCGCGGGCCGGACGGCGACGGCACCTGGCAGGAAGGCGGCGTCGGCCTCGCCCATGCGCGGCTCGCCATCATCGACCCGAGCCCGGACGGGCGGCAGCCGATGCTCTCGCCCGACGGCCGTTTCGTCATCACCTATAACGGCGAGCTCTACAATTACCGGGCGCTTCGTGCCGAGCTCGAGGCCCTCGGCGAGCGCTTCGCGACGCAGAGCGACACCGAAGTCTTGCTGCGCCTCCTCGCTCGGGAGGGCGAAGCGGCGCTGCCGAAGCTCGTGGGCATGTTCGCGCTCGCTCTCTGGGATCGCGCGAACGAGACGCTGCTTCTCGCCCGCGACCGGCTCGGCATCAAGCCTCTCGTCTGGGGCGAGGTGCCGGGCGGCATCGCCTTCGCGTCCGAGCTCCGGGCGCTGGAGGCGCATCCGGGGATCGATCTGACGCTCGACGGCGAGGCGCTCTCGCAATATCTCGCCTGCCTCTACGTCCCGGCGCCGCTGACGATGCGCAAAGGCATCCGGAAGCTTCCGCCGGGTCACTTCCTGCGATTGCGGCGAGGCGTTCTGGAAGGACCCGCCCCATGGTGGCGGCCGCGCGTCCCCGGCGACCGGAGCCTCTCCCTCGACGAGGCGGTCGAGGAGGTGCTGCCGCTGCTGCGCCGGGCGGTACGCGACCATCTCGTGTCCGACGTTCCCGTCGGCTGCTTCCTCTCGGGCGGCATCGATTCTTCCGTCGTTGCGGCACTGGTCGCCGAGACGGGTCCGCCGCGCACCTTCACGATGACGTTCGCGGAGCCGGCCTATGACGAGCGGGACGCGGCGGCCGTCGTGGCGAACCACGTCCGCTCCTGGCACACGGAATTGCCCGCCTCGCCCGAGGTCGATCTCGCGCTGCTTCTCGACCGTTTCGGAGAGCCGTTCGGAAACCCGACCGCCTTCCTCGTCGCCGACCTTGCGCGGAAGGCGCGCGAGCACGTGACGGTGGCGCTCGTTGGAGACGGAGGAGACGAGGTTTTCGGCGGGTACCCGCGCTACGATGGCGGCCTACTCGCGCAGAAATGGCGCCGCCTTCCCCGCCCGCTCCGCCGCGCCGCGGCGGCGGCGAGCCGGTTCATCCCCGAAAGCCGGGCGGGACGCCATTCGCTTCGCCGCGCGCGCGAGTTCCTGGTCGCCGCCGACCGGCCGGATGCCGAGATGTACGCCTCCTGGGTCGAGTACTTCACGCCCGAGGAGCGCGAAGAGATGCTGAGCACCACCGCCGAGAGCCCGATCGCTGCGCGCTATCGTGTCGCATCCTCTCCGCACCCGCTCGATGCGATGCAGGAGACGGACCTTGCGACGTTTCTTCCGGGCAACATCCTCGCCTATGGCGACGCGATGAGCATGGCGCGAGCGCTGGAGCTGCGGCTTCCGCTGCTCGACCATCGGCTCGTCGAGGCGGTCGGCCGTTTCCCGCCCGTCATGCGGCAGCGCAAGCGGCTTCTCCGCGCCGTCGCCCGTCGGCTTCTCCCGGCGGAGATCGTCGACCGTCCCAAACGCGGCTTCAACGCGCCGATCGGGCTCTGGCTCGAGGGCCCGCTGAAGCCGCTCGCGGAGACCCATCTCCGGCCGGAGCGGCTGGAGCGGCTCGGCATCGCCTGGGCGCCGGTGAAGCGACTTCTTTCCGAGCGCGGGCGCGACCATTCCGTGAAGCTCTGGGGCCTCATCGTTCTCTCGGCCTGGGCGGACCGTTGAGGATCCTCTTCCTTACCGAGAACTTTCCGCCTGAGGTGAACGCGGCCGCCACCCGCGTCTACGAGCGCGCGGTCTATTGGGTCCGGTGGGGCCACGAGGTGACCGTCCTCACCTCGGCGCCGAATTTTCCCGAGGGAAAGCTTTTCCCAGGCTACCGCAACCGGTGGCGGCAGCGGGAAATGATCGACGGGATCGAGGTGATTCGCGTCAAGACGTACATGACGGCTAACCAGGGCGTCGTGCTGCGCACGCTCGACTTCATGAGCTTCATGGCGTCGGCCTTCGTCCAGGGTCTTTTCCTGAAGCGTCCGGACATCGTCGTCGCGACCTCGCCGCAATTCTTCGCCGCGGTCGGCGGCTGGGCGCTCGCCGACGTGCGACGCCTGCCTTTCGTCTTCGAGCTCGGGGATCTCTGGCCGCGCTCGATCGTCGCTGTCGGCGCCCTGCCGGATTCGCGGATTATCGGAGTGCTCGAGGCGCTGGAGCTCTTCCTTTATCGCCGCTCGGCACGCGTCGTGGCCCTTACCGAAACGTTCAAGGAGGATCTCGTCCGCCGCGGCATCCCGGCCGGGAAGATCGACGTCATCCTCAACGGGGTCGATCTGCCGCGCTACAGCCCTCGGCCGCGCGACGAGGCGCTCGCGGCCGAATTGGGGCTCGAGCGCCGCTTCACGGTGGGCTATGTCGGAACGCACGGCATGGCGCACGATCTCGGAAACGCCGTTCGGGCGGCGGCGCTGGTGCCGGACGTCACGTTCCTCTTCGTCGGCTCGGGTGCCGAGCGCGAGAAGCTGGTCGAAAGCGCCCGCGGGATTCCCAACGCCGTGTTCGTGCCGCGCCAGCCGAAGGAGCGGATGCCCTCCGTGTGGTCGCTCTGCGACGTGGCGCTCGTGCACCTCAAGGACTCGCCGGCGTTCGGCGAGGTGATCCCGTCGAAGATCTTCGAGGCGATGGGAATGGGACTGCCGGTTCTCCTCGTCTCTCCGGATGGAGAGGCGCGGCGGATCGTCGAACGGGACGGGGCGGGCGTTTGGGTGCCCGCGGCGTGCCCCGAGGCGCTCGCCGCCGCGGTGCGCCGCCTCGAAGGCGACGCGGAGCTGCGCGGCCGCCTCGCCCGCGCGAGCCTCGCCGCCGCGCCCCGCCACACCCGCGAGACGCAGGCCCGCCTCTTCCTCGCGGCGCTCGAGAAGGCGCTGTAGGTCCCCGCCTCGTCGAGAGGTGCCTTGCCGCGATTTCCTCGGGCCGAGGCGCTCACGCTTCGTCGTCTTCTTCGGCGAGGCGCTCGAGATAGCGGCCGTAGCCCGACTTGCCGTTCGCCTCGGCGAGGCGGAGAAGCTGCTCGACGTCGATGAAGCCCTGCCGGTACGCGACTTCCTCGACGCAGCCGATCTTCTGCCCTGTGCGCTTCTCGAGCGTGCGGACGAACTCCGACGCCTCGAGCAGGGAATCGTGCGTGCCGGTGTCGAACCAGGCATAGCCGCGCCCCAGCCGCTCCACATGGAGCTTTCCAGCCTTCAAGTACACGTTGTTGAGATCGGTGATCTCCAGCTCGCCGCGCCCCGAGGGCTTCAGAGTCGCGGCGATGTCGGCGACGTCGCGGTCGTAGAAGTAGAGCCCGGTCACCGCCCAGTCCGACCGCGGCGCCTTCGGCTTCTCCTCGATCGAAAGCGCGCGTCCGTCGCGGTCGAACTCGACGACGCCGTAGGCCTCGGGATTGCCGACACGATAGGCGAACACCGTGGCGCCGTCGCTCTGCGCCTTGGCGCGCGCGAGCATCGCGCCGAGGCCGTCGCCGTAGAGCAAATTGTCGCCCAGCATGAGCGCACCGCCTCCGCCGGAGAGAAAATCCCGGCCGATTAGGAAGGCTTGAGCGAGGCCTTCGGGCTTCGGCTGCGCCGCGTAGGTGATCGCGATGCCCCACTGCGCGCCATCGCCGAGGAGATCCTTGAAGCGCTGCTGTTCGGTCGGCGTCGTGATAACGAGAATGTCGCGAATGCCCGCCAGCATCAGCGTCGACAGCGGGTAGTAGATCATCGGCTTGTCGTAGACGGGCAGCAGCTGCTTCGAGACGCCGCGCGTCAGCGGGTAGAGCCGCGTGCCCGAGCCGCCGGCGAGAATGATGCCTTTCATGCCGCGCTCCGCCCCTTCCCCAATCTTTCTCCCCGATAGACGCCGGATCGGATCGGCTCCCACCAGGCACGGTTCTCGAGGTACCAGAGGACGGTCTTCCTCAGCCCCGTGTCGAGGCTCTCGCGCGGCGACCAGCCGAGTTCGCTGCGCAGCTTGCGGTCGTCGATCGCGTAACGGAGGTCGTGCCCAGGCCGGTCGGCGACGAACGTGATGAGCCGCTCGTGCGGTTTTCCTTCGGGACGGATCTCGTCGAGAATCGCGCAGATCCGCCTCACGATGTCGATATTCCGCCGCTCGGCGCCGCCGCCGATGTTGTAGGTCTCGCCGAGGCGGCCGCGCTGCAGCACGAGGTGGAGGGCGCGGGCATGGTCCTCGACATGGAGCCAGTCCCGCACGTTCTCTCCCCGGCCGTAGACCGGAAGCGGCTTCCCCTCGAGCGCGTTGAGGATCGTGAGCGGAATCAACTTTTCGGGGAACTGCCACGGGCCGTAATTGTTCGAGCAGTTCGTCGTCACGACGGGAAGACCGTAGGTGTGGTGCCAGGCGCGGACGAGATGGTCCGCACCGGCCTTGCTCGCCGAATAGGGGCTGTTGGGCGCGTAGGCCGTGGTCTCGGTAAAAAACCCTTCGGGGCCGAGCGAGCCGAACACCTCGTCGGTCGAGACGTGGTGGAAGCGGAAGGAGGCGCGGCGGCCGGCGGGAAGCCGTTCCCAATAGCCGCGCACCGCCTCCAGGAGCTCGAACGTGCCGACGAGGTTCGTGCGGATGAACTCGTCGGGACCGTCGATCGAGCGGTCGACGTGCGTTTCCGCCGCAAGATGCATCACCACGTCAGGGGCGTGGCGCTCGAGGATGGCCGAGACCGCCGCGCGGTCGGCGATATCTGCGACTTCGAGGCAATAGCGGTCGGGCCGGGCGAGCTCGCCGAGAGGCGGGTTAGAGCCCGCGTAAGTCAATTTGTCGAGATTGACGACCTGGATCCCTTCGGCGAGGAGATGACGGACGAGATTGGTGCCGATGAACCCGGCTCCGCCTGTGACGAGAATCTTCAAAACGAGCGCTTTCCGTTGCCGTTCGCGAACCGTATAACGCCGAAGCCTAGATGAATATTGCCGAGCTCTACAGGGCCGAGTTCGCCGAGCACGAGGCCGTCCTGAAGGCGACCGCCGCGGCGTGCGAGGCCCCCTTCCGACGCCTCGTCGAGGCGGCGGTTGCCGCCGTCCGCGGGGGCGGGAAGCTTCTCTTCTTCGGCAACGGCGGCAGCGCAGGCGATGCCCAGCACCTCGCCACCGAGCTCTCCGTCCGCTATGTCAAGAACCGGCCGCCGATCGCGGCGATGGCCCTTACCACCGACACATCGACCCTCACCGCGATCGGGAACGATCTCGGCTTCGACCAGGTTTTCGCCCGCCAGGTGGAGGCGGTCGGCCGGAAGGGTGATCTCGCGATCGGGATCACCACCTCGGGCAAGAGCCGGAACGTCACGCTCGCTCTCGAAACGGCGAAGCGGATGGGGCTTGTCGCCGCGGCGCTTTCCGGCCGGGACGGCGGCGATCTCGTCGGTCTCGCCGACCCGCTCCTGATCGTGCCTTCGCACACCACCGCCCGCATCCAGGAGATGCACATCATGCTCGGCCAGATGTTCTGCGGCGCGCTCGAGCAAGAGCTCGGGCTCGTCTGAATGAGCAAGGAGCTTCGCGTCGCCGTCGGCGGCATGGGCGGCATCGGATCTGCGGTGGTCCGCCGCCTACAGGCCGGTATTCCGGGTCTTCGTCTCGTCGCGGTCTCCGCCCGTGACCAAGCCCGCGCCCGCGAGCGGCTCGCGGCACTCGGCGCGCCGGTCGACGTTGTCGGTCTCGGCGACCTGGCCGATCGCGCGGACATCGTCGTGGAGGCCGTGCCGAGCGCCTTCTTCCGCGCCATAGCCGAGCCGGCGATCGAGCGCGGGCGGCTCCTGATGCCGCTCAGCGTCGGAGCCCTCCTCGACCACTTCGACCTGGTCGCTCGCGCCAGGGAGACAGGGGCCCGCATCCATGTGCCGACCGGCGCGCTCATCGGTCTCGACGCCGTCCGCGCGGCGGCGGAGGGGACGATACATTCGGTGCGCATGGTGACCCGCAAGCCGCCGCGCAGTCTCGCCGGCGCGCCCCATCTCGAGCAGAAGGGAATCTCGCTCGACGGCCTCATCGCGCCGCTGCGCGTCTTCGAGGGAACGGCCCGCGAGGGAGCGCGTGGCTTTCCCGCGAACGTCAACGTCGCTGCAGCCCTCAGCCTCGCAGGCATCGGACCCGACCGGACGATGCTCGAGATCTGGGCCGACCCGGCGCTCGAGCGCAACACGCACCGCATCGAAGTCGACAGCGACAGCGCGAAGTTCTCGATGACGATCGAAAATCTCCCCTCCGCCGAGAACCCGAAAACCGGCCGCATCACGGCGTTGAGCGTCATTGCGGCGCTGCGCGGCCTCGTCGCGGAGCTGCGCGTCGGCACGTAAACGCTCCGGCCGGAAGGAAGCTCAGAAATCCGGCGCCGTCTCCGGGAGCGCGGCGAGGCGCGCCGCCTGACGCCGGCGCTGCCATAGCGAAAACAGGACCGAAGCGACCGAGAGCCCCAGCAGAAGCGCTGATATCGGCCGCGTCACGAACAGAAGCGGGTTGGGATCGTTCATCAGCGCGCGCACGAGATTGACTTCGATCTGATCGCCGAGGATGAGGCCGAGAATGACCGGCGCCAGCGGGAATTTGAGCTTCACGAGCGCGTAGCCGAAGACCCCGAAGAGCGCCAGCACCCACACGTTGTCGATCGTGTTCTTGAGCGCGTAGGCCCCGACCGTGCACAGCACGAGGACGATCGGCACGAGCGCCGACTTGGGCACGGTTACGACGCGCAGGAAGAACCGTGCCCCCAAGGCCATCACGATGATCATGATCGGATGGGCGAGAAGGTAGGCTGCGAAGATTCCGTAGGCGAGCTTCGCCTCTTGCACCATGAAGAGCGGTCCCGACTGGATGCCGTGAATCGTCATCGCGCCGAGCATCACGGCGGTGACGGCGTCGCCGGGAATCCCGAACGCCATGATGGTCACGAGCGAGCCGCCGACATTGGCGTTATTGGAGGATTCCGACGCGATAATGCCCTCCGGAATGCCGGTTCCGAACCGCTCGGGCCTGCGTGAAATCTTCTTCGCCTGGTCGTAGGCCATGACGCTCGCGGCGCTGCCGCCGATCGCCGGCAGCACGCCGATGAGGAGCCCGACTGCGGTCGACCAGAGGAGCAGCACCGGCCGGGCGAGGATCTCGCCTATCACCTTGAGCTGCGCGATCTTGAGGTTCGGTGTAGCCGCGCGCGCGCCGCCCGAACCGGATCCCCCGTGCATCTTCTCGAGCTCGGTCATGATCTGCGCAAAGGCGAAGATGCCGATGAGCACGGGAAGAAAATCGAAGCCGCCGCGCAAGAACTCGGTGCCGAACGTGAAGCGCGGCACGCTCATGATCGGATCGCTGCCGAAAGTCGTGACGAGGAGCCCGAACGTGCCGGCGAGGAGGCCCTTGAGGAGAGAGTCTTCGGTAAGGCCCACCACCATCGACAGCGCGAAGATGAAGAGCGCGAAGAACTCCCACGGGCCGAACTCGAGCGCGATCGCCGCCAGGGGGCCCGTCGTGGCGATGAGGAATACGCCGCCGAGCAGCCCGCCGAAGCACGATGCCCAGATCCCGAGCCAGAGCGCCCGCCCCGGCTCGCCGTTCCGCCGCATCGTGTAGCCGTCGAACGTCGTCGCGATCGCCGAGGGCGTGCCCGGAATTCCGAGAAGCACCGCTGTGACGAGCCCGCCGGCGGAGCCGCCGACATAGACCCCGGTCATGGCAGCGAGGCCCTGCAGCGGATCGAGGCCGAAGGTGAAAGGCAGCACGACGATGATCGTCATTGTAATGGTGACGCCCGGCAGGGCGCCGCCGACGACGCCGACGAAGGTTCCGATGACCAGCGGGACGAGGAACTTCAGCTGCAGAAGGTCGAGGATCGCTGTGCCGAGCTGCTCGAACATGACGGTCGGGCTAGAAATCCGTCCAGGTGCCGCGAGGCAGCAGAACGTAAAGGTACCGCTCGAAGACGAGGTAAGTGACGGCGGTCGTTCCGAGCGCCACGAGCGTCACGACGAGAAGCGCACGCCGTGTTCGTGGCGGATCGATCGCCGACTGCATCGCCGCCACGAAAAGGAAGGTGGCGATCCGGAACCCGAGAAGCGGCAGCAGCGTGACGTAAAGGCCGAACAGGACGAATGCGACCAGGACCAGCCTGTAGTTCGGCGCCGGCCCAGCCGCGGGCGCGCCGCTGCCGACGAGGAAGGCGCGCAGGACGAGGGCAGCGCCGGCGAGAGCGGTCGCGCCGAGCACGAGGCGGGGATAGAAGCCCGGCCCGATCGGCACCAGCGCCGATTGGGGAAGATCCCCGGCGACGAAGAAGAGCCACACGCTGACGGAGACGGCGACAAGACCGGCGACGGCGTCGCCGGTCAGCCGCGGCCGCACGAAGCCCCGCACCGCTCCACCTGCGTGCCTCTCGTCAGCGCTTCAGAAGCCCGAGCTCCTTCGCCATGCTCTTGTTGATCTCGTCGTTCTTCCTCAGGAACTCGCCGTACTCCTTCCGGCCGAGATACTTGACGTCGGTGCCTTGCGCCTTCATCGAGGCCGCGAAGGCGGGGTCCTTGACCGCTTCGCTGCACGCCATGTCGAGCTTGCCGAGGATGTCGTCAGGCGTGCCTTTCGGCGCCAGAAGACCGCGCGTCACCGCGTACTCGATGTCGTAGCCAGACTCCTTCAACGTCGGAACGTCGGGCAGCTCGGGCGCGCGCTTCTCCGTCGCGATCGCGAGGAAGCGGAGCTGACCCGCGTCGACCTTTCCCTTCTGGGTGAGATTGCCGTCGGTGAGATCGATGTGGCCGCCGAGGATCGCGTTCATCCGCTGCGCAAGCCCGTCATAGGAGACGTACTTGAACTTGACGTTCGCCGCCTTCTCGATGAGCGCAGGGAAGAAATGGCTGGTGGAGCCGAGCGTCGCGCCGACGGAAACCGTCCCCGGGTTCGCCTTGGCGTCGTCGATCAGCTCCTTGAGCGATTTCCACTTCGTCTTGGCGCTCGCCGTCAGCACCGAGGGCGTCGACGAGACCGAGCAGATCGGCTCGAAGTCCGAGTAGTTCACGTCCGCGACGCCGGTGTAGTACGTCAGATGGATGTAGTCGTGCACGACGTAGAGCGTGTAGCCGTCCGGCGGCGAGTTCTTCGCTTCGCGCGCTCCGACCGTGCCCGAGGCACCGCCGATGTTGGCGATCACCACGGTCTGCCCCAACGCCTTCTGTAGCGGCAGCACGAACGGCCGGAAAATGTTGTCGGTATCGCCTCCGGCTGCCCACGGCACGATCACCTTGACCGGCCGTTCCGGATAGGCGGCCATCGCGGAGCCGCTAGCCAGAATCGCGAGCGCAGCCGCTGCTAAAACCAGCTTCGTCATCAGAGGTCCTCCCTAATTCGGCGCTCTCTCGGCACCTTCGGCGCTTTTGTATTCACCATTCTGATGTTGCCCGTGGGGCCGAAGTCAAGCGGAACGCCGCCTACGTCAGCAGGCTTTCGACGAGCTCGAGCGTATCGGCCTCCGAAGCGGGCTTGTCCCAACGGATCCGGTGAATGCGCGGAAACCGCAGCGCCACTCCGGACCGGTGCCGCGTCGAGCGATGCACGCTATCGAAGGCGATCTCGAGGACAAGCCCCGGCGCCACCTCGCGAACCGGTCCGAAACGGTTCGTGGTGTTGTTCCGTATCCAGCGATCCAGACGCAGCAGTTCTTCGTCGGTATAGCCGGAATAGGCTTTCCCGATCGGGACCAGCTCGCCGTCGCGCCACGCGCCGAACGTGTAGTCGGAGTAGAAGGAAGAACGCTTTCCGTGACCGCGCTGCGCGTACATGAGCACGGCATCGACGGTGAGGGGTGCGCGCTTCAACTTCCACCACTGCCCCTTCGGGCGGCCCGGCACGTAGACGGAATCGACGCGCTTCAGCATCAGCCCCTCGATCCCGTTCGCGCGCGTCTGCGCGCGGAGCGCGGCGAGCTCGTCCCAGCTTTCGAACGGCACCATCGGCGAGAGGTCGAGGCGCGGTCGAGGTGCGGCGCGGTACCAGGTCTCGAGCCTCGCGCGCCGCTCTCGGAACGCGAGCCCGCGCAAGTCCTCTCCCCTCTCCTCGAGCATGTCGTAGAGGCGCACCGCCGCCGGATAGTCGCTCATCATCTTCAACGACGGCGTCTTTCGATTGAGGCGCTGCTGTAGATCGTTGAAAGGGGCGACTTCGCCGCCGCGCACCACGAGGAGCTCGCCGTCGAGCACGACGTCGTCGGGCAGCGCTTCGACGAGCTCCGGGAACGAGCCGCCGATGTCTTCGCCGGCGCGGCTGTAGAGGCGCTTGCCGCTGCCGCGCGCCACGATCTGCACGCGGATCCCGTCCCACTTCCACTCGGCGGCGAAGTCCGCGGGATCGAGCGCGGCGAGCTCGCCCTCCTCGATCGGGTGCGCGAGCATCAGCGGGCAGAAGGTCGGCGCCGCGCCGGTTTCGGGCCGCGGCCCGCGTCCTTCGAGCCATGCGAAGAGCGCCTCGTAGGGCGGCTCAAGCCCGTGCCAGACCTCCTCCACCGCGGCGACGTTCGAGGCGCCGAGCTCGGCGGCGGCCGTCTTGGCGAGCCGCGCCGAGACGCCGACCCGCAGCCCTCCGGTGACGAGCTTCAGGAGCGCCCAGCGCCCGGTGCCGTCGAGGCCGTCGAGCCACGCTTCGAGGAGGCTCGTCGCATCGGCCCGCACGGCGGCACGCAGCGTCTCGACGATCTCGGACAAGCGAGGCGCATGTCCCTCGCCGGAACGGTCCGGCCAGACCAGCGCCACCGTCTCGGCGAGATCGCCGACGAAATCGTAGGACCAGCCGAAGAGCTCGGGGTCGATCCGTCGCATCGCGAGATCGCGCACCTGGGCGGGCTTCACCTCGCGGAAGGAGAGCTCGCCCGTGAGAGCTGCCAGCGCCCAGCCGCGCTCCGGATCGGGGGTCGTGGCGAAGTACTCGCGGATGAGGCGCAGCTTGCCGTTGCGCGACGGCGTGAAGACGAGGCTGTCGAGGAGCTCGGCGAAGCGGTTCATGCGCCCGCTTCCTCCTCGTAGCCGACGATGTTGAGGGCACGGGCCGCAATGCCCATGAGCGAGGCCGCCCGGATCAGCGCCTCCTCACGGCCGTGCGTGACCCAGACCTCGCCCGGCGCCACCTCCTCGATCGTCCGGCAGAGCTCGTCCCAGTCGGCGTGATCCGAGATGACGAGCGGCAGCTCGACGCCGCGCTGCCGCGCGCGCTGGCGGACGCGCATCCAGCCCGAGGCCATCGCGGCCACGGGCTCGGGCAGTCGTCGGGCCCAGAGGTCGTTCACGGCGCCCGGCGGCGCGAGGATGATCTGCCCCTCGAGCTCCTTCTTCGACGGTCCCGTCGCCGGCAGGAGCGGCCCCAAGGGAACGCCCAGCTCCTCGTAGAGCCGGTTCATGCCGTCGAGCGCCCCGTGCACGTAGATCGGGCGGTCCCAGCCGGCGCGGCGCAGGAGCGAGATGACGCGCTGGCACTTGCCGAGGGCGTAGACTCCGACGACATGCGCGCGCTCCGGAAAGACGCGCACGGAGTGGAGGAGCTTCTCGATCTCGTGCTCGTCGGGCGGGTGTCGGAACACCGGGAGCGCGAACGTCGCCTCGGTCACGAAGACGTCGCAGCTTTGCGGCTCGAACGGCGGGCAGGTCGGGTCGGGGCGGCGCTTGTAGTCGCCGGAGACGACGACCCGGCTGCCGGCATGGTCGATCATGACCTGCGCGCTGCCGAGGACGTGCCCTGCCGGCAGCAGCCCCAGGGTCGTGTCGCCGATTCGCAAACGTTCGCCGTAAGCGAGCGCCTGGTACGTCGTGGTGCCGTCGGCGCCGTGGCGGCGGCGCATGATCGCGACCGTCTCGGGAGTGGCGAGAACGTGACGGTGCCCGGCACGAGCGTGATCCGAGTGGCCGTGCGTCACCACGGCGCGCTCGATCGGCAGCACCGGGTCGACGAAAAAATCGCCGGGCACGCAGTAGAGGCCGTTCGGAGTGACGCGGAGCCAGGTCTCGGGTTTCGGCGGCATCGCGCGGAATATGGGATCGTCAGCCGGGCACGCCGAGCCGGTGCCGCTATCGCTTCGGCCTCGTCTCGACGAAGGGCGGCGTTCCGATCGCCACGGCCGAAAGGGGCTCCGCGACCGCCTCGAGCGGGCGCCGCTCGGCGGCGATGCCGAAGGCGAGCTCGGTGACGGCGGCGATCACCATCAGGGAAGCACCGAAGAGATAGCCGAGAAAGATGCTCAGGCTCGATCCGCTCTCGACGAGATAGCCGAAGAGCCAAGGTCCGGCGGCGCCGCCGAGCCCGGTCCCGACCGCGTAGAAGAGCGCGATGGCGAGCGCCCGGATCTCCAGAGGAAAGCTTTCGCCGACGGTGAGATAGGCGGCGCTCGCCGCTGCCGACGCGAAGAAGAAGATGATCGACCACGCGACCGCCTGCGTCCCGGCGTCGAGAAACCCGGCATGGAAGAGCCACCCGGTCAAAGCGAGGAGGATCCCCGAAACGGCGTAGGTCCCGGCGATCATCGTCCGCCGGCCGATCGTGTCGAACAGGGGCCCCAAGACGAGCGGCCCCATGAAGTTCCCCGCGGCGAAGGGCAGGATGTACCAGCCGACATTCTCCGAAGCGACGCCGTAGAAGCTCGTCAGGACGAGCGCGTAGCTGAAGAAGATCGCGTTGTAGAAGAATGCCTGGCTGCCCATCAGCACGAGGCCGAGCACGGTGCGGCGGGGATAGTCGCGGAAGAGCGCGCCCGCCACCCGCGCGAGGGACGCGGTCCCGATCGGCCGGAGGCGGATGAGCCCCTTGGCCGGGGCGAGAGGACCTTTTTCGGCCGACACGCGCGCCTCGATTCCGGCAACGGCCGCCTCGGCTTCCGCTTGCCGCCCGTGCGTCAGGAGCCACCGGGGGCTCTCCGGCAGGAAGCGGCGGAGGAAGAGGATCACGATGCCGAGCGTCGCCCCGATCGCGAAGGCGAAGCGCCAGCCGAGGTCGGGCGGCAGAAGCCCAGGATCGAGGAGCAGGACCGAGCCGAGCGCGCCGAGGGCCGCGCCCACCCAGAAGCTGCCGTTGATCGCGAGATCGGTCCGCCCGCGGTACCGCGCCGGGATCAGCTCCTGGATCGCGGAGTTGATCGCCGCGTACTCGCCGCCGATCCCGGCCCCGGTGAGGAAGCGGAAGAGGAGGAAGCTCCAGATGTCCCAGGAGAAGGCGGTCGCCGCGGTCGCGAGGAGATAGACGAGCACCGTCACCGAGAAGAGCTTCTTCCGCCCCAGTTGATCGGCGAGGCGCCCGAAAAACAGGGCGCCCAGCACCGCCCCGACGAGATAGGCGCTGCCGGCGAGCCCGACCTGCGCGTTGTCGAGGCGAAGCACGGGGCTCTCCTTGAGCGCGCCAGAGACGGCGCCGGCGAGCGTCACCTCGAGCCCGTCGAGTATCCAGGTGATGCCGAGCGCGACGACCACCAGCCAGTGGAAGCGGCTCCACGGCAGCCGGTCGAGCCGCGCCGGCACGTCGGTCTCGACAACCTCTCCGTGGGCCGCCACGCCGCGCGCGTGCATGGCGGGGGCGCTTTCCCCGCGCTTGGCGACCTTTCGGGCGGCGTCTAGCTTCTGCCCGGCATGCGAGGCCCCCTTCCCCGTCACGTGATCGTGCCCCTCATCGTGGCGTGTGCGCTCTTCATGGAGAACCTCGACGGGGCCGTCATCGCCACCGCGCTGCCGGAGATCGCCCGCGACCTCGGCGCCGCCCCACTCCATCTAAACATCGCGATCACAGCCTACCTCTTCGGCCTCGCGGTTTTCATCCCGCCAAGCGGCTGGGTCGCCGACCGGTTCGGGGCGCAGCGCGTCTTCGCCGCCGCGATCGCGATTTTCACGCTGGGCTCGGTCGCCTGCGGCTTGGCGACCTCGCTGCCGGGCCTCGTGCTCGCCCGCCTCATACAGGGCGCGGGCGGCGCGATGATGGTCCCGGTCGGGCGTCTCGTCATGCTGCGCGCGGTCGAGCGCGCCGAGCTCGTGCGCGCGATGGCCTGGCTCACCGTCCCGGCGCTCATCGGACCGGTGATCGGCCCGCCCCTCGGCGGCGCGATCGCGACCTACGCGACGTGGCGCTGGATCTTCTGGATCAACGTGCCGATCGGGATCCTCGGCATCATTCTCGCGCGCCGGTTCATTCCCGACCTCGCCGCGCTCGACCGGCGTCCGTTCGATTTTCCCGGCTTCGTCATGACGGGGGTCGGCCTCGCCGCGCTCTTGGCAGGGCTCGAGACGATCGCGCGGGGGCTGGTGCCGCCGGTCGCCACGGCCGCGCTGGTCGCCCTCGGCGCCGTGTCGCTCGCCGCCTATGCCGTCCACGCGGGCCGGGCGCGCGCCCCGATCCTCGACCTCGGGCTCGTGCGCATCCCGACCTTCCGGGCGGCCATGGCGGGCGGAACCGTGTTCCGTGTCGCCGTCGGCGGCCTGCCATTCCTCCTCCCCCTTCTCTTCCAGCTCGGCTTCGGCCTCACGCCCTTCGCCTCCGGCCTCCTCACCTTCGCCTCCGCGGCGGGCGCGATCGTCATGAAGATCACCGCTGCGCCGATCCTGCGCTGGCTCGGCTTCCGGAGCGTCCTCTTCTGGAATTCGCTCATCGGCGGCGCCTCGGTCGCGATCTACGCCGCCTTCCGGCCCGAGACGCCGCACGCCGTCATCCTCGTCGTGCTCCTCGTGACCGGCTTCTTCCGCTCGCTCCAGTACACGAGCCTCAACACCCTCACCTATGCCGACATCCCGGACACGAAGATGAGCAGCGCGACCAGCTTCGCGGCGATGCTGCAGCAGCTTTCCGCGAGCGTCGGCATCGCGCTCGCCGCGCTCGCGCTCCAGCTCGTCCTTCTGGGGCGCGGCGGCGCCGAGGTCGAGGCCGGGGATTTCGTGCCGGTCTTCTTCGCGTTCGGCGCTCTCGCCGCGAGTGCCGCCTTCTTCTTCCGGGGGCTCGCGGCCGACGCGGGGGCGGCAGTGAGCGGGCACAGCCCGAGGCGGCGGTCGGCCCAATGATTGCCCCTCGGCGGCGGGATGCGTTACAAGGCCGGCCTCGCTACGAAAGGAGACAAGATGGCCGCTCGCGGCCCGCTATCGGGGATCACCGTCGTCGATCTCTCGCGCATTCTCGCGGGACCCTACTGCACGTTCCTGATGGCCGAGCTCGGCGCCCGGGTCATCAAGATCGAGCCGCCCGGGAAGGGCGACGACGCGCGTGAGTACGGACCCTTCGTCGCCGGCAAGTCGACCTATTTCATGTCGATCAACCGGGGCAAGGAATCGATCGCCCTCGATCTCAAGAGCGAGGCGGATCGCCGCATCTTCGAGGCCCTCCTCGAAAAGGCCGACGTGATCGTCGAGAATTTCCGACCGGGCACCATGGAAAAGCTCGGCTACGGGTGGGAGACGCTCCACGAGCGCTACCCGCGTCTCATCTACGCGGCCGCCTCCGGGTTCGGCCACACCGGGCCGCTCTCCCGGGAGCCCGCCTACGACATGGTCGTGCAGGGGCTCGGCGGCATGATGAGCATCACCGGCGAACCCGGCGGCGCGCCGGTTCGCGTCGGCATGTCGATCGGCGACATCGGCGCCGGGCTCTACACGATGATCGGCGTCGAGGCCGCCCTCCTCCACCGCGAGAGGACCGGCGAGGCGACCAAGGTCGACATCGCCATGTTCGACTGCCAGCTCGCACTCCTCGAGAACGCGATCATGCGCTACACGGTGACAGGGCAGATTCCCGGGCCCCTCGGCGCCCGGCACCCGTCGATCACCCCCTTCGAGGCGTTTCCGACGGCGGACGGGCATCTCATCGTCGCGTGCGGGAACGACGCGCTCTATCAGAAGGCGTGCCAGGCGATGGGCCGGCCCGACCTCGCCGACAACCCGCTCTTCAAGACGAACGACCTCCGCAACCGGAACAACGAGGCGCTTTTCGCCGAGTTCGCGAAGGAGCTCCGCAAAGCGCCGCGCAGCCACTGGATCGAGGTCTTCGGCAAGGCCGGGGTGCCGTGCGGGCCGATCAACAACGTCGCGCAGGCGCTCGAGAATCCGCAGGTCCCGGTTCGCAACATGCTGATCGAGACCGAGGACCCGAAGGCCGGGAAGATCCGTCTCGCCGGCAATCCCATCAAGCTCACCGCGTTCGAGGATCCGAAGACGCGCCCGCCCGCGCCCGACCTCGACGCCGACCGGGCCAAGATCCTGAAAGAGCTCGGTCTCTGACCAACGAGGAGAAGAGATGCTGCAGAACCGCCTCCAACCCGTCCTCGATCCTTATGCCCTCGCGAGGGAGCTCTCCAACAAGCTCCTCATCGAAGGCGCCTTCGTCCCGGCGAAGTCCGGCAAGACCTTCCCGATCGTGAGCCCGGCGACCGGCGAGAAGGTCGCCGAGGCGGCGGAGGCCGAGGCGGCCGATGTCGAGGCCGCCGTCGCAGCGGCGGCGAAGGCCCAGCGCGGCTGGGCGAAGCTCGCGGCGCGCGAGCGCGGCAAGCTCGTCGCCGAATGCGGGCGGCTTCTCAACGAGCATGTCGAGGAGCTCGGCCGCCTCGTCGCGCTCGAGACGGGCAAGGCGCTTCGCACCGAGAGCCGGGTCGAAGCCTCGGTCCTCGCCGACGTCTTCATCTTCTACGGCGGCCTCGGCAGCGAGCTCAAAGGCGAGACCGTGCCGTTCCGCCCCGACATGCTCACGATGACGCTGCGCGAGCCGATCGGGGTCGTCGGCGCGATCATCCCCTGGAACGTGCCGATGATGCTGATGGCGCTGAAGATCGCGCCCGCGCTCGTCGCCGGCAACGCGGTCGTCGTCAAGTCGGCGGAGGAGGCGCCGCTCGCGGTTCTCCGCGCCTGTCAGATCATGAACCAGGTGCTGCCGGCCGGCGTCCTCAACATTCTCTCCGGCTTCGGCCCGGAATGCGGCGGCCCGCTCGTCGCGCATCCGAAGGTCGGCAAGGTCACGTTCACGGGCTCGGTGGAGACCGGCAAGATCGTCTACAAGACCGCGGCCGAGAAGCTCATCCCCGTGACGCTCGAGCTCGGCGGCAAGAGCCCGATGATCGTCATGGGCGACGCCGATCTCGAGAAGGCGGTCGCGGGGGCGATCGTCGGGATGCGCTTCACCCGTCAGGGCCAGAGCTGCACGGCAGCCTCGCGCATCTTCGTGCACGAGAGCATCCACGACGCCTTCGTCGACAAGCTCAAGGCGAAGGTCGACGCGATGAAGATGGGCGACCCGCTCGACGAGACGACCGACATCGGCACGATCATCTCGAAGCAGCAGTTCGAGAAAGTTCAGTCCTACATCAAGATCGGCGAGGAGACCCCAGGCGCGAAGGCGCTGCGCTGCTCGGCGATGCCGAAGGACAAGAAGCTCGAGAAGGGGCTGTTCGTTCAGCCCGTGATCTTCACCGGCATCTCGAACGACAGCCGTGTCGCGCGCGAGGAGATCTTCGGTCCCGTCACCTGCGTCATCAAGTTCAAGGACTACGAGGACGCGATCCGGCAGGCGAACGACAGCGAGTACGGTCTCGCTGCCACGATCTGGACCAAGGATCTCAAGACCGCGCTCGACGCGGCTCACCGGCTCGAGGCGGGGTTCGTCCAGGTGAACCAGAACCTCGTCGTCCAGGCCAATCTTTCCTACGGCGGCGTGAAGTCCTCCGGCCTCGGCAAGGAGGCTTCGCTCGAGGCGATGCTCGAGCACTTCACGACCAAGAAGACCGTCATCGTCAACATGGCGTGATGCGTTGCGGGCCTCGACCCGATGCGCCCTCGCCCGCTCGCGGGCGAGGGCCCGCGCAGCGGGAAGGGTGAGGGAAGCCGGGCGCCCCTGCCGTCCTTCCCGATCGGGACAGGAAGCGGCGTGACCCGCCGCATCCTCGCTTTTTTCCTTCTCTCGCTGCTGATCGCCGCAGCGTCTTCAGCGCTGTGGCTTCTCTCCTCGCTGCCGGTGACCGAGGGGCGCATCGCTCTCGCCGGTCTCTCGGCGCCGGTCACGATCGAGCGCGATGCATGGGGCGTGCCGACCATCCGCGCCGCGAACGAACGCGATGCCGCATTCGCGCTGGGCTACGTTCACGCCCAGGACCGTCTCTACCAGATGGAGCAGATGCGCCGCGTCGGCGCCGGCCGTCTTGCCGAGATCGTGGGCGAGCGCGCGCTGCCGATGGATCGCATCATGCGGACCTTCGGCCTCTACCGCGCCGCCGAGGCGCAACTCGCCGGGCTCTCGCCGGAGCTTCGCGCCTATCTCGAAGCCTACGCGTCCGGCGTCAACGCCTGGCTCGAGACTCGCACGCGCGCGCTCCCGCCGGAGTTTTATCTTCTGCGCTTTCGCCCGGAGCGCTGGCGCGTCGCCGACACGCTCGTCTACGGCAAGCTCATGGCGCTCCAGCTCGCCGGCAATTACCGCGGCGAGCTCTTGCGCGCGCGGATCGTCGAGCGCCTCGGCCGGGAAGCGCTCGACCTTTTCTATCCGACCGTCCCTGCCGGAGCCTCGAACAATTGGGTCGTCGACGGCAGCCGCAGCGCCTCCGGCAGCCCGGTTCTCGCCAACGACCCGCATCTCGGTTTCTCGGCGCCGGGGACCTTCTATCTCGCCAGGCTCGAGTGGCCGGGCGGCGGCGTTTTCGGCGCGACCGCACCGGGCACTCCCTTCGTCATCATCGGCCACAACAGCCGCGTCGCCTGGGGCTTTACGACGACGGGGGGCGACGTCGCCGATCTCTTCCTCGAAAAGCTCGACGGCGACGGCTATCTGACGCCGGACGGGCCCGCCTCCTTCGCGGTCCAGCAGGAGAAGATCGCGGTCCGCGGGGGCGCCCCGGAAACGCTCACGATCCGCTCGACCCGACACGGCCCAGTCGTTTCCGGGCTTGTGGGCGAGGCGCCGCCGGGCCATGTCCTTGCGCTTCAGGCGACGTTCCTCGGCGACGACGACCGCACGCCCGAGGCGATCTACCGCATGAACCGCGCCGACGACGCAAAATCCTTTCGGCGCGCGCTCGAAGACTGGGTGGCACCGCAACAGAGCATCGTCTACGCGGACCGGGACGGCGAAACCGGCATGATCGCGCCGGCACGGATCCCGATCCGAAAGAATGGCGACGGCTGGCTTCCCTCGCCCGGCTGGACCGGCGAGGCGGACTGGACCGGCTTCATTCCGTTCGAGGCCCTTCCCCGCGCCTCGGGGCCACGGCTCGTTACCGCGAACAACAAGATCGTGGCCGACGACTATCCCTTCTTCATCTCGCGCGACTGGGACGCTTCATACCGCGCGGAACGCATCGCCGCCCTCTTGGATGCCGCCCCGGAACAGTCGCCCGACCGCTCGGCCGCGATCATGGCCGACATTTACTCTCCGATGGCGGCGGAAATCCTGCCGCTTCTTCTCGAGGCGCCGGTCACGAGCGAGCGTGCGCGCGCCGCGGTCGGGATCCTGCGTTCCTGGGATTTCAACATGCGCGAGGACGATGTCGCGCCGCTCCTCTTCACGGCATGGTTTCGCGAGCTCGAGCGCGAACTTTTCGCCGAGGCGCTCGGGCCGCTTTTCGGCGACTACTTCGATTTCCGTCCGCTCGCCGTGCGGCAACAGCTCGCGCACTCTCGTCCCGACGCGAAGATCGCGGCCGCGCTCGAACGCGCGTTTTCGGACCTCGAGCGGCGCTACGGCCCGGACATGGATCGCTGGACTTGGGGGCGGGCGCACCAGGCGCGTTTCCGGCATAATTTCGTCTCGCGCCTTCCGCTGGTCGGGGATCTCCTCGACATTTCCGTACCCGTCCCGGGCGGCTACGACACGGTCAGACGTGCGCACATGGCGCTGCGCAACGAGACCGATCCCTTCGCGAGCGTGCACGGCTCGGTGCTGCGCTTCGTCATAGACATGTCGGCGCCGGAAAGCGCACGCTTCATGGTCGTGCCGGGTCAATCGGGCAATCCGTTCTCGCGCCACTGGTCTGACCTCGTCGGACCGTGGCGCGACTTCGAATGGATCACCCTCGGCGGTCCGGCCGTCGCACGCCTGGAGCTCGTACCGCCGTGACGCTGCCGGTCACGATCGACGACGTCCGCGCCGCTGCGGAAGCGATCCGCGGCGAGGTGATCCGCACCCCGCTCGTCGCGGCCCCCGCGCTCTCGGCGGCGACCGGCGCCGAGATCTTCCTCAAGCTCGAGACGATGCAGGCGACCGGCTCCTTCAAGGAGCGCGGCGCCCTGACGAAGCTGAAGAGCCTCGAGACGGCACAGCGCCGGGCCGGCGTGATCGCGATGTCTGCGGGAAATCACGCGCAGGGCGTGGCCTACCACGCCCAGCGGCTCGGCATTCCGGCGACGATCGTCATGCCGGAAGGAACCCCGTTCACCAAGGTGGAGCGGACCGAAGCCTACGGCGCGCGCGTCGTTCTGCGCGGCGAAGGGCTCGTCGAGGCCCGGCGCGCGGCCGAAGAGATCGCCGCCGCCGAAAACCTCGTGCTCATTCACCCTTACGACGACCCGCTGATCATCGCGGGTCAAGGCACGATCGGCCTAGAGCTCGTGGAGGATCAGCCCGAGCTCGACGCCGTCATCGTCCCGATCGGCGGCGGCGGCGTCATCGCCGGAACTGCGATCGGCGCCAAGGCGCTGAGGCCGGAAATCGAGATCATCGGCGTCGAGGCGGCGCTCTATCCCTCGATGCACCATGCGATCCGCGGCCGGCCGCCGGAACCGGGCGGCCAGACGATCGCCGAGGGCATCGCCGTCAAGGAGCCGGGCCGGCTCACCCGGGCAATCATCGAGGCGCTGGTTGCCGATATCGTTCTCGTCGACGAGGCGCGGATCGAGGCCGCGATCGAGACCCTCCTCGTCCAGCAGAAGCTCGTCGCCGAAGGGGCCGGCGCGGCGCCGCTCGCCGCTCTGCTCGCCGATCCGGGGCGCTATTCCGGGCGGCGCATCGCGCTGGTCCTGTGCGGCGGCAACATCGACGCCCGCCTTCTCGCCTCTATTCTGATGCGCGGTCTCGTGCGCGCCGGCCGCATGGTGCGCCTGCGGGTGGAGATCAGCGATCAGCCCGGCCTTCTCGCCCGTGTCGCCTCGGTGATCGGCCAGAAGGGCGGGAACATCGTCGAGGTCTATCATCAGCGTCTCTTTCAGGACGTCCCGGTGAAGCTCGCCGAGCTCGACGTGGTGATCGAGACGCGCAACCCTCGCCACGTTGGGGAGATCGTGGGCGCCCTCGAGGCGGCCGGCTTCCCTACCAGGCTTCTCTCCGAGACCGCCCTCGGCTGACCGCGCTCTGAGGGGCGCGAGGCGTCTTGAGCGCCGCGACAAGTTGCCGTCGTCCGGCCCGGCCGACACACGACCGCATTCCGGAATGCGACAATCTGGCGCAGGCGGCGCAACCTCCTCGCGCTAGGCGTTGCGTTTCCACCAATCCGGCAACGCCGCATTTCGGGTGGGGTGCGGAATGGGTCGGATTTTCCTCTAAGTCCGTATTAACGCCGCCGTGCGAGGGTCGCAGAGCTGATTTGCTGATTTGGCATTGACATAACGCAAGGGAAACACCGTCGCATGGCCGCACGAAAGATCACGCCGACCGGGCGGGAGAGTCCTTTCGGCGAGGAAGAGATCATCGTCTCCAAAACCGACCTCAGAGGTCGGATCACCTACGCGAACGACGTCTTCCTGCGCGTATCCGGGTATTCGGCCGAGGAGATCCTCGGGCAGCCGCACAGCATCATCCGGCATCCCGACATGCCGCGCTGCGTCTTCAAGCTGCTGTGGGAGACGATCGAGGCCGGCAGCGAGATCTTCGCCTATGTCCTCAACATGGCGAAGAACGGCGACCATTACTGGGTCTTCGCCCACGTGACGCCGAGCTTCGACGCGTCCGGGAGGATCGTCGGCTATCACTCGAACCGGCGCAAGCCGGACCCGGCGCAGATCGCCAAGATCGAACCGCTATACCGGACGTTGCTCGACGAGGAGCGTCGGGCCGAGGATCGCAAGCAGGGCATGCACCTCGCCCACGGCAAGCTCGCGGCGATGCTGCAGGAACGGGGTGTCTCCTATGACCAATATGTCTTCGCTGTCTAGCCAGCGCATCGGCGCGGCGACCGGAACGGCCGCGGCGCTCGGAGCGGCGGCGCTCGCCGCCGCCGACTACCCGCTCGCCGGCGTCATTCTTTCCGGCGTCGCCGTCCTTGGACTGGCCGCCGCGGCCGTCCTCCACGAGCGACGAACCAGGTGCGCGCTAGCACGAGCGGCGGCGGTTTGCGAGGCGGCGGCCAAAGGCGATCTCGAGACGCGCATCCTCGGCCGGCCGACGCCCGGCCCGCTCGGCGGGCTCGAGCGCAGCATCAACCATCTTCTCGACATCACCGACGCCTTCGTCCGCGAAGCGAGCGGCTCGATGCTCCAGGTGAGCAAGCGCCGCTACTACCGCAAGGTCCTCGAGCGCGGTCTGCCGGGCGCGTTTCGGCACGGCGCGCAGACGCTGAACGCCGCGACGGCGGTGGTCGAGGCGGATGTCGGCGCGTTCATCCGCTTCGCAGAAGACAACGTCGGAACGGCGGCCGCGGAAGTCTCGGAAGCGGCAGCGTGCATGCGGCTCGAGGCCGAGACGATGAATCGGATTGCGGGCGACGCGAAGGAGCAGAGCGCGTCAGCGGCGGCGGCCACCCAGCAGGCCTCGGCCAACGTCGCCACCGTTGCCGCGGCGGCTGAAGAGCTCTCCGCCACAGTCGCCGAGATCGGCCGGCGTGTCGCGCATTCGGCAGAGATCGCACGGAACGCGGTGGAGGAATCGGCACGCACGAATGCCGCCGTGGAAAACCTCGCGGACGCCGCGCAGCGCATCGGCGAGATCGTCTCGCTGATTCAGGCGATCGCCGCGCAAACGAATCTCCTCGCCCTCAACGCCACGATCGAGGCGGCCCGCGCCGGCGAGGCGGGCAAGGGATTCGCCGTCGTCGCGGGCGAGGTCAAGACGCTCGCCGGGCAGACCGCGAAGGCGACCGAGGATATCGCCGCCCAGGTCGGCCGGATCCAGAGCGCGACGGCGGAAGCCGTGTCCGCGATCAAAGGGATCGTCTCTCGCATCGGCGAGATCGACGAGGTCTCTGCCGCGATCGCGGCGGCGGTCGAGGAGCAAGGCACGACGACCCAGGAGATTGCGCGGAACATCCAGGAGGCGGCGCGCGGCACGCAGACCGTGACGACCAATATCGTCGAGGTCACGAAGGCGGCCGCAGCGACGGGAGATGCCGCTGGAAACGTGCTTGAAGCCGCAGCCGCGCTCTCCGGCGAGGCGGACCGGCTCGGCGCCGCCGTCGGCACCTTTCTCGCAAAAGCGCGCGGCGGCTGATCTCGCGCCGCCTCGCTGGAGCCGGCGGCGCGGGGCAAGTAACCTTCTCACGGTCAACCTGAAGCGAGGGCGCGATGCGCTACGAGCTTTACTACTGGCCGGAGATTCAGGGACGGAGCGAGTTCGTCCGCCTCGCGCTCGAGGAGGCCGGCGCCGATTACGTCGATGTGGCACGGCGAAGCGGCGGCATGCGCTCGATGTTGCGCCTCCTCAACGGCAGCCGGGTCGAGCGCCCTCCCTTCGCACCGCCCTTTCTCAGGGCCGGCAAGCTGCTCATCGGCCAGACCGCGAACATCCTCTTCTATCTCGGCGGCCGGCACGGCCTCGCTCCTGCGAACGAGGCGGGCCGGCTCTGGACCCATCAGCTGCAGCTCACCATCGCCGACCTCGTCCAGGAGGCGCACGACACGCATCACCCGATCGCGAGCAGCCTCTACTACGAGGACCAGAAGAAGGAAGCGAAAAGGCGTGCCGCCGATTTCCTCGAGAACCGCGTCCCGAAGTATCTCGGCTACTTCGAAGCGGTGCTCGCGCGAAACGGCCAGGGTCGCCATCTCGTCGGTCGCCGCCTCACCTATGCCGACCTTTCGCTGTTCCAGGTCGTAGCGGGTCTCCGCTACGCCTTCCCGCGCGCCATGGAAAGGATCGAGAAGAAGCTGCCGCGGGTCGTCTCGCTCCATGACCGCGTGGCCGAGCGACCCGGCATCGCCGCCTACCTCGCCTCGAAGCGTCGCCTCCCCTTCAGCGAGCAAGGCATATTCCGGCACTACCCCGAGCTCGATCCGTAACGCGCCCGGGCCGAGGCGCCCGACGGGCCCCCTGCATGGCGCGATGCGTAGCGACCGGAAAAGCAGTTACGATCGAACCCCAGACCTGCGGCTTCACGAACAGGAGACAAGGAAAAGTGATCCACGTTCTTGCCATCATTACGGCGAAGCCCGGCAAGCGCGACGAAATCCTTCGCCACTTCCGCGCGAACATGCCGACCGTTCGGGCCGAGCAGGGCTGCATCGAATACGGGCCTGCGATCGACGCCGAAGGCGCCGGCGCGATCCAGACGAAACTCGGTCCCGACACCTTCGTCGTCATCGAGAAATGGGAGAGCCTCGAGGCGCTGAAGGCTCATGCCGCTTCGCCGCACATGGCGGCCTACGCGGCCAAGGTGAAGGATCTCATAGCGAGCCGCGTGATACACGTGCTCTCCCCCGCCTGACGGGCAGAGGGGGCCGATGGAAAGCATCGGGTACCTCAACGCCGTTCTTCTGATCGGCGCGGTCCTGGTGCTCGTCGGAATACTGTCCAGCCTAGTCGCCTCCCGGATCGGAGCGCCCCTCCTCCTCGTCTTTCTCGTCATCGGCATGCTGGCGGGCGAGGACGGCCCGGGCGGCATCGCCTTCGACGACTATCGGGCGACCTATCTCTTCGGCTCGCTCGCGCTCGCGGTGATTCTCTTCGACGGCGGCATGCGGACCCGGCTCGACGCGTTCCGGGTGGCGCTCCGGCCTTCGGTCCTGCTCGCCACGATCGGCGTCCTCGTCACCGCGCTCATCACCAGCGGCTTCGCCCTTCTCGTCTTCGACCAGCTTTCTTTTTTGGAGGCGCTGCTCCTCTCGGCGATCGTGGCTTCCACGGACGCCGCGGCGGTGTTCTTCCTGCTTCATGCGGGCGGCCTTCAGCTGAAGCAGCGCGTCGGCGCCACGCTCGAGGTGGAATCGAGCACGAACGATCCGGCCGCGATCCTGATGACGATCGTGCTGACCGAATTTCTCTCCACGATGACCGTCCAGCAGCCCGAGGCAGGCGAATCGTTCTGGATGATCGTTCGGATACTCGCGGAGCAGGCGCTCATCGGCGGCGCTTTCGGGGTTGCCGGAGGGGTGGCGATCTCGCTCCTCCTCAACCGGTTGCCTCTGCCCTCCGGGCTTCAGCCGCTGTTCGCGAGCACGAGTGCGATCGTCGTTTACGGAAGCACGTCGGCGCTCGAAGGCAGCGGCTTTCTCGCCGTCTATCTCGCGGGGGTGGTGCTCGGCAATCGGCGTACCCGCGGCGCGACCAGCGTCCTCGGCTTCCAGGATGCGATCACCTGGTTCTGTCAGATCGTGATGTTCGTTCTGCTCGGGCTTCTCGCCTCTCCCTCGCGAATGCTCGAGCACTTGCTGGGCGCGCTCTTGATCTCCGTTGCGATGATCCTCGTCGCGCGCCCCGTGGCGGTTTGGATCTGTCTTCGGTTCTTCCGGTTCTCGCCGAACGAGCTCGCCTTTGTCGCCTGGGTCGGGCTTCGGGGCGCGGTCGCCATTTTCCTTGCCTCGGTGCCGATGCTCGCCAGCCTGCCGAACGCCTTCCTCTATTTCGACGTAGCGTTCGTCGTGGTGCTGACCTCTCTCGTGGTTCAGGGCTGGACGCTGCCGCCCGTCGCGCGCCGTCTGGGCGTGGCGCTGCCGCGACGAACGGAGCCGGGGCCCCGGGTCGACTTCGAGCTACCGGGACAGGTCGAAGAGGAGTTCGTGGGCTACCCTGTCGCGGCCGGAAGTCCGATCGCCCGCGGCGCGAAGCTGCCGAGCTGGGCCCGCGTCGTCATGGTCGCCCGCGAGAAGCGGCTCCTGATGGGTGCCGAGAGCGGACCGATTGCCGCGGGGGACTATGTCTATCTCCTTGCGCCGCCGGACCGCGTGCGGCAGCTCGACCCGCTCTTCTCGGCGCCGAAGGAGCTGCCGCCGGCCGAGCGCGACTTCTTCGGCGAGTTCGTATTCGACGGGGCGACGACGCTCGGCGCGATCGCGCGCACCTACGGCTTCCCCGTTCCCGCGAGCATCTCGGATCGGCGCGTGTCCGATCATTTCGCCGAGCAGCTCAACGAGCACCCTGTGGTCGGCGACCGGCTTCGCCTCGGGCCCACCGAGCTCATCGTCCGCGAGGTGGACGGAGATCGCGTGACCAAGGTCGGCCTGGAGATCGACCCGAAGGCCGCCGCCGGCGCGGCGTCGCCCTGACCGTCAGGGGGGCCCGAGCTCCCGCTCCGCCCGGCCGAGGATGCCGTGGATGGCTTCCGCTCCTGATGCCTCGCGGAGCTGGTCGGCGATGCTGCGGTGCCGCAGGACCCGCGCGACGCGTCCCAGAGCCTTCAGCTGATCGACCATCGCTCCCTCGGGGGCGAGCACGACGACGACCAGATCGACCCCGAGACCGTCCTCCGCGCCGAACTCGACCGCTCTTTGCAGCCGCGCGAGCAACCCTATCGGGCGCGCGAGACCGGGGACTTGCGCGTGGGGAATGGCGATCCCGGAGCCGACCCCGGTCGAGCTCAGCCGCTCGCGCTCGGCGAGGGCCGCCTCGACCGCGGTGGGATCGAGTGCGGCCGCGCTCGCGATCCGGCGCGCGAGCGCAGCCAGGAGCGCGGCCTTGTCGGCGGCCTCTACCACCGGCAGGATGCGATCGGGCGTGATCAGCTCGACGAGGCTCTGTCCCATTTCCCGCTCATCGCATTGCCGGGCCGCGCAGTCTACACGGGAGACGGCCGGCCGGGCCGGTTGACCTTCGTTCCGTCTCTGTTCTAATCTCTTGGTCGCTCTGTGATGTCGAGTACCCGTGTCGAGTCGCGACGCGGCGGTCACGGCTGCTCTTTCGTCTGATCCGGCCGCTGCGCTCGAGCCTGTAAATCACCTGTTATTTCAGGTCGGGCGCGCTCCCGCCGGCGAGCGGCACGCCTTCGGCGGACGGTCACCTGCCATGCGGGGGCTCGGTTTGACTTGCGGCCGGGCGGTCCCGATACTCCGCGGCGCTTCGCGAGAGGTCCCATGATCCGCCCAAACTCGGTCGCAGCCCGCGACGTCGCCTATCACCTCCACGCCTACACGAACCTGCGCAAGAACGAGGCGGAAGGCCCGCTCGTTCTCACCCGCGGGAAGGGCATCTACGTCTACGACGACGACGGCAAGGAATACATCGAGGGCCTCGCCGGGCTCTGGTGCACCGCGCTCGGCTACGGCGAAGAGCGGCTCATCGAGGCCGCCGCCAATCAGATGCGCCGCCTCGCGTACAGCCACGTCTTCGCCCAGAAGACGCACGATGCCGCGGCCGATCTCGCCGAGCGCCTCGTCAAGCTGGTGCCCGGCATGTCGAAGGCCTTCTTCAACAACTCGGGGAGCGAGGCCAACGACACGGCGATCAAGATCGTCTGGTACTACAACAACGCCCTCGGCCGGCCGAGGAAGAAGAAGATCATCGCCCGCATGAAGGGCTATCACGGCGTCACCGTCGCCACCGCGAGCCTCACGGGCCTTCCCAACAACCACATCGACTTCGATCTCCCGATCCCGCAGATCCGGCACGCCGACTGCCCGCATCACTGGCGTTTCGCGCACGAGGGCGAGAGCGAGGAGGAGTTCGCGAGCCGTCTCGCCGAGAATCTCGACCTGATGATTCAGCGCGAGGGCCCCGACACCGTCGCCGCGTTCATCGCCGAGCCCGTGATGGGGGCCGGCGGGGTCATCGTTCCTCCCCGGACCTATTTCGAGAAGATCCAGCCGGTCCTCAAGAAGTACGACGTGCTGCTGATCGCCGACGAGGTCATCTGCGGCTTCGGGCGCACGGGCAACATGTTCGGAAGCGAGACCTTCGGTCTGCAGCCCGACATGATGACGATGGCGAAGGCGCTCTCTTCGGCCTACCTGCCGATCTCGGCGACGCTCGTCAGCGACAAGATCTACCAGGTGATCGCGGACCGCAGCGCCCAGATCGGGACGTTCGGCCACGGCTACACCTATTCCGGCCATCCCGTCGCCGCCGCGGTCGCGGTCGAGACGCTCAAGATCTACGAGGAGCGCGACATCGTCGGCCGGGTGCGCAAGCTCGCGCCGCGCTTTCAGGAGGGCCTGCGCAGCTTCGCCGGCCATAAACTCGTGGGCGAGGCGCGCGGGGTCGGGCTCATCGGCGCGCTCGAGCTCGTTTCCGACAAGCGGTCGAAAGCGGGGTTCCAGCCACCCGGCCGCGCCGGCGCGGTTTTCGCCGCCAAGGCCCAGGAGCATGGTCTCATCTGCCGCAATCTCGTCGACGCCGTGGCGCTCTGCCCGCCGTTGATCATTACGGAGAGCGAGATCGACGAGATGATGCGCCGCTTCGGGCTCGCGCTCGACGCGACGGCGCGGGAACTCGAGCTATGAACAATCGCGCGCGGCGCGTGTTGTCGCCGCGGGTTCGAGACGCGAATGCCCTGGCGCGATGCCCGGCATGGGTGAGCGGAGTCGAACGGAAGGCCTTCTGAAGCGAACGAAGAGAAACGAGAGGAGAAAGGACGATGGCAGTTCGGGTCGCGATCAACGGTTTCGGCCGCATCGGCCGCCTCGTCATGCGGGCCGCCGCCGAAGCGAAGCGGGACGACATCGAGGTGGTCGCGATCAACGATCTCGGCTCGGTGGCCGCCAACGCGCATCTCCTGAAGCACGACAGCGTGCACGGGCACTTCCCGTTCGAGATCAAGACGGGCGACGGCTTCATGGAGGTGGCCGGAAAGAAGATCCAGGTCTTCGCGGAGCGCGATCCCGCCAAGCTGCCCTGGAAGGATTTGAAGATCGACGTCGCGCTCGAGTGCACGGGCATCTTCACCAAGCGCGACGCCGCGGCGAAGCACCTCGAGGCTGGCGCCAAGCGGGTGATCGTCTCCGCTCCGGCGGACGGTGCCGACTTCACTCTCGTCATGGGTGTCAATCACGACGGCCTGAAGCCCGAGCACAAGGTGATCTCGAACGCCTCGTGCACCACCAACTGCCTCGCCCCGGTCGCCTACGTGCTCCAGGAGGGGATCGGCATCGAGCGCGGCTACATGACGACGATCCACTCCTATACGGGCGACCAGTCGACCGTCGACACGCTCCACAAGGATTTGCGTCGGGCCCGCGCCGCGGCGATGAACATCATCCCGACCTCGACCGGGGCCGCGAAGGCGGTGGGCCTCGTGCTCCCTGCCCTCAAGGGCAAGCTCGACGGCACCGCGATCCGCGTGCCGACGCCGAACGTGTCGCTCGTCGATTTCAAGTTCACCACCCCGCGCGATACCTCGCCCGACGAGATCAACGACCTCATGAAGAAGGCGGCGAACTCCAACCGCTTCAAGGGCATTCTCGCGGTGACCGAGGAGTCGCTCGTCTCCTCGGACTTCAACCACGACCCGCATTCCTCGACCTTCGACCTCACGCAGACCGTGGTCATGGAGAAGCGCTTCGCCCGCGTGCTCGCCTGGTACGACAACGAATGGGGCTTCTCCAATCGCATGGTCGACGCCGCGGTACTCTTCGGCAAGATGGGGTGATCGTCGGCTCGCTGGAGGAGGCGCGCCGGGCCCTCGCGGCCGGCGCGACCCGGCTCGAGAGCTACCCGGCTGCGGGGCTTTCCGCCGGCCCCGGCTGGTTTCAGGCGATCGTGGAAGCGCTCGAGGCCGAGTTCCCGGGCCGGCCCTTCGAGGCGGTGCTCGACTGCGGCGACGCGCCCGGCGCGGCGCTTGCGGCATTGCGTCGCGGCGTCAGGCGGGTCCGGCTCTGCGGCGACCCCGCCGCGATCGGCCGCGTCGCCGAGATCGCGGCCCGGCTCGGGGCCGTCGTGGAGACGAACGAAACCGCTGGCTGAGCCGTTTGCCTCTGTTATTTTCGATCGCAACGAGAAGGCTTCAAAAAGGACCGCCCCCATGCAGCTTACCGAGACCGTCCGCAAGATGCTCTCGTGGTACGAGAGCGACAATCCCGGAACGAAGGCGAACCTCGCCCGCATTCTGATGCATGGCCGCCTCGGCGGCACCGGCAAGCTCGTTATCCTGCCCGTCGACCAGGGCTTCGAGCACGGGCCGGCGCGGAGCTTCGCCCCGAACCCGCCGGCCTACGACCCTCACTATCATTTCCAGCTCGCGATCGACGCCGGGCTGTCCGCCTACGCGGCGCCTCTCGGCTTCATCGAGGCCGGGGCGGCGACCTATGCCGGGCAGATCCCGACCATCCTCAAGGTCAACTCCTCGAACAGCCTTTCGCGCGCCAAGGAGAACGCCAACCAGGCTGTCACCGCCTCGGTGAAGGACGCGCTCCGGCTCGGCTGCTCGGCGATCGGCTTCACGATCTATCCCGGTTCCGACGCCGCGTTCGACATGATCGAGGAAGTGGCCGAGCTCGCGCGCGAAGCGAAGTCCTATGGCCTAGCTGTCGTCATCTGGTCCTACCCGCGCGGCGGCGCGCTTTCGAAGGCCGGCGAGACCGCGATCGACATCTGCGCCTACGCGGCACACATGGCGGCCCTCCTCGGAGCGCACATCATCAAGGTGAAGCCGCCGACGGAGGCGCTCGAACTCGACGCTGCCAAGAAGGTCTACGAGGCGCAGAAGATCGACATCAAGACGCCGGTCGCCCGCTTCCGCCACGTCGTCCAGTCCTGCTTCAACGGCAAGCGCATCGTCGTCTTCTCGGGCGGCGAGGCGAAGGACCTCGAGGGGATCTACAACGAGGCCCGCGCGATCCGCGACGGCGGCGGCAATGGCTCGATCATCGGCCGCAACACCTTCCAGCGCCCGCGCGAGGAGGCGCTGAAGATGCTCGACCAGATGATCAAGATCTACAAGGGCGAGGCCTGAAACCCGCTCGCACCCGCCTCTATCTGATCACGCCGCCGGCGCTCGAGCCGGCGGCGTTTTCGCGCGCCCTCGCCGCAGCCCTCGACGCGGGCGACGTCGCGTGCGTCCAGCTCCGCCTCAAGGGCGCGGACGACGACGCGATCCGCCGCGCTGCCGACGCGCTGCGGCCCGTGGCGCAATCGCGGGGCGTCGCCTTTCTCATGAACGATCGTGCCGATCTCGCCCTCGCGACCGGCTGCGACGGCGTGCATATCGGGCAGGAGGACACGCCCTACGAGGAGGCGCGGCGCATTCTGGGGCTCGGGCGGATCGTCGGCGTGACGTGCCACGCCAGCCGCCATCTCGCGATGGAAGCCGCCGAGAAGGGCGCGGACTATGTCGCCTTCGGCGCCTTCTTTCCGACGGCGACGAAGGAGGCGAAGATCCGCGCCGAGCCGGAGCTCCTGCGCTGGTGGAGCGAGCTCATGACCGTCCCGTCCGTCGCGATCGGCGGCATCACCGCCGAGAATTGCGCCGCTCTCGTGCAGGCCGGTGCTGATTTCCTCGCCGTCATCGGCGCGGTCTGGAACGACCCGGACGGGCCGGCGGCAGGCGTCAGGCGGCTGAACGCGGCGATCGACGCGGCACTCTGAGCGCGAGCGGCAGGAGCGCGGCAGCGCCGATCGCCAGGCCCGCGACAATGTCGAGCGTGTGGTGCCACCACAACACCAGCACCGAAAGACTCGCGAGCGGAATCGGCACGAGCAGCATCGCGCCGACGAGGCGATCCCTGGCTATGAGCGCGAGCCCCGCCCAGAACACCGTCGCCATCGCGGCATGGCCGCTCGGAAAGCCCTTGGCGTTGAACGTGTGCCCGTAGAGCGTCCACTTGAAATCGCCGATCGAGAGCTTCATGAGCCCGACGGTCGCGATGCAGAGGAGAAGGCTCGTGCCCCATGAGAGAGCTTCGGCCCTGCTGCCCCGCAGCCACAGCCTTCCGGCGATGATCGCGGCCGCCGGAAGGAGGACCAGCGCCTCGCCCGTTACGGCGAGCATCTCCCACGCGTCCTTCCCGAGCATGCGGAAGAGCGCGAGCTTGAGTTCGAGGAAACTATCCATCCGCGGCGAGAACGCGGAAGATCGCGCGAAAGTTGCCTCGCGCGGCCGCTCAGACGACCGGGGCCCAGAGCACGTCCTCAATTCGCGAGGCGCCGGCTGCGAGCATCACCAGCCGGTCGAAGCCGAGCGCGATGCCGGCGCTTTCCGGCATGCCGTACTCGAGCGCGGCGAGGAAGTCCTCGTCGACCGGATAGGAGAACCCGTAGCGGGCCTCCTTCGCGGCCCGATCGCGCGCGAAGCGCCGCCGCTGCTCGGCAGCGTCGGTGAGCTCGCCGAAGGCGTTCGCGATCTCGACCCCGCAGAGATAGAGCTCGAAGCGCTCGGCGAGGCGCGGATCGCCCGGCTTCGGCCGCGCCAGAGCCGCCATCGAGATCGGGTAGTCGTAGAGGATCGCCGGGGCCCCTATCCCGAGCCGCGGCTCGATCCGGTCGAGAAAGATGCGGAAGAAGAGATCTTCCCAGTCGTCGCCCGCGTGGGGAGCGATTCCGAGCGGGCGTGCGGCATCGGCGAGGAGGTCGAGCTGCGGCTTCTCAGGGTCGGGCGCAGTGGCCAGGAGGTCGATCCCTGCCCATCGCTGGAAAGCCTCGGCGACCGAGAGATAGAGCCAGGGCGCGGCCGGGTCGGCGGTCTTCCCCTCCCAGACATAGAGCGGCGCGGCGGCGCGGAGCAGCGCCTCGCAATCGGCCATGAGCTCGCGGTAGGAGGCGCCGGCGCGATACCACTCCAGCATCGTGAACTCGGGGTGATGAAGCCGGCTGCGCTCGCCGTTGCGAAAGCAGCGCGCGAGTTGGAAGAGGCGCGGGACGCCGGCGACCAGCAGCTTCTTCATGGCGAATTCGGGGCTCGTGTGAAGGTGCCGGGTCACTTGCCCTTCGCCGGGTTCATCGAGCACGGTCGTGAACGCGGCGAGATGCGGCTCGAGGCCCGGGCTCACTTGAAGCGCCGGCGTCTCCACCTCGACGAAGCCGCGCTCGAGGAAAAACCGGCGCACGGTGGCCGCTATCCGGGCGCGCGTCTCCAGCGCCTCGCGCCGCGCCGCCAAACGATCGGGATGCCACCAGCTCATCCGCCCCCTCTTCCGTCCTCGGGCTTGACCTGCTAGAGACGCGCGCCGATTTGAGAAGGCTTCACCATGAAGATCAACGCCATCGACATCAAGCCAGGCAACGTCCTGGAGCACGCCGGGCGGCTCTGGATCGTCCTCAAGCGCGAGCTTATCCAACCCGGCAAGGGCGGCGCGTTCGCTCAGGTCGAAATGCGCGACCTCAAGACAGGAACGAAGACGAATGAGCGCTTTCGGACCCAGGAAACGGTCGAGCGCGTTCGTCTCGACGAAAAGGAGATGCAGTTCCTCTATTTCGAAGGGGATATGGCGACCTTCATGGACAACGAGACCTACGAGCAGGTGACCGTGCCCCGGGAGATGATCGGCGAATCTGCCGATTTCCTGCGCGACGGGATGATCTGCACGGTCCAGCTCCACGAGGGAACGCCGCTTTCCGTCGAACTTCCGCAAACGGTGGTCATGGAGCTGGTCGAGGCCGATCCGGTCGTCAAAGGCCAAACCGCTTCGTCCTCCTACAAGCCCGGCAAGCTCGAGAACGGCAGGCGCATCATGGTGCCGCCCCATCTCGAGGCGGGCACCCGAATTGTCGTCAATACCTCCGACGGCACCTACGTCGAACGCGCGAAGGACTGAGTGGCTCGATCAGCGCTCATCCACGTCATGACCAGCGCCGCGCTAAAGGCGGCGCGCGGGCTCATCCGAGACTTCGGCGAGGTCGAGCAGCTTCAGGTATCGCGCAAAGGCCCGGCCGATTTCGTCTCGACCGCCGACCACAAGGCGGAACGCACGCTGCGTGCGGAGCTCTCGAAGGCGAGGCCGAGCTTCGGATTCCTCATGGAGGAAAGCGGCGCGAGCGTCGGCAGCGACGAGAAGCAGCGCTGGATCGTCGATCCGCTCGACGGCACGACGAACTTTCTGCACGGCATCCCTCATTTCTGCATCTCGATCGCGCTCGAGCGCGAGGGCGAGATCGTCGCCGGCGTCGTCTACGACCCTACGCGCGACGAGATGTTCTGGGCCGAGAAGGGCGTCGGCGCGTACATGAACGACCGGCGGATGCGAGTCTCGGGCCGCACCAAGCTCGACGATGCCGTCATCGCCACCGGAATTCCTTTCCGCGAGCGCGGACATCACGAAAGCTACCTCCAGACCCTCGGCGCCGTCATGGCGACCTGCGCCGGCGTCCGGCGGATGGGGTCCGCGGCGCTCGACCTCGCCTACGTGGCGGCCGGGCGCTACGACGGGTTCTGGGAGTTCGGCCTCTCCCCCTGGGACATCGCCGCCGGAATCCTCCTCGTTCGCGAGGCGGGCGGCCAGGTTTCCGATCCCGGCGGCGGCAACGACCCGCTGCGGACCGGGGAGATCGTCGCGTCCAACGTGCAGCTCCATCCAGCGCTCGCCGCGCTGGTGCGCAAGGGAGCCCGGCGCGCGGCGTGACGAGGACGCGCAGGTCCTGTATCCTCCGCCGCAGTCCGATGCGGTCGCTTCCTGCCATAGCGTTCGCGGCGCTGCTGTTCGCCGCCCCGGCCGGCGCCGAGGTCAATGTCGATCTCGGCGCGCTTGATCAGGTCGCCCCCGCGCAGCCCGGCAATGCGCAGAAGCAGACGAGATCCGGTGCTCCTGTAACGGGCGCCGAGAAGAAGACGGCGCCCGCGAAGCCGAGCGCCCCCGTGGCACGCGCTGAGAAACCGGCGCCTCCGCCGCCCGCGCCCGTCGTCCTGCCGCCGAAGAAGCCGGTCGCCTCGCCTCCGGAGGCCCCTACTCCGGTCGTGATCGAGATGCCGCCTCAGCCGAAGAGCGAATCGGCGGCGCTCGACAAAGGCGCCCTGCAGCGCCCGGAAGCCGTTCCAGACCGCCCGGTCCTCGAGGAGCTCGCGGCCCCGGCCGAACCGCCGCCGAGTCCCCGGCCTCCGCGTTCCGATCCGTTCGGGGCGGTCGCCTTCGCCCCGGGAGCGGCCGAGCTTTCGCCCGAGGCGAAGGAAGTGCTCTCGGCTGCGGCAGAACGCCTCACCGCTGACGAGCGCCTCCGCATCGAGTTGCTCGCCTACGCCGCGCTCGAGGATCAGAGCCAGGCGCGACGTCTTTCCCTCTCGCGCGCTCTCGCCGCGCGGTCCTTCCTGGTCGAGCACGGCGTGCGCACCCAGCGCATCGACGTGCGTCCGCTCGGCGCACCCGGCGACGGCGGCGGCGATCGGATAGACGTCCGGCTAGCCCGCCGTTGACGCGCCCGTCGCGCTTCATCAACCGTATGATCGCCTTTCTGGCGGCGGTCGTGCTGACATGCGGCCTCATCGCCGGACCGCTCTATCGGGCGTTCATGGGGAATCCGGCGCTCAACGGGATAATTCTCGGCGCGCTCCTCGTCGGCATTCTCTACATCTTTCGCCAGGTGCTGAGGCTCAATCCCGAGGTCGCCTGGATCGAGGCCTACCGCCGGCGGGAGGGCAGCGTCTCGACCGAGGCAATGCCGCGCCTCCTCTCGCCGATGGCCACCATGCTGGAGCGGAGCAAGGGCGGCCGGGTCTCGCTCTCGCCGATGGCGCTGCGGACGCTGCTCGACGGGATCTCGGCGCGCCTCGACGAGCAGCGGGAGATCTCGCGCTACTTCATCGGGCTCCTTGTCTTCCTCGGCCTGCTCGGGACTTTCTATGGCCTCCTCGAGACGCTCGGCGCCGTGGCCCACATAATCGGGACGATGCAGATCGGCGGGGGAGACATCGGCCGCGCCTTCAACGAGCTGAAAAGCGGGCTTCAGGCCCCGCTTTCGGGCATGGGAACGGCGTTCAGCGCGTCGCTTTTCGGGCTCGCAGGATCGCTGGTGCTGGGCTTTCTCGATCTCCAGGCCGGTCAGGCGCAGAACCGCTTCTACAACGATCTCGAGGAGTGGCTCTCCGGGTTTACCCGCCTCTCGGGCGGCGGTGGGGTCGGCGACGCCGGAGAGACGCCCGTGCCGGCGTATATCCAGGCCCTGCTCGAGCAGACCGCCGACAGCCTCGACGAGCTGCAGCGGACGATGGCGCGGGGAGAGGAAAGCCGGATCGCGGCCAACAACAATCTCCTCGCGCTGACCGACCGCCTCTCGGCCTTCACGGCGCAGATGGAGGCGCAGCAGAGGCTGCTGAGCCGTCTTGCCGACCCGTCCCGCAACGAGGACGCGGTCCGGTCGCATTTGCGCAACATCGAGCTTTTCCTCGGCCGGATTGCCGAGGAACTGTCGCAGGGGCGTGCCGAGACGATCCAGGAAGTGCGCAGCGAAATCCGCCTTCTCGCCCGCACGATAGCCGCCCTCGCGGAGGAAGCCGAAAGGTCCTAGCGCATGGCACTCGTGGGCACACGTCGCGGCCGGCGCGGAGATACCAATATCTGGCCTGCGTTCGTCGATGCCCAGGCGCAGCTCGTCATGGGCATCATATTCCTCCTGACGGTGTTCACCGTGGCGCAGATGCTGACGGCCGAACAGCTGTCGGGGCGCGAGAGCGCCATCACCCGCCTCAATCAGCAGATTTCGGAGTTGAGCGAGCTGCTCGCTCTGGAGCGAAAAGCCTCTGCCGATCTCCGTCTCAATGCGGCACAGCTCGCGGCGGAGCTTCAGGATTCCACCGCGGCGCGCGACGCGCTGATGACGCGAGTCGCTGAGCTGACGGCGCGGCTCGACGAGGAAAAGGCGCGTGCCGACAAGGTTTCATCGGAGCTCGTCGACGCCAATCGCGTCATCGCGGCCGACAAGGAAAAGATCGAGATGCAGCTCCGGGAGCTCGAAAGCATCCGGCGCGACATCGCCGCCCTTCGTCAGGTGCGCGACGAGCTCGAGGCGCAGGTCGGCCAGCTCACGCTCAACCAGAAAGAGGCCGAACAGCAGCTCGCGCAAACCCGTCAGGAGCTCGGCGCCGCGCGCGATCGCAGCAAGGAGCTCGAAGCGCGTCTCGCCACGGAGCAGGAGCGCACCCTCCTCGCCCAGAAGGAAATCGAGCAGCGCGAGATCCGCCTCTCCGACCTCCGTGGAGAGCTGGCGAAGGAGCAGCAGCTCGGCCGGGAGGCCCAGGATCAGGTAACGATCCTCAACGCGCAGATCGCGGCCCTGCGCGACCAGCTGGCGCGGCTGTCGAAGGCGCTCGAAGTCAGCGAGGAGAAATCGAAGGAGCAGCAGGTACAGATCGCCGATCTCGGCCGACGGCTCAATCTCGCCCTCGCCAGCAAGGTCGAGGAGCTGGCGCGCTACCGCTCGGAGTTTTTCGGCCGCCTGCGCGAGGTGCTGGGGGACCGGCCCGACATCCGGGTCGTCGGCGACCGGTTCGTGTTCCAGTCGGAGGTGCTGTTCGACCCGGCGAGCGCCGAGCTGGGCGAGCCCGCCCGCCGACAGCTGATGCCGCTCGTGGCGGCACTCAAGGAGCTCATGCAGAAGATCCCGGACGATCTCAATTGGGTGCTGCGGGTCGACGGCCACACCGACAAGCGGCCGATCGCGACTGCCCAGTTCCCATCGAACTGGGAACTGTCCACGGCGCGCGCCATCTCGGTCGTCAAGTTTCTGGTCGATCAGGGCATTCCCGCCAACCGGCTCGCCGCCACCGGCTTCGGCGAGTACCAGCCGCTCGACAGCCGCGACGACGAGGTCGCCTGGCGCCGGAACCGCCGGATCGAGCTCAAGCTCACGGAACGCTGACGCCGCGGGGCCGCGCTTGCCGCTCGCGGGGCGCTCCGCTATATAGCGCCGCCATGAAGCAAGGCATCCACCCGGACTACCACGAGATCACCGTCGTCATGACCGACGGCAGCACGTACAAGACGCGCTCGACCTACGGAAAGCCGGGCGATACCCTGCGCCTCGAAATCGACTCGAAGTCGCACCCGGCGTGGACCGGCGGCCAGCAGCGGATCACGGACACCGGCGGTCAGGTGGCACGCTTCAACAAGCGTTTCGGCGGCCTCGGGCTCAAGAAGAAATAGCGCCGGCGGAGCCGGCGGAAACGACCGCCCGGACGCGGCCATCGAGCCGCGCGACACGCAGATAGAGACGGTGGCTCCGCTCCAGGAGCCCTACGAGCGAATAGGGCAGGCCGTCGATCTCACCGGGTTCCATGCAGATCCGGATCTCCGAGAGCGGCTCCTGCTTCTGCACGAGTTCGTCCTGGCTCATTTCGCCGGCGTGAACCGCTCGCTGCGCCATTAACCATGCCATTATCTGCGTGAGGCGGGCGGTCATCCGCATCGTCTCGCAGCAGAGGCGCAAGCGGTCGCCCCCCTCGAGCCGCCCCTTTCCCGAGCGCTCCGACTGGGCGACGTAGTCGCGCGCGGCGATCAGCAGGCCGAGCGCCTCGTCGTACGTCTTTCCGAAAAAGGCCGGTTCTGCGGTCACGCTCGGCATCTCGCCCTCCCCCTTGAACGTCGCTTCGGGGCGATTATCTCCAAAGCGCGCCCGGACGCCGCTTGCGGGTCCGCGGACAGACTAGACCCATGTTGCTCTGAAGAGGATATGGAGAAATGAACGCTCTCGACTTTTCGCCGCTTTTCCGCTCGACGATCGGCTTCGATCGCCTGATGCGGCTTGCAGACGCCGCGATGCGGGTCGACACGACCGCCCTTTCCTACCCGCCCTACAACATCGAGAAGACCGGGGACGACACTTACCGGTTGACCATGGCGGTGGCAGGGTTCGCCAAGGACGAGCTCGAGGTCGTGGCTCAGGAGAACGCGCTGATCATCACCGGCAAGGCCAAGGCGGACGAGGAACAGCGCCACTATCTGCACCGCGGGATCGCCCGTCGGGCGTTCGAGCGCCGCTTCCACCTCGCCGACCACATCAAGGTTACCGGTGCCAGCCTCGACAACGGCCTTCTCCATGTCGAGCTCGCGCGCGAGGTGCCTGAGCAGCTGAAGCCGCGCACGATCGAGATCGTCGCGGGAGCGCCCCAGCCGGCACGGATCGAAGCCGCCCCGGAAAAGCAGGCGGCGTGATCCTCCTCTCTTCGCGAGCGATCGGGGCGGCCTAGCGGCCGCCCTCTTCGCCTGCGGGGACGAGGAGACGCTCGAGCGCCGACCTGATGCGGTCCGGGATCGGAACCGACTTGTTCGCCGCACGCTCGACGAAAACGTGGACGAAATGGCCGGTCGCGGCCGGGAGCGCCTCGCCGGCGCGATAGAGGCCGATCTCGTATTTGACGCTGCTGCGCCCGATCCGGCCGACGCGCAGACCGGCGTCGACGACGTCTGGGTAAGCGAGCGGACGGTGAAAGCGGCAGAACGTCTCGACCGCATAGCCGACCACCGCGCCGTTGTGGATGTCGAGCCCGCCCTCGTCGATGAGATACTTGTTGATGACGGTATCGAAGTACTCGTAGTAGCGGACGTTGTTGACGTGCCCGTAGAGGTCGTTGTCGATCCACCGCGTCGGGATCGCGAGGAAATGCCGCCACGCGCAGCGCGGCGTTTCGGCCGGGTCCGTCATCGGCCTAGAACGGCAGCTTGAAGCCGCCAGGGAGGTTGAGGCCTCCCGTCAGTTTCGCCATCTCCTCCTGCACGTGCGCTTCGACCTTCGCACGCCCGTCGTTGAACGCGGCGACGATCAGGTCCTCGAGCACTTCCACCTCGTTCGGATCGACCAGCGACTTGTCGATCTTGACGCGGCGCATCTCGCCCTTGCCGGAGAGCGTCACCTGAACCATCCCGCCGCCGGCGGCGCCGGTCATCTCGAGCTGGTCGAGCTGCGCCTGCATCTCGGCCATCCGGGCCTGCATCTGCTGCGCCTGCTTCATCATCTGGCCGAGATTCTTCATCCTTCCACTCCTTCGCCTTCCTCCGGCGCCGCAACCATCGGCGCAATCTCGCGCACCTCCTCTATTCGGGCACCGGGGAACGTGTCCAGCACCGCTCGGACCAACGGGTGCGCCGCGGCCGCGTTCCGCATTTCGGCGGCGCGTCCCTCGGCCTGCTCGCGCAACGTCGGCGCGCCGGCCTCGTTCGAGAGGACGATCGTCCAGCGCAGCCCGGTCCACTGCTGAAGCAGCTGTCCGACGCGATTGGGAAGCTCGCGCGGCGCCGCGTTCGCCAGCCGGAGCTCGATGCGCCCCGGCTCGAATGCGACGAGATGTACGCTTCCAAAAAGGTGAGTTCGCAGGAGGCTTTCGCGATGGCGCTCGAACAGCGCCACGACTTCCTCGAAGCTCTGCGGGCAGGGGTCAAGTTCGCGCGTCTCGACGGCGAGCGCGACCGCGCCCGGGCCACGCTCGCTCGGAATCGGCGCGGAGCGTGCGACCGCCGAAGCGACCGGCCCGCCTCCCCCGGCCCCGTTTCCCGACGCGATGCGCGCGCCCGCCGCGGCGCCATCGCCGCTCCCGCCGAGCGCTCGCACGACATCGGCCGGCGCCGGGAGATCGGCAACGTAGGCGAGGCGAATGAGGACCATCTCGGCGGCCTGAAGCGGCTGCGGGGCGCGCTGCACCTCCTCGATCCCTTTCAGCAGCATCTGCCACGCGCGCGTCAGAAACGGCATGCCGAGCCGGTCGGCGAGCGGCTTCGCGCGGGCGCGTTCGCCTTCGACGAGCGGATCGCCCTCGCCCGCGCTCGCGACGATCTTGAGGCGGGTCACGAGGTGCACGCGGTCGAGGAGATCCTGCAGCACCATCACCGGATCGGCGCCGCCGTCGTGCAGCGCCCGCATTTGCTGAAGCGCTCCCGCGGCATCTCCGCGCAGCACGCTCTCGAGAAGGTCGAAGACGAGCGCGCGATCCGCGATGCCGAGCATGTCGCGCACGCCGGACTCGGTGAGCCGCCCGTCTCCGAGCGCGATCGCCTGATCGAGAAGCGAAAGCCCGTCGCGCACGGACCCGTCGGCCGCGCGGGCGATGAGGCCGATCGCGCCGGGCTCGGCCTCGACGCCCTCCTTCGCGGCGATCGCCGCGTAGTGCGATGCCAGAAGATCGACCGGGACACGGCGAAGCGAGAAGCGCTGGCAGCGCGAGAGCACGGTTACCGGGACCTTGTGGATCTCGGTCGTCGCGAAGACGAACTTGACGTCGGGCGGCGGCTCCTCGAGCGTCTTCAGAAGCGCGTTGAAGGCGCTCGTCGAGAGCATGTGGACTTCGTCGATGATGTAGATCTTGAAGCGCGCCGCGACCGGCTTGTAGCGGACCCCATCCAGGAGCTCTCGCATCTCGCCGACGCCGGTGCGCGAGGCGGCGTCCATCTCGAGGACGTCGACATGGCGGTCCTCCGCGATCGCGCGGCAGGGCTCGCAGACGCCGCAAGGCGAGATCGTCGGCCCCCCGGATCCGTCGGGACCGATGCAGTTGAGCGCACGGGCGATGATTCGCGCAGTCGTCGTCTTTCCCACGCCGCGCACGCCGGTCAGGATGAAGGCGTGCGCGATGCGGCCGCTCACGATGGCGTTCGTCAACGTCCGCACCATCGCCTCCTGCCCGATCAGCTCGGCGAATGTGGTCGGCCGATACTTGCGGGCGAGGACGCGGTAGACGGGCTGGCTTTCGGCCATTCCTCGAAGGGAGGTTTCCGGAGGGCGGGAGACCGGACGCGCGACCCAGGCTGAAACTCGTTACGGCTGCTTCCTTCCGGACCTGACCGGGTTGGCGAGGAGCCTGTCCGTCGCCGGCCTCCCGGTCCACTATATCAGGAGGCGGCCGGTCCGGTGCAAGCGGCTGGACGGAAGCAGAGAAATCGGGAACACTCGACCTGGATGTCGATCGCGAAAAGGGAAAGATGACGCCCGAGACGGCTCGTCTCGTTCGCCTCGGCGACTACCGGCGACACAGCAAGACCACGTATTTCGAGCGCGCTGAGCTGCTTCAGCTCCTCCGCCTATACAGCCGCAAGGTCGCGAGCGGCGAATGGCGCGATTACGCGATCGATCATCGCGAAGGCGTCGCGCTCTTCTCGGTGTTCCGTCACTCTCACGAAAGTCCTCTCTATACGATCGTGAAACACGGGCCCGAATTCGCCGTTTTCCGCGGCCGCCAGCGCATCGGCGCGGCGAAGAGCCTTTCCGATCTTCTCGACATTTTCCGCACGAAACCCTCGCTCGTCCGGGCTTAAGGCGACGCCATCTCAGGTTGGCGGCCGGAACGCCGCCCGAGCGCTCCTGTTGGCAAACCGAGTCCCAAACACACCAGGAGGGTCGTTCGGATGAACTTTCTTTTCACTACCGTCGCCGCCGCAGCGCTGTTCGTCGCCGGCGCAGCTTACGCGCAGAGCACGCCGACGACGCGGCCGCCCGCCACGAACAACACGACCCCGCCTGCCACCAGCCTCGAGCAGAACAAGACGACGAGCGGCGGCCCGAGCGACGGGAGCAGTTCCTCCGGCTCTAGTGGAAGTTCCACGGGGAGCACCGGCGGCTCCGGGTCGGCGGCAGGCAGCTCCGGTTCGCCCTCGGGCGCCGGTTCCTCGAGTGGAACCGGGTCCTCGGGGGCAGCGAGCGGTAGCGGCTCCTCCGGCTCGGCGGGCGGCGGAAGCGGCGGCGGTTCGTCGGGTGGAAGCGGCGGGTCCGGTGGCAGCGGCCGCTGAGCGCCGAACATCGCAAGCCGATTGAGCGGATGGGCCCGGGGGAAGCGGTTCCCCCGGGCCTTTTCATTGCTGCCGAGCGGGCTCCCGATCGGACGCCGGCGCTCCCTCCGCCCCCGGATAGGTGCGGCGCGCCTGAGCGATCACGTCCTCCGCCACGTAATCGCCCGGGGCAGCCTCGCGGAGCAGGCGGATATCGGCCGAGATCCGCGCCTGAAGATAAGCCACCGCCGAACGGGCATAAGGGTAGTAA
>JADGGZ010000263.1 GCA_019689675.1 Rhodospirillales bacterium | reverse complement strand
ATCTTGCAGGTACTCGGCCGGCGCGTAGCCGAACACGTCCGTGATGTTGTCGCTGACGAAGATCGGCGCGAAGTCCCCGCTCGCCTTGAAGGAGTAGATGACGGCCGGAGACGATTTCAGCAGGGTCTTGAAGCGTCGCTCCGCCCGTGCCTGCGCCTTCATCAGCCGGCGCCTGGTCTTGCCGGAGCGCTCCCGGGTCGCATCTCGGAGCGCCCGCATGACGACGGAAGCGGCGGCGTTGGTGTTGCACCCGTGGGGCGGGATCCCGAGGGCATCCGGCAAGGCCCTCGCTGCGCTCCTGGCGAACTCGCTCAGCGTCGTCATTGGCCGTGCCCTCCCGACGATCGAAGGACCGCGCGGATCTTACCAGACCAAGCGAGGCTACCGGATCAGCAGAAAGGGCCGCTCCAAACGGAGCGGCCCTTTTTCTCATCCGAGGCTGCGCCGGCTCACTTCGGCGACATGACCATGGTCATCTGCTTGCCTTCCATTTTCGGAAACTGCTCGACCTTGGCGATTTCGTCGAGGTCGTTCCGCACCCGCATCAGAACGTTCATGCCGAGGTCCTGGTGCGCCAGCTCGCGCCCACGGAAGCGCATGGTGATCTTCACCTTGTCGCCTTCCTCGATGAAGTTCCTCATCGCCCGCATCTTGACCGCGTAGTCGTGGTCGTCGATGCCCGGCCGGAGCTTGATTTCCTTGACCTCGATGATCTTCTGCTTCTTGCGAGCCTCGTTTTTCTTCTTTTGTTCCTCGTATTTGTATTTGCCGTAGTCGAGGATCTTGCAGACTGGCGGATCCGCGTTGCCGGCAATCTCGACGAGGTCGAGCCCCGCCTCGGCTGCCCTTTCGAGCGCCTCGTTGCGGGATACGATCCCCACCATGTTGCCGCGCGCGTCTATGAGGCGGACGCGCGGAACGCCGATTTCCTCGTTGACGCGCGGTCCGGAGCGCGTCGGCGTGAAGTTCAAAGGCGGCCTGGCTATGTGATCAGCTCCCTCGTTGCGACATGGCGCGCGCCCCCTCAACCCGAAGGAACGCGCGCCTCCTCTACCAATCTAGCGACCGCCGCGTCGAGCGCAAGCACCTCCTGCGTCTCGCCCCCGAGCCGCCGCAGGGCGACGGTGCGGTTCTCGGCCTCGCGGCGGCCGACCACCAGGATGACCGGGATCTTCTGCAGCGAATGCTCGCGCACCTTGTAGGTGATCTTCTCCGGCCCGAGGTCGGCCTCGGCCCGCAGCCCGGACGCCTTGCAGAGGGCGAGCACCTCTTCGGCGTAGGCGTTGGCATCGGAGGTGATGGTCGCCACCACCGCCTGGACGGGCGCGAGCCACATCGGGAATTTGCCCGCGTAATTCTCGATGAGGATGCCCAGGAAGCGCTCCATCGAACCGAGAATGGCGCGATGGAGCATCACCGGGCGGTGGCGCTGCCCGTCCTCGCCGATATAGGAAGCGTCGAGCCGCTCGGGCAGGACGAAATCCAGCTGCAGCGTGCCGCACTGCCAGTCGCGCCCGATCGCGTCGCGCAGGACGAATTCGAGCTTCGGCCCGTAGAAAGCCCCCTCGCCCGGATTGAGCGTGTAGGGCATTCCGGCGGCCTCGACGGCGGCTTTCAAACCCTGCTCCGCCTTGTCCCAGGTCTCGTTCGAGCCGGCGCGCACGGGCGGGCGGTCGGAGAACTTCACCCGGACGTCCTCGAAGCCGAAATCGCGATAGACCGAACGAAGCAGGTCGCAGAAGGCGATGCTCTCCTCCGTCACCTGATCTTCGCGACAGAAAATATGCGCATCGTCCTGAGTGAAGGCACGCACGCGCATGATTCCGTGGAGCGCCCCCGACGGTTCGTTGCGGTGGCAAGAGCCGAACTCGGCCATGCGCAGCGGCAGGTCGCGATAAGACCTGAGGCCGTTCCGGAAGATCTGGACGTGGCCGGGGCAGTTCATCGGCTTCAGCGCCAGAACCCTTTCGTCGGCGCTCTCGGCGATGAACATGTTCTCGCGGAACTTCTCCCAGTGTCCCGACGCCTCCCAGAGGGCGCGGTCGAGGAGCTGCGGCGTCTTCACCTCGACATAGCCCGCGGCCTCGAGACGCCGGCGGAGATAGTTCTCGACGGTGCGCCAGAGCGTCCAGCCCTTCGGATGCCAGAAGACCGAGCCGACCGCCTCCTCCTGCTGGTGGAAGAGGTCGAGCTCGCGGCCGAGGCGGCGATGGTCGCGCTTCTCGGCCTCCTCGAGCATGCTCAGATACGCTTGGAGCTCCTTCTCGTCGCGCCAGGCCGTCCCGTAGACGCGCTGGAGCTGCGGGTTCTTCGGGTCGCCGCGCCAATAGGCGCCGGCGACCTTCATGAGCTTGAAAGCCTTGCCGAGCTTGCCGGTCGAGGGCAAATGCGGCCCGGTGCAGAGATCGGTGAACTTCCCCTGCTTGTAGACCGAGATCGGCTCGTCCTCCGGTATCTCGCCGATCCATTCCGCCTTGAAGCGCTCGCCCTGGGCGGTGAAGAAGCGCACCGCCTCGTCGCGCGACCAGACCTCGCGCGTGATCGGCTCATCGCGGTCGACGATCTCCCGCATCCGGTCCTCGAGGCGTGCAAGATCCTCGGGCGTGAAGGGAGTTTCCCGATAGAAATCGTAGTAGAAGCCGTTCTCGGTGGCCGGACCGAACGTGACCTGAACCTCGGGATAGAGCTCCTTCGCCGCCTCCGCGAGCGCATGCGCCGCGTCGTGCCGGATGATCTCCAGCGCATCGGGCGACTCGCGGGTGAGAATCGCCACCTCGGCATCGCGGTCTATCAGCGTCGCGAGATCCACGACCTTTCCGTCGATGCGCAGGGCGAGAGCTGCCTTGGCGAGGCGCGGGCCGATGGCGGCCGCCAGCTCGCCCCCGGTAACGGGACCGGGAAACTCGCGGACCGAGCCGTCGGGCAGCTTGAGGCGCACGGGACGGCGGATGTCAGCGTCGATGCGCGGTTGCGAACTCATTTCGCCGCGGGTCTTACCCGAAGCGGTGCCGCGCGGCAACGCCGAGCGCTTTCAAGACCCCGCCACCGGTGGGCCCCCCGTCGGCATCGCCGTTGAAGGGCCGCGTGCGACACCCGCTGGTCGGCGCCTTTCGTCCTTTGACGCACCGTCGATGCCGGGCGGACCAGGAAGGTTGGTCGCGCGGCGCTGGTCCTCAAGACGATCGGGAGGGAGTTCCCGTTTCGACCGGCTCGGGATCCGGCTCGACCGCCTCCGCTTCGGGGGCTGGCGCCGCCGGGGCGGGGTCTACGGCGCCGGTGTCGGGAGGCTTGGAACCGGCCATGCGCCGTTCCAGGACCATCGCTTCGCGGTCGAATCGGTCAGCCAGCTCCAGGAGGTAATTGTGACCACCCGAGCGGGGGAAACCTTTGCGCGGCCTGCGTGCGAGGCGGCGGCACTGCGCAGCCTTCTCACGAAGCGCTTGCGGATCGCTCATGGCTTTGCCCAAGTTCGCAGTTCAGCGGTCGAACGCTGGCTTCCGGGCCGGGTTCATTTACCATCGCAATGCGGGAGCACAAGCTCGATCGCTCGACCGTATGTCGATCCGTTCGCGGACAGGCGGAGGTACGCAGATGACGAAGAGAGTGTTGCAGCTCGCGCTGGCGTTGCTTCTCGCCTCGGGCATCGGAGCCGCGGCTGCGCAGAAGGACACGCTGACGCTTGCCGTGCAGGGCGAGCCGCCGGTGCTCGATCCGCTGTCCAACGCGGCAGCCGTCATCAACTCGATCGTCTCCGGCAACATCATCGAGAGCCTCACCCGGATCGAGGGCGACGGAACAGTCGCGCCCGGTCTCGCCGAGAGCTGGACGATCTCGCCCGACGGGAAGACGTACCGCTTCGCGCTCCATCGCGGCGTTTTGTTCCATGACGGCACGAAACTCGATTCCGGCGCTGTCAAGTACAGCTTCGAGCGCGCCATGGCGCCCGACAGCGTCAACCCGACGAAGAAGCTCTTCGAGCCGATTGCGAAGGTGGAAGCGCCCGATCCCGACACCGTCGTCATCGAACTGAAGTCACCCTACTCGCTCTTCCTCTTCAATGTCGGCCAGGGCCCGACCGGCATCGTCCATCCGGGCATCGTCGAAGGCAACAAGACGAAGCCCGTCGGCACGGGGCCCTATCGGTTCCAGGAATGGGCGAAGGGAAACCGGGTCGTGCTGGTGCGGAACGAGCAGTATCGGAATGCGGCAAAGGTCGCCATCCGGCAGGTCACCTTCCGCTTCATCGACGATCCTTCCGCGGGGGCGGCGGCGCTGCTGTCGGGCGACATCGACGCCTATACCAACTTCCCCGCGCCCGAGGCGCTCGAGGCGTTCAAGCGTGATCCGCGGTTCAAGGTCGTGGTCGGAACGACCGAGGGCGAGGTGCCGCTCATCCTGAACAACAAGAAGCCGCCTCTCTCCGACATCCGGGTACGTCGCGCAATCAACCACGCGATCGACAGGCAGGCGATCATCGACGGCGCGATGAGCGGGTTCGGCACTCCGATCGGAAGCCACTTTCCGCCGCACAACCCGGCCTATGTCGACCTGACGAAGCTCTACCCGCACGACATCGGAAAGGC
>JADGGZ010000043.1 GCA_019689675.1 Rhodospirillales bacterium | reverse complement strand
ACGGCCGGGCGGAGCAGCGGCGGGGCCTCCGCCAGCCGGTCGTAGCTCGCACGCAGGCTCTGGACCCGCTCGGTCGAAAGCTTCAGCGTCTCTGCGTTCGAGGGCTCCCGCACGGTGAGCGCCGCGATGACAGAGCCCTCGCTTTCGTTGCCGAGATCGTAATGCCGGCGCGCCGAGGCGATGCGCTGGTCGACATCGGCGCGCGCGTCCGTCGCGACCTGAAGAAGCGCTGCCATGTAGGCTTCCGTCAGTGCCGGCGCCTGCATGAGCACGAGCGCCGACGCGAAGGAGAGCGACATGACCCAGGCGCTCGAGAGCCAGCGGGCAAGGAAGAACATCTAGATCCTCGACCCTATGAACACGCGACATTTGCTCCCGTTTGCGTCGATTCGATGGCGCCCACGGGCTCAGACGGTCTTCGGAGATCGCGCCGACGAACCGAGCAGGGCCTCGACCGTCTCCAGAAGCTGGTCGAGGCGAAGCGGCTTGACGAGAACGGGAATGCCCTCTTCGGCGATCGCCACCGAAGAGCTCGGCGCGATCATCATCGCCGCGAGACCGCTCGCGCGCGCTTCGTGCGCGAGCTCGATTCCGTCGGCGCCTTCCGGCAGCTCGCTACCCACGATGAGAAGATCGATTTGAAAACGGGAGAGGACGAGCCGCGCTTCCTCCGCCGTCGAAGCCGACGTGCAGCGATAGCCCTGATCGGCGAGATGATCGCAGATCGCTTCGCTCACGCGCTCTTCGTTCTCGATCACAAGGATATGCGCGACCATAGGTCAAAGCCGTCGAAGCCTCGCCCCTTGAACGCCTGACCGGCCGCGTTGCTGCATCCGCGGCCCGGAAGCGCCCGGAATCAGCCGCTTCGAGACAATCCCTTTACCGTTTCGATACCCTTGGCGCGCTCGAGCACCACACCTCCCGTATCGGCGTCCGTGAAGTCGGCGCCGGTCAGATCCGCGCCTGAGAGATCGGCCCCCGAGAGATCCGCCCCGATGAGGCTGGCCCCCCGCAGATCGGCGCCGGCGAGTCTTGCGAAACGCAGCGCGGCGCGGCCGAGGTCCGCCCCGGCGAAGGTCGCGCCGGTGAGATCGGCGCCGGAAAAATCGGTACGCATGAGGCCCATCGACTGGTTCCGCATGTCGGCGCCCATGCTCGCCCCGGAGAAGTCCGCGCCCGAAAGGTCGAACTGCGCAAGGCGCGCCATGATCCGCGCGCCTCGGAAATCGGCGCCGCGGAAGACGGGGGCGTCGGCGCGGGAGATCTCGAGGCCATAAGAGACGACGAGCCCCTGGAGGCTCGCCTTCGACAGATTGGCGCCGGTGAAGTTGGCGCGCATGATCCAAGCGAGGTCGAGCCGCGCCCCCGACAGATCGGCGCCGGAGAGATCCGCGCCGACGAGCTTCGTGCCGAAGAGATCCGCTCCGGCGAGATGCGCGCCCCGCAAATCGAAACCGCTGAGGTCGAGCTCGGCCAGCGACTTGCCTGCGAAGTCGGCCGGCCGGTCGGGTCGAGCGGCCGCCAGCGCGGCGCGAACCTCCTCGGCCGTGAGGTCGGCGCCGCGCGCCGGAATTGCCGCGAAAAGGACGAGAAGGAAGCCGACGCCGAGAAGTCCGCCCATGGGGAACCTCCTTCCGACGCCCAGCATAGCGCGCCCGAAAGCGGACGTCGTCCGAGCTGTGACTCGGCTCAGACTCCTGCGCGAGCGAAATGCGCGGCGCGCAAGCGCATGAACCTCCACGCCCCCGCGCTGACGACGCGGTGGAGGCGGCCGTTCGGCGTGAGGCCGGCCGCCTTGAGGATCATCGCGATGACGCGCTCCACGTGATGACGGCGGTAAATGCCGTAAGCGCGCTTCGCATAGGCGCGGCCGTGGCGGCGCCGGTCGTAACGCTCCTCCGGATGGTGGTTCGCCGCGTAATAGGCGTAGGCGAGCTCGTCGTCGCCGGACTCCGCGACGCGCGCGAGCGCGACCTTGACGCGGCTCCAGAGGCCGAGCCCTTCGCGTCCCACATACTTGCGCGCCGTCGCGTAGAAGAGCTTGTAGTGACGAAGCTCGTCGGCCGCGATCTTGTGGCAGATGGCTTTCAGGACAGGCTCCTCGGCGGCCTCGGCGAGCGCGGTGTAGTAGGAGCTCGTGCCCGTCTCGACCATGCAGCGCGCGATCATCTCGCCGGCACGCGAGCCTCGTTTCGACACGTCGCCGTCGAGCTTGCTGTCGAAGCCCGCCTTGAAGCGACGGAAAGCGGTCTCGAGATCGTAGGTCGGATCGGCGAGCTTCGCCCAGCGACCGAGCGCCTCGCCGTGTTGCCGTTCCTCCGCGCCCCAGCGCTCGGCGACCTCCCGGAACTCGGCGTCGTCGTGAAAGACGCGGCAGAGATAGCGCGCGTAGCTGGGGCCGTCGTACTCCACGAGGCTCGCTGCCTTGACGATCCGCACGAGATCGGAGTCGACCTTGGCCGGGTCGAACTTCTCCCAGGGGATGTCGTTCAGCGTCCAGTAACCCATGCTGTCGGTCCGATATAGGCAACGGTGACGCGAGTGTAAACGCCTCAGGCTTGCCAGTCGCGGGCAGCGCCGGAATCATATGGGAAAATTCCGAGGAGGGCCTCCTATGTTGTTGGCGCGCCTACTCGATCACCTCGTCAGACGGGGCACGCTGCGCCTTATCGACGCGCGCGGCCGCCGCTACGAGTTCGGCGACGGGACAGAGCCCAAACTGGCGATGCGGCTGACCGATCCGTCGCTGCACTGGAAGCTCGCGCTCCACCCCCGCCTCTATCTCGGCGAAGCCTACATGGACGGGACCCTCGTGGTGGAGGAAGGCGACGTCTTCGGACTCCTCGATCTGCTCTGCTCGAACGCCGCCGCGTCGCTCGGCCGCGGCATGCTGAGCCCGATCTGGAACGGCTGCGGCACATTCCTGCGCACGCTGCAGCAGTGGAACCCTGTCTCGAAGTCGAAGACGAACGTCGCCCACCATTACGACCTTTCCGACGCGCTCTACGAGCTCTTCCTCGACCGCGACCGGCAGTATTCCTGCGGCTATTTCGAGCGGCCGGACGACGACCTCGAGACGGCGCAAGACGCGAAGAAGCGGCACATCGCGGCGAAGCTGCTCCTCCGTCCGGGCATGAAGGTGCTCGACATCGGCTCGGGCTGGGGCGGCCTCGCGCTCTATCTCGCGCGCGAGACGGGCGCGGATGTGACCGGCCTGACGCTTTCCGAGGAGCAGCACAAGGTTGCGACGCGGCGCGCGGCGCAGGCCGGGCTCGCCGACAAGGTCCGCTTCCACCTGCGCGATTACCGGCAGGAGACCGGCCGTTACGACCGTATCGTCTCGGTCGGGATGTTCGAGCATGTCGGCGTGCCGCAGTACGGGGCGTTCTTCGACAAGCTGCGCGAGCTCCTGGCGCCGAACGGCGTCGCGCTCCTTCATTCGATCGGGCGGATGGACGGGCCGGGCGCGACCAATCCGTGGATCCGAAAATACATCTTTCCGGGGGGCTACTCGCCCGCGCTGTCGGAGGTACTTCCGGTCATCGAGAAGACCGGGCTCTGGGTCACCGACATCGAGGTGCTTCGCTTGCACTACGCGAGCACGCTTCGGCATTGGCGCCGGCGTTTCCGTCAGAACTGGGACAAGGTGAAGGCGCTCTACGACGAGCGGTTCTGCCGCATGTGGGAGTTCTATCTCGCGGGGTCGGAGGTCGCGTTCCGCCACATGGGGCACATGGTGTTCCAAATGCAGATCGCGAAGGCGCTCGAGACGGTGCCCCTCACCCGCGACTACATCACGGATTGGGAGCGGACCCAGAAGCTCGGATCCACTGCCGAGCGCGCCGCGTAGGAGCTGCCGCAACCCAAGCGCGAACCGGGTTCGGGTGACAAGGCCACGCCGGCCGGAACGGGGCGTGAAACCGGACGTTTTCCGGAGCAACAGGCCAGAACCCGGCGAGGCAGCAGATGAGTATCTATTCCGAGCGCAGCCCGGCCGCCGACGTCGTCGAAGTGCGCCCGACGGCGCAGCGCCGCATCTCGTGGGGCGCGGTGTTCGCCGGCGTCGTGATGGCCGTAGCGGTCCAGATCCTGCTCACGGTTCTCGGCGCGGCGGTCGGGCTCGGCATGGCCCAGCCCGGCGGCACCGCGGCTCCGAGTGCCTCCGGCTTCGGCATCGGCGGAGCCGTCTGGTGGACGGTCGCGAACCTCATCGCGCTTTTCGTCGGCGGCTTCGTCGCCGCCCGGCTCGCGGGCGTCGAAACGCGCTTCGACGGGCTGCTGCACGGGCTCCTCATCTGGGCCTTCGCGCTCATCGTCACGCTGTGGCTTCTCACGACGGCGCTCGCCAACATCATGGGCGGCACGTTCTCGGCGCTGGGCAACATGGTCGGAAGCGCGGGTCAAGGCATCGCGAGCGAGATCCAGGGCGGCGACCCGCTTACGAAGCTGCTGGCGCCGAGCGACGCCAGCAGGCTCAGTCCCGAGCAGGCGAAAGCCGAGCTCGCGGCGGCGATGGCGCAAATGGCCCGAGGCGGACCCGAGGCGAACCAGGCTCGCGAGCGCGTCATCGACATCGTCGCGGGCCAGGCCGGAATCAGCCGCGAGGAAGCCGCGAAACGGATCGACGAAGCGGCCAACCAGATGAAGAACGCCGCGACCGGGGTCGCCGGCACGACCGCGGCAGCGGCGAGCCGGGCCTCCATCTGGGGCTTCGTCGCCCTCCTCCTCGGCGCGGTCGCCGGTGCGCTCGGCGGTCTCGTCGGGACGCGCCCGCGGGCGAGCGAATACGAGCGCGCTGCGCTGCGCCGATAGCCGCCCCTTGGTGCCGATAGCCGCTCCTTGGTAAGGTCCCGTTAACCTCGGCGAGGCGAAGTTTCCCGGCTATGCTGGGAAGCTTCGAGTCGTCGAGCCTCGTTTGGGCTCTCCTGTCGGCCTACCTCGTCGTCGCCGGCGTCGTCGTCTTCGAGACCGATTTCCGCGCGCCGCAGAAGAGCGCGGCCGGACAAGCGCTCGTCTGCCTCGTCGCGCTCGTCTTCGCGGCCTGCTGGCCGCTGCGCCTCCTGCACCGCCTCTTGCAGCGGTCGCGCTGAACCGCATCCCCACGTTCCACAGAGGTGTGCATCGTTTCGCGCATGCGCGAGGCATGCGGTCGATGCTAGGTTGAGCCTCCTATGGAATCGAATGTCGCACGGCTGCGGCCCGAGGGCGGCGAGCCGAGCTACCGGACCCCGCCCGCCAACATCGAAGCCGAGCAGGCCCTGCTCGGCGCGATCCTGGTCAACAACGCCGCCTATCACCGCGTCTCGGAGTTCCTGCTGCCCGAACATTTCGCGGAAGCCGTACACGGGCGCATCTACGACGCGATCAGGACGCTCATCGAGCGCGGCCAGATCGCCAATCCGGTGACGCTGAAAGGCGTTTTCGACCAGGACAACGCGCTCGCCGAAATCGGCGGCAGCGCCTATCTCGGCCGGCTGGCCGCCTCGGTCATCACGATCATCAACGCCGAGGATTACGGGCGTACGATCTACGACCTTTATCTGCGGCGCCAGCTCATCACCCTCGGCGAAGAAGTCGTCAACAGCGCCTACACCTACGACCTCGAGCTCGACGCGGCGGCGCAGATCGAAACCGCGGAGAAGAAGCTTTTCGACCTCGCCGAGAAGGGAATCAGCGAGGGCGGCTTCCAGGCCTTCCAGCACAGCCTCGCCAACGCGATCCTCCAAGCCGAGGCCGCCTTCAAGCGCAGCGGCAAGACCGCCGGCGTGTCGACCGGCTTCACCGATCTCGACCGGCTTCTCGGCGGGCTCCACCCGTCCGATCTCGTCATCCTCGCGGGGCGGCCGTCCATGGGAAAGACGGCGCTCGCGACCAATATCGCCTTCAACGCGGCGAAGCTCTACCGGCCGAAGCAGACCGCCGACGGAAGAATCGTCGCCGAGGACGGCGCCGTGGTCGGCTTCTTCTCGCTCGAAATGTCCGCCGAGCAGCTCGCGGCGCGCGTCCTCGCCGAGGAGTCCGGCGTCTCCGGCGACCGGATCCGCCGCGGCGACGTCAGCCACGACGATTTCGACAAGTTCGTCCAGGCGAGCCAGCGGCTCGCGAGCGTGCCGCTCTACATCGACGACACGCCCGCGCTCTCGATCGCGGCGCTGCGCACGCGGGCGCGGCGTCTCAAGCGCCAGCACGGGCTCGATCTCATCGTCGTCGACTACCTCCAGCTCCTCCAGGGCGCGGGCAGCGGGCGCTCGGCCGAGAACAGGGTGCAGGAGATCTCCGAGATCACGCGCGGCCTCAAGGCGATCGCCAAGGAGCTCGACGTGCCGGTGATCGCGCTCTCGCAGCTCAGCCGCGCCGTCGAGCAGCGCGAGGACAAGCGGCCGCAGCTCGCCGACCTGCGCGAATCGGGCTCGATCGAGCAGGACGCCGACGTCGTCATGTTCGTCTTCCGCGAGGAGTACTATCTCGCCCGTGCGGAGCCGATGCGGCGCCCCGAGGAATCGGAAGAGAAGTTCAACGATCGCTACGAGCGCTGGAAGGCCCGGCTCGAGGAGGTGCACGCGACCGCGGAGGTGATCATCTCCAAGCAGCGGCACGGTCCGATCGGCACCGTGCGGCTCCGCTTCGACGGCGAGACGACGAAGTTCGACAACCTTGTCAGCGACGACCGCCTCCCCAGCCACCGCTGACGCGGCGACGATCCTCGAGATCGATCTCGGCGCGGTCGTCGACAATTGGCGCACGCTGTCAGCCCGCGTGGCGCCCGCCGTCTGCGCCGCCGTCGTCAAGGCCGACGCCTACGGGCTCGGCGCGGCGAAGGTGGCGCCCGCGCTCGCGGCCGCGGGATGCCGCATTTTCTTCGTCGCCCTCCTCGACGAGGCGCTCGCGTTGCGCCAGTTCGTGCCGGAGGCCGAAATCGCGGTGCTCGGCGGTCTCCTCCCGGGCACCAGCCATTTCTTCCTCGACGCGAGGCTGACCCCGGTGCTGAACGACCTCGGTCAGGTCGAACGGTGGCGACGCAAGGGACAGGGCCGGCCGGCGATCCTCCACATCGACACAGGCATGAACCGGCTGGGGCTCGCGCCCGCCGACGTGCCGCGTGTGGGCGATCCCGGCTTCCCTCTGCGCGCGGTGATGAGCCATCTCGCCTGCGCGGAGGAGGACACGCCGATGAACGAGGCGCAGCGTCGGCGCTTCGAGGCCGCGCGCGCCCTTCTGCCGCCGGCGCCGGCGAGCTTCGCCAACTCTTCCGGCATCTTTCTCGGACCCGCCTATCACTACGATCTCGTGCGGCCCGGTTTCGCGCTCTACGGCGGCAACCCGACGCCGGGCTCGCCCAACCCGATGCGCCCGGTCGTGCGGCTCCTCGGCCGGGTGCTGCAGCTGCGCGAGGCCGCCGCCGGCGAGACGGTCGGCTACGGCGCCACGCACCGCCTCGAGCGGCCGACGCGCATCGCCACCGTCGCGGCAGGCTACGCCGATGGGCTGTTGCGGTCGCTGGGCAATCGGGGTAGAGCGCTCGCGGGGGGCACGACGGTGCCGTTCATAGGGCGGATTTCCATGGATCTCATCACGTTGGACGTCACCGCAGCCGAACCGGCCGCCGTCGAGCCGGGCAGCCTCGTCGAGCTGATCGGCGCCACGAACACCGTCGACGATCTCGCCGCCCAGGCGGGAACGATCGGCTACGAGATTCTCACCTCCCTCGGCCGCCGCTATCACCGGATCTGGCGCGGGTAATGAACTTCCTCGCCGCAGTCGGCGCCGCGTTCCTGGGATTCCTCGCCGCGGCGGGTCGGATCGTGCTGTTCACGCTCGCGGCGCTCGCGGCGATGGCGCGCCCGCCCTGGTATCCGCGCCAGATACTGCGGCAGATGATCGACATCGGGTACTACTCGCTGCCCGTCGTCGGTCTCACTGCAATCTTCACCGGCATGGTGCTGGCGCTCCAGACCTATACCGGCTTCAGCCGCTTCGCCGCGGAGAGCGCGATCCCGAACGTCGTCGTGCTGTCGATGACGCGCGAGCTGGGACCGGTCATCGCGGGCCTCATGGTGGCGGGGCGGATCGGCGCGGCGATCGCCGCCGAGATCGGCACGATGCGCGTCACCGATCAGATCGATGCGCTCACGACCCTCTCGACCAATCCGTACAAATACCTCGTCGTGCCGCGCCTTCTCTCCGGAACGCTGATGCTTCCGCTGCTGGTGCTCGTCGCCAACGTCATCGGCGTCTTCGGCGGCTTTCTCGTCTCGACCTACAAGCTCGACTTCAATCCCGCGACCTACATCCAGCGCACGGCCGACTTCCTCGAGACGATGGACGTGGTGGCAGGCCTCGCCAAGGCGGCCGTCTTCGGCTTTATCGTGACGCTCATGGGGTGCTTCCACGGCTACACCTCGCGGGGCGGCGCGCAGGGCGTCGGCGCCGCCACGACCTATGCCGTGGTCTCCGGTTCGATCCTCATCCTCCTTTTCGACTACATCCTCACCGAAGCCTTCTTCTCGCGATGAGCAAGATCGAAATCCGCGGGCTCAAGAAGTCGTTCGGGCGGAAGGTCGTCCTCGACGGGCTCGATCTCGACGTCGCCGAGCGCGAGAGCCTCGTCGTGATCGGCGGCTCGGGCACCGGAAAATCGGTGATGCTGAAATGCATTCTCGGCCTCCTCGAGCCCGACGCCGGCTCGATCAAGATCGACGGGCGGGAGGTCGTCGGCCTTTCCTCGCGGGAGCGCGAGAAGCTGATGCAGAAATTCGGCATGCTCTTTCAGGGCGGCGCGCTCTTCGATTCCATAAGGATTTGGGAGAACGTCGCCTTCGGGCTCATCCAGGGACGCGGCATGGACCGCAAGGCGGCGAAAGAGATCGCGCTGAGCAAGCTCCGCGCCGTCGGGCTCGGCCCGGAAGTCGCCGAGCTCCGCCCCTCGGAGCTCTCGGGCGGGATGCAGAAGCGCGTCGCGCTCGCGCGCGCCATCGCCGCCGAGCCGGAGATCATCTTCTTCGACGAGCCGACGACGGGCCTCGACCCGATCATGAGCGACGTCATCAACGACCTCATCGTCAAGTGCGTGCGCGAGGTGGGCGCAACCGCCGTCTCGATCACGCACGACATGGCGAGCGCACGCAAGATCGCCGACCGGATCGCGATGCTTCACCGCGGCCGAATCATCTGGCAAGGGCCTGCTGCGGAGATCGACAGCTCCGGCAACCCCTATGTCGAGCAGTTCGTTCATGGGCACGCGGAGGGTCCGATCCAGATGGAGGTTCGCACCCGGTGACGGCGCCTGCGTCCGGCGGAGGGAAGTAGCCCCATGCCCCGCGCCCAGTCGCGCTATGTCTGCCAGGCCTGCGGCGCCGTCGCGCCGAAATGGGCCGGAAAGTGCGAAAGCTGCGGCGAGTGGAACACCCTCGTCGAGGAAGCCGCGGTGGAAGCCGGCCCACCCAAGGGGCTCGGCAGAGGCAGAGGCAAGAAGCTCGACTTCGTCGCCCTTTCCGGCACGAGCGCCGGAGCGCCACGCCGCGTCTCGGGCATCGCGGAGTTCGACCGCGTCTGCGGCGGCGGGCTGGTGCCGGGCTCGGCGATCCTCGTCGGGGGCGATCCGGGGATCGGCAAGTCGACGCTGCTCCTGCAGGTCGCGGCGAGGCTCGCGCGGACAGGCGCCGGCTGCGCCTACATCTCCGGCGAGGAGGCGATCGATCAGGTGCGGCTGAGGGCAGCGCGGCTCGGCCTCGCCGAGGCTCCGGTCCGGCTCGCCGCGGCGACCAGCGTGCGCGACATCGTCGCCTCGCTCGACGCCAGCGACCTCGACCTCGTCGTCATCGACTCGATCCAGACAATGTATGTCGACACGCTCGACAGCGCGCCCGGCACGGTGAGCCAGGTCCGCGCCGCGGCGCAGGAGCTGATCCGCCTCGCCAAGCGCCGCGGCTTCGCTCTTCTCCTCGTCGGGCACGTCACCAAGGAAGGCCTCATCGCCGGCCCTCGCGTCCTCGAGCACATGGTCGACACGGTGCTCTATTTCGAAGGCGAGCGCGGTCACCAGTTCCGCATCCTGCGCGCGGTGAAGAACCGCTTCGGCCCGACGGACGAGATCGGCGTCTTCGAAATGACCGACGCGGGTCTTGCCGAAGTGTCGAACCCGTCGGCGCTCTTCCTCGGCGAGCGGCGCGGCCACGTCGCCGGCTCGGCGGTCTTCGCCGGAATGGAGGGAACCCGACCGATGCTGGTCGAGATCCAGGCGCTCGTCGCCCCCTCCCCCTACGGCACGCCGCGTCGCGCCGTCGTCGGCTGGGACGGCAACCGGCTCGCCATGGTGACCGCCGTGCTCGATGCGCGCTGCGGCCTCTCGCTCGGCGGCCGCGACATCTACCTCAACGTCGCGGGAGGGCTTCGCATTGCCGAACCGGCGGCCGACCTCGCGGTCGCGGCGGCGCTCGTCTCGGCGCTGAGCGACCGGCCGGTTCCGCCGGAGACGGTGGTCTTCGGCGAGATCGGGCTCGCCGGCGAGGTTCGTGCCGTGAGCCAGATGGACGCGCGGCTGAAGGAGGCCGGCAAGCTCGGCTTCACAGCGGCGTTCGCGCCGCCGCGGCGCGGCGGCTCGAAGCCTCGGGCCGGCGACGTCGCCGTGACCGAGATCGCGCATCTGCGCCAGCTCGTCGACCTCTTCGAGCCGGAGGCGCGCGCGGCGTGAACACGCTCGACCTCATCGTTCTCGGGATCATCGGCATCTCCGGGCTCTTCGCCTTCGCGCGCGGCTTCGTGCGCGAGGCGCTCTCCATCGGCGCCTGGGTCGCGTCGGCCTTCGTCGCGATCTACGGATTCTCGACCGCGCGCCCGATCGCGCGCGACCTCATCGGCAACCCGACCGTCGCCGACATCGCCGCCGGGGCGGTGCTTTTCCTCGGAGCGCTCGTAATCCTGACTCTCGCGACCGCCGCGCTCGCGAGCCGCGTCAAGGGGAGCTCGCTCTCGGCCCTCGACCGCACGCTCGGCTTCGTCTTCGGGCTCGTGCGCGGCGCCGTCCTCGCATGCCTCGCGTGGATGGTCCTCGCCTGGGCCTGGCCCGAATCCGACTGGCCCGACTGGGCCCAGAAGGCACGGCTGAAGCCTTTTCTGGCCGCCGGCGCCGAAACCATCAGGAATCTCGTCCCGGGACAGATCCGCGAGAAGAGCGCCGCCGCGGCCAAACGGGAAGCCGAAAGGGCGCGCGACGAAGCGGCGGAGCGGGCGATCCGCGCCCTCGTCGCCCCGGCCGGGCCGCCGAGCGCCGGCCAGGCGTCCTCGCCCGGCTACAAACCCTCGCAGCGGCGCGAGATGGACCGGCTTTTCCAGGCGACCGAGTAACGAAATCCCAAGCATTTCGCCGAAACATGGGCGCTCGGTTGTCTCGGACGCGCTTCGGTTAAAGAATTCTTCGGCAATGCCAGTCGCCCTCCGCCACACCCGCGAGAACGGGTCCACGCCGTCGCTCGGCGTCCTCGACTTCTTCTCCGAAGTCGCGCGCGAGCGGTTGGAGGAGATCGAGGCAGGCTGCGCATTCCGAAGCATCGCCCCCAACGAGGTGATTCTCGACAAAGGCAGCGTCACCGAGGACGCGCTCTTCCTCCTCGACGGCGAGGCCCGCGTCGTCATCGACGTCGAAGGCGGCGAGGAGGTCAAGCTCGCGACCATCGCGGGCCGCGACGTCATAGGCGCGCTCTCGGCGCTCGACGGCGAGGCGCGCACGGCCAGGGTCGTCGCCAACAAGCAATCGGTCGTGGCGATCATGCCGCGCCCGCTCTTCGTCGAGGTGCTGAAGCGCGACCAGGGCGTCGCCTTCCGGATGCTGCAGCGCTTTTCGGCCATCATCCGCTCGCTGAATACGCGGGTGCGCGACCTCAGCCTCCTGTCGCCCGAGCAGCGCCTCTACACCGAGCTCCTCCGGCTCGGACGTCCGCTCGAAGAGGTGCCCGGCCAGCTCGCGATCATGGAGGTCCCGGGGCACGACGACCTCGCCTCCTGGGCCAACACTACCCGGGAGGTCGTGGCCTACGTGATCGGCACGCTCGCCCGCAGGGGCATCGTCGAGCGAAAGCACAAGACGCTCTACATTCGCGATCCAGAGGCGCTTCGCAGCCTCGCCGTCGCGAAGGTCGCAGCACAGTAGCCGCCTACAGAGCGAGGCCGCCAACCAGCCGGAGAAGAGCGACGGAGAGAGCGGCCAGAAAGTCTCGCTTCCGGCGACGGTCCGACCTCTTCGGACTGATCGTCCTCGCCGCCGTTCTGGGCGGCCTTCCCTCTGCGGTCGAGGCCGAGGCGCCCGCGAGCGCGGCGCGCGACGCCTCGACGCCCGGACCGATCACGACCGAACCTCCCACCCCGACGAGCCTCGGGGTGCGCTGGCCCATTTTCGGCGACGCCAACGGCAACGCCACGGTCGAGGTCGCTTACCGCCCGGCCGGCAAATCCGCATGGTCGCCCGCCCTGCCGCTCTTTCGCACGCACAACGAGAAACTGTCGCCGGAGAACCGGGTCTCCGGAGGGCACCTCTTCGCCGGAAGCATCGTCGACCTCGCCCCCGACACGGAATACGAGATCGAGCTTCGGCTTCAGGATCCCGACGGCGGAACGCGAATCGAGAAGGTCGAGATGCGGACCGCCGCCGTGCCCCGACGGCCGGCGCCGCTCCGCCGGCTCCACGTCGTGCCGCTCGCCCCCGGCATCGAGCCCGGCGGTACCGGAACACGGGACGATCCCTTCCGCGGCCTTGCCGTCGCGCTCGCCCGTGCGCGGCCGGGCGATGTCCTCACGCTCGGCGCCGGAACCTACGCCGAGACGCCCCTCGTCATCGGGAGCTCGGGTACGGCCGAGCATCCGATCGTGCTCGAGGGGACGGGCGACGGGTCCGTCATTCTCGACGGCCGCGGCAGTCCGGTTCTCCTCGACCTTCGCCGCCGAAGCGACATCTGGCTCGACCGGCTGGTCCTGCGCAACGCGGAGCACCTCGTCCGCGCCGACCTCGCGAGCCGCATTGTCGCGACCCGCAACCGCTTTCTCGTGCAGCGGCGCGGTTTTGTCGCCTTCGGCGCCGCGTACCGGGAGTCGGTCGGCTTCTACATCGCCGACAATGTCTTCATCGGAACGACACGCTGGCCGCGCTCCGCCGGAATCGAGGAGGTCTACGCCATCAACATCACAGGGGCCGGCCATGTCGTCGCCCACAACCTCATCCGGAACGTCGGCGACGGCGTGCATAACGGCGACAACGGCCGGATGTCGGCGAGCGACATCCACAACAACGAGATCGACGTGTGCACGGATGACGGTATCGAGATCGACTACTCCGACACCAATGTCCGCGTCTTCCGCAACCGCATTACCAACTGCTTCGCCGGAATCAGCGCGCAGCCGGTGCATGGCGGGCCCGCCTATGTTTTCCGGAATCTGATCTTCAACGTCCAATACTCGCCCTTCAAGCTGCACAACCACACGGCCGGGGTGCTCCTGTTCCACAACACCTCCGTCACCAGGGGGCTTCCGTTCTCGATCTCGCCGGGGAGCGAGACCGTCAGCGACGTCGTCACGCGCAACAATCTCTTCGTCGGCACGAGCGCGCCCGCGCTTCGAAGCACCGGCCGGATGATCCGCTGCGACTTCGACAACGACGGCTATGAATGGCCGGGCGGCGCCTTCGCGCTCTGGAACGGAACCACGTTCGCATCGCCCGCGGACGCGCGGGCGTCGGGCGCGCTCTATGCCCGTCGCGGCGCCTGGACGATGGGGCCGCAGCGGACCTTCGCCGGACGCTTCACCACGCCGGAAAATTTGGAGCGCCGCTACGAGCCGGCGTTCAACGACCCGCGGCTGGGCCCGCAGTCTCGCGCGATCGACCGCGGCGTGGATCTGCCCAACTTCAACGACCGGTTCACCGGCCGCGCGCCGGATCTCGGTTGCTGCGAGCGGGACGAGCCGCTGCCGCGTTTCGGCCCTCGTCCGGAGGAGCTCGCACGGTGATCATGCGCGCCGCTTCGATCGCCGCTGCGCTCCTGACATCCGCCGTCGCGACGAGCGCCGCCGAGCCCTCCCAGGATCTCGCGACGGTTCCGCAAGGGCGCTGGGTCGAAATTCATCGCCAGTCGACCTCGGACGCCGTCCGCTTCACGCGGCAGGCCCATGCCGGCGCCGCCTTCGATTCCAAGCGCGGCCGCCTCGTGATCTTCGGCAGCGACGAGCACGGGGAGGACTGGAGCAATGCGCCGCTCTTCTTCGATCCCGTCGCGCGGGTGTGGACCCGCGCCTACCCGGACGACGACCCGTCGACCTACCGCGTCGACGCGGAGGGAATTCCCGTCGCGGGGGTGGAGGGGAACCATCCGTGGGCGATGCACACGATGGGGGCCGTCGTCTACCATGCCGGTCTCGACGCGCTCGTGGTGGCCAGCTTCCCGGAGCATATGAAGCCGGGGCGGTTCACCGACGCGATGACGCATGTCTGGCCGGCGATACGGCGTCACCCGACCTGGCTGTTCGACCTCGCGCGCGGCGCGTGGCGGCCGCTTCCCGCGAAGGCCGAGCACTTCTTTCCCTATGCCGCGGCCTACGATCCCGAGCGCGGCGTCGTGATCGGCTATAAGGCGACCGGCGTCTTCGAGCTCGGCGGGAATCCGCTTCGGTGGGAGAAGATCCTGGGACCGGGCCTTCTCGGCTACCACGTCAATGTCGCGTTCGACACGAGCCGCGGAGCGCTCGTCGCCTTCGGTACGAATACGAACGGCAACGACATCGTCGTCTACGAGCCGCGATTGCGGCGTCAGCGCATGATGCCGACGCCCGGGCTTCGGCCGCCTCCCGCGCAGGCGCGCCCGATGGCATTCCACCCCGGGATCGCGCGGACCGTCGTTCTGATCGATCGTCGGGCGGACGAGCCGGGCGCGAACGGCCGCGCGTTCGCCGAAACCTGGCTCTACGACCTCGGGAACGATGCCTGGACGCGCCACCCTGCGACTCTGCCGTTCCGCCTCGGCATGAACTACAACCTCGTCTTCGATTCGGTTCACGACCTTCTGCTGCTCGTCGCCGGCGGCCGCGACCGGGCGACGAGCGTCTGGGCGCTGCGTCTCTAGACCGAGCTTATCGGAAGGCCGGCTCGTCGAAGCCGCGCAGCTTTCTCGAGTGCAGGCGATCGACGCCCTGCTCCCGCAAGAGCCGCATCGTCTCGAGGCCGATCCGCAGATGCTGGCTCACGCGCTCATGGTAGAAGGCGTTCGCCATGCCGCGGAGCTTGAGCTCCCCGTGCAGCGGCTTGTCGGAGACGCAGAGCAGGGTTCCGTACGGCACCCGGAAGCGAAAGCCGTTGGCGGCGACGGTCGCGGACTCCATGTCGACCGCGATCGCGCGCGACAGGTTCAGCCGTTTGAAGAGCTGCTCGGAGCGCAGCTCCCAATTGCGGTTGTCGGTGGTGATGACGGTGCCCGTCCGCAGCCGCGTCTTCATCTCCTGTCCGCGCAGGCCCGTAACCTTCGCGGTCGCCTCCTGGAGCGCGACCTGAACCTCGGCGATCGGCGGCACCGGCACCCAGGACGGCAGATCGAAGTCGAGGACATGGTCGTCGCGCACGTAGCCGTGCGCCAGGACATAGTCGCCGAGCAACTGGCTGCGGCGCAGCCCGGCGCAGTGGCCGAGCATGATCCAGCAATGCGGGCGCAGCACCGCGAGGTGATCGGTGATCGTCTTCGCGTTGCTGGGGCCGACGCCGATGTTGACGAGGCTGATGCCGGCGCCGTCCGCTCTCTTGAGGTGGTAGGCCGGCATCTGCGGAAGGTGGACGGGTGCTTCCGGCCCGCCGCTCGCGCGGGCCGGCGCTTCCGTAAGGACATCGCCTGGCTCGACGAACGCGATCCAGTCGTCGGTGCCGACGGCGTTCCGGCCGACGAGCACGAACTCGTCGACATAGCGCTGGTAGTTGGTCAGCAGGACGAAGTCCTGGAAGTGGGACGGCGAGGTGCCGGTGTAATGGTGGAGTCGGGCGAGCGAGTAGTCGACGCGCTCGGCCGTGAAGAGCGCGAGCGGCTGCGGCTCTCCCGATGCCGGCCGGAACGTGCCGTTCGCGATCGAGTCGTCGGTGGCGGCAAGGTCCGGCAGCGCGCAATGCTGCTGGAGCGCCCTCACCTCGGCCTCGCCGATGTCGACGACCGCCTCCTCGATCACGAAAGGAAGCGGTATGGGACGGTCGCTGCGTCCGACCACGACCGGCACGCGGTGATGGTCGAGGAGGAGCGCGATCTGCTCGCGCCAATACCTGGCGAAAAGATCGGGCCGGGTGAGCGTCGTTCCATAGGTCCCTGGCTCTAGGAGGACGCCGTAAGAGAGGCGCGCGTCGACGTGAAGCTCGGTGCGACCGACCGAAAGGCCGACATAGGGATAGGTCGCCTCGAAGGGAGCAGGCGCGCCGCCCCGGCTCATTTCGGCGAAGCCGCGCCGGATCGCATCGACGCCGGCTGCGTATATCTCCTCGATCCGTGCGACCGCGGCGTCGGCGTCGGTGAACGCGACGAGATCGCGCGCGCCGCCGTGCGGGCTCACTGCTTGGACGATGCCGAGCCCGGCGCGACGTCGACCGTCGCTGATTGAGACGGGGTCGACGCGGCGCCCGCCCCGGCTTGAGCGCCGCCCTGCTTCTTCTCCTGGCCGACCACGGCGGCGCAGCGCGGCGCGCAATGAAGGTAGGTTTCCTCGTCGCCTCGGATCACCGTCAGGTGCCGGGCGGTCGGCGGCAGGACGGAGACAGCCGCTTGCAGCAGCGTGGCGCCGCTCGAATCGAGCACGTAGAGCTGCGTCTCCCCCGGTGCCCGCCCGAGCACGAAGACCTGCTTGCCGCCTTCCACGACGACGTCCGCGATCGCCGGATTGGCGATCAGCACCGATCCGGGAATGGTACCGAGCCGGATCAGTTCGGCGCCGTTGACCGGCACCTGGATGGTCCGCTGCTGAGCCGCGGCCGGAAGGGCGCAGAGCGCGAGGACCGTCGCCCAAGCCGCGATGGTGTGTCGGCCGACCATTATGCGCCTCTTCCGAAACATGCTGTTAACGCAACGAACCGTATCATCGGGTTGCTGAACGACCCCTTAACCCGCGCGGAAAACGGCGAGACTGCAATCCAATGAGGCATCATCCGGCGATCCTTCTCGTGCTGGCATTGGCCGCGTGCCAGGATCCCACGACCAACGCCGTCAACAGATCGGTCGACACGTCGTTGCTGCAAGCGGCGACGCAGGCCGAGCAATCGGGCGGCTGGCTCGCCGCGGTCGCGACGTATCGATCTCTCTACGAGCGGCGGCCCGACGACCCTGCGGCTGCTGCGGGGCTCATCCGCGCTTTGCGGAACTCCGGACAGCTCTCCGAGGCGTTGCGCATCGCGAACGAAGCGGCGCCGAAGTTTCCCCAGGACGCGCGCGTCCAGGGCGAGCTCGGCAAGGCGCTTCTCGCCTCGCGAGACGTGCCGGGGGCCCTGAAAACGCTTCAGGCGGCCGCCGGCCTCGAGAACGCGGATTGGACGATCCATTCCGCGATCGGCGTCGCGCACGACCTCGCCGGCCAGCACGACTCCGCGCAAAAGGCTTACGCCCAGGCGCTCGCGATGTCGCCGGACAATCCCGCAGTCCAGAACAATCTCGCCCTCTCGCTCGCTCTTTCCGGAAACATCGACGCCGCGATCGCCAAGCTCGAGCCGCAGGGCTTCGCCAAGACCACCCCGCAGATGCGGCAGAGCCTCGCCCTCCTCTACGCGCTCAAAGGCGATCTCGCGCGCACGGAGTCGCTGGTGAGGAAGGATCTGCCCGAGAAGCTGGCGAACGAGAACATCGCCTATTACAGGCTTCTCAACGGGCTGCATTGAGGCGCTCATCGCCGCTCAGCCGCCGAAGCGGCGCATGATCCCGACGATCGTCGGCCCGATCAGCACCATGAAGAGGACCGGCAGGAAGAACATCACCATCGGCACGGTGAGCTTCGCCGGCAGGCTCGCCGCCTTTTCCTCGGCGCGCGACATCCGCGCATCGCGGTTTTCCTGCGCCACGACGCGCAGGCTGACGCCGACCGGCGTGCCGTAACGCTCCGCCTGCGCCAGCGCGGTGACCATCGATTTCACCGTCGGCAGCCCGGTGCGCTCGGCGAGATTTTCGAGCGCGGCGCGGCGGTCGTTGAGGAAGGCGAGCTCGGTGTAGGTGATCGCCCACTCCTCGGAGAGCGCCGGGCCGTCGACCGTCATCTCCTCCGACACCTTCTGGAAGGCCGCTTCGACCGACATGCCGGACTCGACGCAGATCACCATGAGATCGAGAGCGTCCGGCAGCTTGAGGAGGATTTCTTCCTGGCGCTTCTTGATCGCGTTCGAGAGCAGAATTTGCGGCAGATAGTAGCCGACGACGGCGGCGCCGAAGACGATCGCGAGCCGGACCACCGCTGCTGTCTCCTGATACGCGGGCGAGCCGAAGAGGATCAGCGCCGAGACGGCGGCGAGCACGACAGGCAGCGCGAGCTGCGTGAAGGCGAAGGTGACGACGGCCTGGTTCGAGCGCTTGCCGGCCTGGAGCATACGCTTCCTCAGCGTGGGCTGCTCCATGAGGTCGCGCATGTTGAGGCGCTCGAGCACCGTCTTCATGAGGTTGACGCGGGCCGACATCTGCTGCCGCAGGGTCGGGCGCTTCTCGAAACGCTTGCGCGCCGCCGCCGTGAGCTCCTTGCGCCGATCGGTGATCGCCTTCAGCCGCGAGCCGTAGGGGTTGCGCTGGGCGAGCGGCAGGAGCAGCCCGAGGACGCCGAAAAACGCCGCCGCGCTCGTCATCAGCGGCACGATGAACATCGGGTCTGTCAGCTTCGCGATCATACCTTGAAGCTCACCATCTGCTTCATGATGAAGATGCCGATCGACATCCAGAGGATGCCGCCGGCGGTCATCGCCCGCCCCGTCGGGTCGGTGAAGAGGATCGAGATGTAGCCGGGGTTGAGGAAGTAGATGAGCGCCCCGAGGATGAACGGCAGCGAGCCGATGATCATCGCCGTCATCTTGGCTTCCGACGACATCGCCTTCACCTTGTCGGCCATCTTCTTGCGTGCACGCAGGATGCCGGAAAGGTTCGAGAGCGCCTCGGCGAGGTTACCGCCGGTCTTCTGCTGCAGCACCAGAACGACCGCGAAAAAGCGCATGTCGGCGGTCGGCATTCGTGCCACCGCCTTGTCCATGATTTCCTTGAGGGTGAGGCCGAGCCGCTGACCCTCGACGATCAGCCTGAACTCGCCGGCGATAGGCTCGGGGCTTTCGCGGGCGATGATGCCGAGGCATTCGCCGACGGGAAGCCCGGAGCGTATGCCGCGCGTGATGATGTCGATCGCGTCCGCGAGCTGCGAGGTGAACTTCCGCTGGCGCTTCTTCGCAGTGCTCCTGAGGTAAATGCGCGGGAGAAGCAAGCCGCCGGCGACCGCAGCGAAGGGCGCGCCCCACATCGGCATATCGCAAGCGATGTAGACGAGAGGCGAGACGACGGCGCAGATCGCCGAAACCACGTAGAACTTCGTGACCGTCCAGCCGAGCCCCGCCTCCTCGATGAGGGCGCGGATGATCTGGCGCCGGTTCTTCTTGCTGCCGTCCTCCGCCAGCTCCTTGACACGGTTCTGAGTAAGCCGGCCGCCCTTTCCCTTGAGCGCGAGATTGATCCCGCTACCCTGCTTGCCGGTGGCACGAGCGAGCTCCAGCGCGCGGGCACGAAGCTGTGCCCGCGGGCTGTGGCGGAGCGCCAGTACGGGTACCAGCAGCAAGATGAATAGAGCGACGCCGAAACCGAGCGCCAGGACGTATATCGCGGGCGGCGCCAAGAGCTGATCAAGTGGCATCAGCGGTCTCCATGATCGCGGCGAGCTCCCGCTCCTTGCCGAAGTAGCGAACGCGGTCCCAGAACCCGGGCCGCAGCCCGGTGATCTTGTGGCGCCCGATGATCTTCCCGTTCGCGTCCTCGCCCTGGAACTCGAAGACGGCGAGGTCCTGGAGCGTGACCACGTCGCCCTCCATTCCGAGGATCTCCGTTACGTGCGTGATCTTGCGCGAGCCGTCGCGCAGCCGTTGAGCCTGGACGATCACGTTGACCGCGCCCGCGATCTGCTCGCGGATCGTCTTGGCCGGTAGAGAGAAACCGCCCATCGCGATCATGTTCTCGATGCGGCTGATCGCTTCGCGGGGGCTGTTGGCGTGGATCGTGCCCATCGACCCGTCATGGCCGGTGTTCATGGCCTGCAGGAGGTCGAACGCCTCCGGTCCACGCACCTCGCCGACGATGATGCGCTCGGGCCGCATGCGCAGACAGTTCCTGACGAGGTCGCGCATCGTCACCTGCCCCGCCCCTTCGAGGTTCGGCGGGCGCGTCTCGAGCCGCACCACATGCGGCTGCTGGAGCTGCAGCTCGGCCGCGTCCTCGCAGGTGATGATGCGCTCGCTGTGGTCGATGTAGCGGGTAAGACAGTTGAGGAGCGTCGTCTTGCCCGACCCGGTGCCCCCGGAGACGATGACGTTGATGCGACAGTGCCCGATCAGCTTGAGAAGCTCGGCGACCACCGGCGAGACCGATCCGAATTCGACCAGCTTCTCGAGGGTGAGCTTTTCCTTCTTGAACTTTCGGATCGTGAGAGCCGGGCCGTCGATCGACAACGGCGGCGCGATGACGTTGACACGGCTGCCGTCGGCAAGGCGTGCGTCGCAGATCGGCGAGGCTTCGTCGACGCGTCGACCGACGGCGGAGACGATGCGCTGGCAGATGTTGAGGAGCTGCGCGTTGTCGCGGAACTTGATGTCGGTGAGGACGATCTTGCCGTTGGTCTCGATGTAGACCTTGTCGGCGCCGTTCACCATGATGTCGGCGATGTCGTCGCGGGCAATGAGCGGCTCGAGCGGCCCCAGGCCGAGGATGTCGTTGCAGATGTCGTCGACGAGGCGCTGCTGCTCCTGCGCGTTGACGACGAAGTTCTTGATCGCGACGATCTCGGAAATGACATCGGAAAGCTCGCTGCGCACCGTTTCCGGGGTGAGCTTGCCGAGCTCTTTCAGGTCGACCGTCTGAAGGAGCGCGTTGAAGACCGCGACCTTCATTTCGTTGAAGCGCTCTTCGGCCTCGCTGTGGTGAGGCGAAGGCCGGGGCGCCTCCGGAGCCGGTGCAGCGACCGGCTCGGGAGCCTTCACCGGCGCCGGCGGCGGAGGCGCCGGCTGCGGCCGAGACGGAACGGGGGCAACGCGCTTCCCGAACATCGCTACCTCGCCGCGGCGGCTCTCTTAGGCGCACCCAGGCGGAAGATCTCGGCGATCCCCTTGCGCTTCGGTTTCTGCGGCGAGCGGCCGCTCACCGTGATGGCGACACGCTTCAGGGCCTCGACGACCTTCTGCGCGGACTTGCCTTCGCCGATCATCTGCCCGTTGTTGGAGGCGAGCTCGAAGACTCCCGGATCGTTGTTGATGACCGCGAGAGGTTCCTGCCCGATGCCGGTAGTGAAATCCTTGAGGGTGAGTTCCGTCTTCGGGCTCGCCCCGACGCGGTTGAGGACGATCCGCGCCGGCGTATCGTTGACGCGGCGGGCGTTGAGAAGCTCGGTCAGGCGCTTGGCGTTCCGGAGCGCAGTCAGTCGTGGCGGCGCGACGATGACGATCTCGTCGGACATGTTGAGGATCGCTTGCGTCCAGGCGGTCCAGACGGACGGCAGGTCCGCAACGACGAAATTCGTGTTGCGTCGGGTCCTGCCGAGAAGGACCTCCGCCGCCGGCGCTGCGACGTCGCCCGAAGGCGGCATCGCGCCCGGAGCGGTCAGGAGATAGAGGTTCTCGCCGTACTTCGCCATGAAGCGCTGCAGCAGCGTGTCGTCGATGCGCTCGGGCTCGGCGAGCACGGCCGCCATGTGCTGCGGCGACTCGAGGTTGAAATCGAGCGACACGGTGCCGAAGGCGAGGTCGAAGTCGAGCAGCGCCGTTTCCGCGTCGAAGATTCGTGCGAGCTGGAACGCGACGTTGTGCGCAAGCTGGCTCGCGCCCGCCCCGCCGCACGCGCCGATGAAGCTGATGAGACGTCCGAGCTTCTCGGACCCGGGTTCGGCGTAGAGGTTGAAGACGCTCTCGGCGAGCGCCTTGGCGTCGACCGGAACGGGAAGGTACTCGCTGACGCCCTGGCGGCGGAGCGTGCGGTAGAGGAATACGTCGTTGACGGCCCCGAGAACGATGACGCGCGTGTCGGGCTGACAGACCTCGGACAGCCTCTCGAGAGACGCCACGAGCTCGTCCTGCCCGGCGGCGCTGCTTTCCACGATGAGGAGCGCCGGGGTCGGCGCTTCGGTGTAGTGCTCCGTCGCGCCATCGATGCCGCCGTCCTCGATGCGGACACGGGAGCGCACCAGGCGACGGTCGGCGAACGCCGCCTCGATCGCAGCGCGCGTCGCTGGTCCGAGAACGAATGCCTCTGCGTCTATCCTCTGAATGACGACCCCCTCCGGCTTTGCACCGGTT
>JADGGZ010000042.1 GCA_019689675.1 Rhodospirillales bacterium | reverse complement strand
CCGCCCAGTCACGACATAACGCCGGTCACGATCGAGGAGGAGATGAAGCGCTCCTACCTCGATTACGCGATGAGCGTGATCGTGGCGCGCGCGCTTCCCGACGCGCGCGACGGGCTGAAGCCGGTTCATCGCCGCATCCTCTACGCGATGAAGGAGGCGGGGAACGACTGGAACCGCGCCTACCGCAAGTCGGCCCGCGTCGTGGGCGACGTCATGGGCAACTATCACCCGCACGGCGATCAGGCGATCTACGATGCGCTCGTGCGCATGGCGCAGGATTTCTCGATGCGCCTGAAGCTGGTCGACGGCCAGGGCAATTTCGGCTCGATGGACGACGACCCGCCGGCGGCGATGCGATACACCGAGGTGCGGCTCGCCAGAGTAGCCGATTCGCTCCTCGAGGACATCGACAAGGATACCGTCGATTTCCAGCCGAACTACGACGAGACGAGGAACGAGCCGCGCGTGCTGCCGGCGCGCTTCCCGAACCTGCTCGTCAACGGGGCGCAGGGCATCGCGGTCGGCATGGCGACCAACATCCCGCCGCACAATTTGGGCGAGGTCGTGGATGCCTGCGTCGCCTTCATCGAGAACCCGGCGATCACGTCCGAGCAGCTCATGGAGTTCGTGCCTGGGCCGGATTTTCCGACCGGCGGCATCATCGTCGGCCGGGTCGGCTGCCAGTCCGCCTATCGGCTCGGCCGCGGCGCGATCGTGGTGCGCGCGAAGCACCACGTCGAGGAGATCCGCAAGGAGCGCGAGGCGCTCGTCTTCACCGAGCTTCCCTACCAGGTCAACAAGAAGAAGACGATCGAGCGCATCGCGGAGCTCGTCCGCGACAAGACGATCGAAGGGATCGCCGAGCTCAGGGACGAAAGCGACCGCGAGGGCGTGCGCGTCGTCGTCGAGCTGAAGCGCGACGCATCGCCCGAGGTCGTCGTCAACCAGCTCTTCAAGCACACGCAGCTTCAGACCACCTTCGGCGTCAACATGCTCGCGCTCAACCTCGGTCGTCCCGAGGTGATGACGCTGCGCGACCTCGTCTCCGCGTTCATCGCCTTCCGCGAGGAGGTGGTCGAGCGCCGCACGCGCTTTCTCCTCGGCAAGGCGCGCGAGAAGGCGCATGTGCTGGTCGGCCTCGCCGTCGCGGTCGCCAACATCGACGAGGTGATCCAGCTCATCCGCGCCGCGAAGGACCCGGCCGTCGCCAAGGCGCAGCTCCTCGAGCGGGCATGGCCCGCCAAGGACGTGGCGCCCCTCATCAGGCTCATCGACGAGCCGGGCCGGAACGTCGCGGAGGACGGTACCTACCGGCTCTCCGAGGAGCAGGCGAAGGCGATCCTCGATCTGCGCCTGCAGCGCCTCACCGGGCTCGAGCGCGAGAAGATCGCCGAGGAGCTCGCCGCGATCGTCAAGGACATCCAGGAGTATCTCGAGATCCTCGGCTCGCGCCCGAAGCGGCTCGAGATCATTCGCGGCGAGCTTCTCGCGGTGAAGGAGCAGTTCGCGACACCGCGGCGCACGGAGATCGAGGAGAACGAGTTCGAGACCGACGTCGAAGCGCTGATCCAGCGCGAGGACATGGTCGTCACCGTGAGCCACGCCGGCTACATCAAGCGCGTGCCGCTCTCGACCTACCGCGCGCAGCGGCGGGGCGGCCGGGGCCGCGCCGGCATGGCGACGCGCGAGGAGGATTTCGTCGCCCAGGTCTTCGTCGCCTCGACGCACACCCCGGTGCTCTTCTTCACCTCGACGGGTCGCGTCTACAAGCTCAAGGTCTGGCGGCTTCCGCTCGGCACGCCGCAGGCGCGCGGCCGCCCGATGGTGCAGCTCCTCCAGAATCTCGCCGAGGGCGAGCGCATCTCGACGGTGCTGCCGCTGCCCGAGGACGAGGGTACCTGGGGCGAATACCACGTCATGTTCGCGACCGCGAAGGGCTACGTGCGCCGGAACGCCCTGTCCGATTTCGTCGAGGTGCGCCAGACCGGCAAGATCGCGATGAAGTTCGAGGGCGACGACGCCGACGACAGGCTCATTGGCGTCGCCGTCTGCACAGCGGAGGACGATATCCTGCTCGCGACTCGCAACGGAAGGGCGATCAGGTTCCCCGCGACCGACGTGCGGGTCTTCACCGGACGGTCGTCCGTCGGCGTGCGCGGCGTGAAGCTCGCCGAAGGCGACTCGGTGATCGCGATGTCGGTGCTCGCGCATGTCGAGATCACGCCCGAGATCCGCGACGCCTACTTCAAGCGCCGGCGCGGCAGCACCGGCGAGGAGGTCGAAGGCGCGCCCGAGGCCGAGAACGGCGGAGCGACGCCGGAGGAGGCGGTGCTCTCGGACGAGGATTACGAGGCGCTGAAGGGCCGCGAGCAGCTCGTCCTCAACATCACCGAGAAGGGCTTCGGCGTCCGCTACGTCGCCTACGACTACCGGATCACCAACCGCGGCGGCAGCGGCATCGAAAACGTCGCGGTGGCCAAGCGCGGCGACGCCGTCGTCGCCTCCTTCCCGGTCGTCGACAGCGACCAGATCATGCTCGTGACTGACGGCGGCATGGTGATCCGCGTTCCGGTCGACGAGATCCGCATCGCGCGCCGCCCCGCCCAGGGCGTCGTCGTTTTCAAGGTGGCGGAGGGCGAGCGCGTCGTCTCGGCGGCACGGCTCGCCGACACGGGCGAGGAGAACGGCGGCAACGGCGCGTCGATTTCGGAAGGGGGATGAGGCGATGAGCAAACCGCGCGTAGGCGTCTATCCGGGCACGTTCGATCCGATCACGAACGGGCACATGGACATCATTCTGCGCGCCTCGCGCATCGTCGACCGCCTCATCATCGGCGTCGCCGCCAATGTCGGCAAAGGACCCATCTTCTCGCTCGAGGAGCGGGTGCGGATCGTCGAGGAGGAGCTCGCGGCGCAGGACGACGCGGACCTCGTGCGGCGGATCGAGGTGCGCTCGTTCGACAGCCTCCTCATGCATTTCGCGATGTCGGTCCACGCCAAGGTCATCATCCGCGGGCTGCGCGCCGTCTCCGACTTCGAATACGAGTTCCAGATGGCGGGCATGAACGCGCGTCTCAATCCCAAGATCGAGACGGTGTTCCTCATGGCCTCCGACCGCTACCAGTTCATCTCCTCCCGCTTCGTCAAGGAGATCGGCGCGCTCGGCGGCGAGATCGGTCATTTCGTGAGCCCCCGGGTCGCGCGCCATCTCAACGAGCGCTTCGCCAAGCTCTCGGGCAAGAGCATCGTCGGCGCGACCGCCCTCACCAAAGGCGGCTGAGCGGCCAGAGCTTTTCGCGCAACGCGCTAGAACACACGCTGCGGGCCGACATTTCGGCGCAGGCGGAAAGGACTCGCCTCGCTGCGCCGGCCGTGCCGGTGCTATCCTTCGCGCCGCTTCGGTTTACGAGGATCGGCCCCATGTCGAGCGAAACCGAGACCCTGTTCACGCTCCTGCGCCAATCGGCGGAGCCGGCGGTCGCGGATGCGATCGAAAGCCTCGTACGGGAAGCGCCCGACCGCGATCTGTGCCGTGTCAACGCGCTCGCCTTCGCGACGCGGCACGGCTTCGGCGAGGAAGCTGTGATCGCCGCCTTCCTCCACGCGTCCCGGCTCGGCATCTTCGAGCTCGCCTGGAACGTTCTCTGCCCCGGCTGCGGCGGAGTCCTCGAGACCGGCACCAGCCTCAAGAGCGTCAACCGTGCCGAGTATGCCTGCGCGTTCTGCGCCACCGGCTACGAGCCGACCCTCGACGAGATGGTCGAGGTCACGTTCACGGTGAGCCCGCGGGTGCGGAAGATCGCGGCGCACGACCCCGACACGCTGCCGATGACCGAGTACACGCGGCAGATCTTCTTCGGCTCCGGGCTCGACCTTCCCGAGGGCGAGGAAGCGTTGCGGCAGATGTTCGAGGAAATTCTTCTCGAAGCCGTCGAGCTGCCGCCGGGGGCGCAGGCGATCCTGTCGCTGCAGCTTCCGGCCGGCTTCGTGATCGTCTTCGATCCCGTGACGCACGCGACGGAGTTCATCGACGTCAAGGGCGAGCCGACCCGCGAGCGCCAGGCGCTCTCGGTCATCCTCAACAAGGTCTACACGCCGACGGGCACCACCGTGATGCGCCCGGGGAACTTGCGCATCTCGTTCGAGAACCGCACCGAGCAGCGTGCGCTGCCCGGCGTGTGGCTCGCCAACGAGGAGCTCCATGCCTTTTTCGCCAAGCGCCGGCCGTTTCTTACCGCCAAGCGCCTCCTCACCAACCAGACCTTCCGCGACCTCTACCGGACCGACACGCTCGACGTCGATCAGCGCCTGAAGATCACCAGCCTCACGTTCCTCTTCACCGACCTCAAGGGATCGACCGAGCTCTACGAGCGGATCGGCGACCTCGCCGCGTACGACATCGTGAAGGCGCATTTCCGCATCCTCCACGAGGTAGTCGCGAGCGAAGCGGGCGCCGTTGTGAAAACGATCGGCGACGCGGTCATGGCGACCTTTCCCACGCCCGACGGGGCGGTCGCTGCGGCGCTGCGCATGCGCGAGGCGGTGCACGAGCTCGATCCGGGCCTCACGCTGAAGATCGGCATCCACGAGGGACCGTGCCTCGCGGTGATGCTCAACGAGCGGCAGGACTATTTCGGGCAGACCGTGAACATCGCCTCGCGCGTCCAGAACCTCGCCATGTCGCGCTCGATCTACGCGACCGGGCCGGTGGTCGCGCACAGCTCGGCGTCGAGGATACTGGAGCTGAGCGGGATCAGGCCGGTTCCGCAGCAGCACATGCTTCCCGGAATCGCGAACCAGGTCGCGGTTTACGAAATCCCGTGAGGGGCGCTTGCGCCTCTTCCCGGAGGAGGCGTCTCAGCGCAAGGCTTCGGCAAGGACGCGCCCCTCGCAGCCGTTCGGCGGGCGGACGTCGAGGATGTAGGCGATCGTCCGCCCGAGATCGACGACTTCGGAGTCGCCGTACTTCCCCGCCTTCACCCATTTCGCCCCGTGCATCACGAGCGGCACGTTGGTGTCGTAGGACCAGGGCGAGCCGTGCGTCGAAGCGTAGGTCTTCGGCTTCGCGAAGAGATACCAGTTCGGCTTGTTCATGACGACGATGTCGCCGCTGATCTGCTGGTGCCAGGCGAGGATCACCTGCTTCGACATCTTCGTATCGGGGACGCGCCCCTCCTCGAGCTGGGTCCGCGTGTAGACGGCCTCGACCCCCGGATAGTCGCGCAGGAACGCCTGCGCTGCATTCTCCACCGCGACGCGATCGAGCTGCCGGGCTTCGATGAGCGCGTAATCGACATAGAGCGTCGGATTCCACCAGGCCGTGACGTAGCGGCCCTCGCCGAACCGCTTCGAGAGCGCCTCGTTGACCGCCGCGATCATCGCCTCGGGGTCGATCCTTCCCGCGTCGAGGCGACGGGTGGCGGCGTATTCGGGGATGTTCATGAAGCCGTGATCGGCCGAAAGCGTGATCAGCACGTCGTCGAGCCCGATCTTCTGGTCGACATAGTCGAAGAGCTCGGCGAAGACGCGGTCGAGCCGCAGCAGGTGGTCGTGCGACTGTCGGCTCTCGGGCCCGAAGAGGTGATTGACGTAGTCGTGGCTCGTCCAGCTGATCGCGAGGATGTCGGGCACGCCCGCCGGATTGGCCCCGAGCTTTTCGCCCTCGATCGCCGCCTTGACGAAGTCGAGCGTCAGCTGGTCGCCGTAAGGCGTCCACATCATCACGTCGTAATAGGTCTTGTCCGGCTTCTCGGCGCTGCCGCCGACCGGGTGCGGAAACTTCGTGCCGAGCCCCTTGCGGTCGGTCGACCATGGACGGCCGTCCGGCGCCGAACGCTCGTAAGCGGCCTCTTCGCGAAGCAGGGTCCACTGCCGGCCGAAATACTTGTCCTGCGGCTTATCGGCGTAGAACGCCTGCCACCACGCGGGATAGGCCTCCATGTAGTAGTCGGAGGTGATGAATCGGCCGGTGAGCGTGCTGTGCATGTAGGCGATGCCGTTCCTGCCGGCGAGGCCGATCGCGCTCCTGTCCTTGCCGGAGATGGCGATCACCTTCGACTTGCCGTTGGCGTAGATGAGCTCGTCGCCGACGGTCGTCACCTTGATGTTGTAGGGCGACGTCCCCGAGTGCTCGGGCGTCTCCTCGTCGAGGTATTTGTGCCGCTTGTCCTCGGTCGAGTAGAGGCGCTGCCCGGTCTTCTTGTCGATCCAGTCGTTGCCGATCACGCCGTGCTTGTAGGGGTGCGCGCAGGTGAGCAGCGTCGCGTGGCCGACGCCGGTGTAGGTGGTCGCGTGGCTGTAGTGATTGTTTCCGTACCAGGCGCCTTGGTCGAGGAGGCGCTTCAGGCCGCCTTCGCCCAACTGGTCGTAGTACTTGACGAGCTGCTCCTGCGGGAACCCGTCGACGACCATGAAGAGGACGAGCTTCGGCGGCGCGATCCTGCCCGGCGAGTCGGCGCCGCGCGAGATGCCGGGCAGCAGCATCGCGAAGAGCGCGAGCGCGATCCCGAAGAGAGAAGACGGAAGACGATTCGTCCGCATCATCGTTCCCTCCCGATCTCGTTCCGAGCGGGTCGCTGTCCCGACTCACTCTAGGAGGATGCCGCCGGTGCCGGTATGCGACGTTGGTCGTACCCGGCCCCGGGGCGGGCGCTACTCTGCCGCAGGCTCGACGCGGAGGATGCGGCCGTCGTCGTCGTCGGTGAGGAGGTAGAGGAACCCGTCCGGGCCCTGCCGCACGTCGCGGATCCGCTCGCCGAGCCCGGCGAGGAGCCTTTCCTCGTGCACGACGCGCGCGCCGTCGAGCTCGAGGCGGACGAGGCATTGCGCCTTGAGGGCGCCGACGAAGAGATTGCCGCGCCACTCCGGAAACCGGTCGGCGGTATAGAAAGCCATGCCGCTCGGCGCGATCGACGGGTCCCAATAGTAGATCGGCTGCTCGAGCCCCGGCTTGGCGGTGCCGACGCCGATCTTGGCGCCGGAATAGTGGACCCCGTAGCCGATCACCGGCCAGCCGTAGTTCCGGCCCGCCTGCGGAATGTTGATCTCGTCGCCGCCGCGCGGGCCGTGCTCGTGGGTCCAGAGCGTGCCCGTGGCGGGGTTGAGCGCCGCCCCCTGAACGTTGCGATGGCCGAGCGACCAGATCTCCGGCAGCGCGCCCTCGCGTCCGACGAACGGGTTGTCCTTCGGGACCGAGCCGTCGGGGTTGATGCGCACGATCTTGCCGAAATGCCCCTCGAGATCCTGCGCCCGATTCATGTAGTCGAAGCGGTCGCCGAGCGTCACGAAAAGCGTCCCGTCGCGCGCGAAGACGAGGCGCGAGCCCCAGTGATTCCTGCCGCCGACCTTCGGCCTCTGGCGGAAGATGACCGCGACGTCCTCGAGCCCGGCCTCGCCGAGCCGGCCGCGCGCGACCGCGGTTCCGGCGCCGCCTTCCCCCGCTTCGGCGTAGGAGAGATAGACGAGGCGGTTCTCCGTGAAACGCGGGTCGAGCGCGACGTCGAGAAGCCCGCCTTGGCCGTGCGCGTAAACCGATGGCACGCCCGAGAGCGGCTTCGACAATCGCCCGTCGGGCTCCACGATGCGGAGCCTTCCCGGGCGCTCTGTGACGAGCATCCTGCCGTCGGGCAGGAAGGCGAGGCCCCAGGGATGCTCGAGCGCCTGCGCCACCGTGGCCACCCGAATGCGCATCTTCTCGGTCGCGAATTCCTGCGCCCCTGCGCCTGCGGCAGAGAGACCGAAGAGGCCGGTGGCGAGAAGAATTGCGAATTCGCGCATCGCTCGGCTCCAGCGGAGGCTCGAGGGAGAGGGTACGACGGGGAAACCGCGCGGGCGGCGCCGGGTTCCGGGGCGCTGGGTGCGAGGAGAGATGCGACGTTCTGGCATACCAGATGCCACATACCAACAATTGAAAAGCGTCAGGCGGGCTGCCACATTGTGCACCGCAACATATTCGGTTCGTCTGAGGAGGCCGTCATGGTTCTCGAGCTTTTCGTTCTCGCCGCCGCGCTTCTCGGCCTCGCCGCGGTCGTCGCCGAGATCCTAGTGAAGAGCCCCGAGGCGCTTTCCGAGATGGCGCGCGATAGCGAGCGCTTCGCCCGCCCGGTGTGCCGCGTGGAGAAGGCCCCAGTGCCCGCGAACGATTCCTCGCCGCGCCTCGCGGCCTGACGCTCGCACCTTTTCTTCCTCCCGCCCCGCGTCGCCGCGGGACGGGAGATTCTCGCCGGGGAAGCGGCGAGGCTAGAGCTTCCGCGCCTGCTCGCGGAGGACGAATTTCTGGATCTTGCCGGTCGAGGTCTTCGGCAGCGGGCCGAAAACGACCTTGCGCGGCGCCTTGAAATGCGCGAGCCGCTCGCGGCAGAAGGCGATGATCTCGGCCTCCGTCGCGGCGGCGCCCGGCCGTAGCGTCACGAAGGCGCACGGCGTCTCGCCCCATTTCTCGTCTGGCCGCGCGACGACCGCGGCCTCCAGCACCGCCGGGTGGCGGTAGAGGACGCCTTCGACCTCGATCGTCGAGATGTTTTCGCCGCCCGAGATGATGATGTCCTTCGAGCGGTCCTTGAGCTCGATGTACCCGTCCGGATGCCAGACGCCGAGATCGCCGGTGTGGAACCAGCCGCCGGCGAAGGCCTCTTCCGTCGCCTTCTCGTTCTTGAGATAGCCCTTCATGACGACGTTGCCGCGCATGAAGACCTCGCCCATCGTCGTGCCGTCCTTCGGCACCGGGGCGAGAGTCTTGGGATCGGCGACCATGAGGCCCTCGAGCACCGGGTAGCGCACGCCCTGACGGGCGGCGATCGCCGCCCGCTCCGCGACGGGAAGCCCGTCCCATTCCTCGTGCCAGGCGCACACCGTCACCGGCCCGTAGACCTCGGTGAGCCCGTAGACGTGCGTCACCTTGAAGCCGAGCTTCTCCATGCCCTCGATCACCGCCGCGGGGGGCGCAGCGCCCGCCGTCATCATCTTGACGCCGGGACGGAGCGTCCTTTTCAGCTCCTCGGGCGCGTTCAAGAGCATGTTCATGACGATGGGCGCGCCGCAGAGATGATCGACACCATGCTCGGCGATGAGCGGATAGACGAGCGCCGGATCGACGCGCCGCAGGCAGACATGCGTCCCCGCCATGGCCGTCACCGTCCAGGGGAAGCACCAGCCGTTGCAGTGGAACATCGGCAGCGTCCAGAGGTAGGTGGGGTGCTGGCCCATGTCCCAGACGAGGACGTTGCCGAGCGCGTTGAGGTACGCGCCGCGGTGGTGATAGACGACGCCCTTGGGGTTGCCGGTGGTGCCCGAAGTGTAGTTGAGCGCGATCGCGTCCCACTCGTCCGCTGGAGGCGACCAGGCGAAATCGGGGTCGCCGCTGGCGAGGAACTCCTCGTAGCTCGTCTCGCCGAGCGTCTCGCCCCCCGGCCCCTCCGGGTCGTCGATGTCGATGACGAGCGGCTTCTTCTCGAGCAGCGACAGCGCCTTGCCGATGACGGGCGCGAACTCGCGATCGGTGAGGAGCACCTTCGCCTCGCCGTGGCGGAGGATGAAGGCGATCGCCTCGGCGTCGAGCCGGATGTTGAGCGCGTTGAGAACGGCGCCCAGCATCGCGGGCCCGAAATGGGCCTCGAAATGCGCCGGGATGTTGGGCGCCATCACCGCGACCGTGTCGCCCTTGCCGATCCCGCGCGCGGCGAGGGCGCTTGCGAGACGCCGGCAGCGACGGTAGGTCTCGGCCCAGGTTCGACGCGTCTTACCGTGAACGACGGCGAGGCGGTCGGGGTAGACGGCGGCAGTGCGGGCGAGAAACGAGAGCGGCGAGAGGGGAACGAAGTTGGCGGCGTTCTTGTCCAGCCCCACCTCGAACGGATTGCTCGTATCGGCCATCTTTTTCCTCGGCTCCCTTTGCCGCAAAATCCCAATCGAGGGAGGAGATTAGCTCATGGCTGGCCGTTACGAGGAGACCTTCCGCCGCTCGCTCGCCGACAAGGAGCGCTTCTGGGCCGAGGCGGCGGAGGCGGTGCGCTGGGAGAAGCGCTGGGACAAGGTGCTCGACGATAGCCGGGCGCCGTTCTATCGCTGGTTCACGGGCGGCCGGCTCAACATCTGCGACAACGCGCTCGACCGCCACGTCGAGGGCGGACGGGCCGAGCAGGCCGCGCTCATCTACGACAGCCCGGTCACCGGCACGAAGCGCAGCTACACCTATCGCGAGCTCCGCGACCGGGTCGCCCGGATCGCCGGCGGCCTCAGGAAGCTCGGCGTCGAGCGGGGCGACCGCGTTCTCATCTACATGCCGATGGTGCCGGAGGCGGCGATGGCGATGCTCGCCTGCGCCCGGATCGGCGCGATCCATTCGGTCGTGTTCGGCGGCTTCGCCTCGGCGGAGCTCGCCACGCGCATCGACGACGCGAAGCCCAAGGCGATTCTCTCCGCCTCCTGCGGCATCGAGGTGCAGCGCATCGTTCCCTACAAGCCCCTCCTCGACGGTGCGATCGAGCTGGCGCGCTGGAAGCCGTCTGCCTGCGTCATTTTGCAGCGGCCGCAGGGGAAGGCGGCGCTGACGCCCGGGCGCGACCACGATTGGGAGGAGTGGGAGGCAGGCGCCTCGCCGGCCGACTGCGTCATGGTCGAAGCGACCGACCCGCTCTACATCCTCTACACCTCCGGCACGACGGGACAGCCCAAGGGCATCGTGCGCGACACCGGCGGGTACGCCGTTTCGCTGCCCTGGTCGATGAAGAACGTCTACGGAGTCGAGCAAGGCGAGACCTGGTTCACCGCGTCCGACGTGGGCTGGGTCGTCGGGCATTCGTACATCGTCTACGCGCCGCTGCTGCACGGCTGCACGAGCATCCTCTTCGAAGGAAAGCCCGTCGGGACGCCCGATGCCGGCGTCTTCTGGCGGGTCATCTCCGAGCACGGCGCGGTCGCCTTCTTCACCGCGCCCACCGCCTTCCGCGCGATCAAGCGCGACGATCCCGACGGCGCGCTCATCCGCAAATACGACCTGTCGAAGTTCCGCACGCTGTTCCTCGCCGGCGAGCGCGCCGACCCGCCGACGGTCCAATGGGCCGAGGAGCAGCTCAAGGTGCCGGTGATCGACCATTGGTGGCAGACCGAGACGGGATGGCCGATCTGCTCCAACTGCGTCGGACTCGAGCGGCTGCCGGTCAAGCACGGCTCGCCGACGAAGCCCGTCCCGGGCTGGGACGTGCGCGTGCTCGACCCGGCCGGGCACGAGGCGAAGCCCGGCGAGATCGGCGCCCTCGTCGTGAAGCTGCCGCTGCCTCCCGGCTCGCTGCCGACGCTCTGGAACGCCGACGAGCGCTACCGGAAGGCCTATCTCGACGAGTATCCCGGCTTCTACCAGACGGCCGACGCCGGGTATATCGACGAGGACGGCTACGTGTTCGTCATGACGCGCACCGACGACATCATCAACGTCGCCGGGCACCGGCTCTCGACGGGCGCCATGGAGGAGGTCCTCGCCGCCCATCCCGCGGTTGCCGAATGCGCGGTCATCGGCGTCGACGACGAGCTGAAGGGGCAGGTGCCTCTCGGCTTCCTCGTCCTCAAGGCCGGCGTGAAGCAGAGCCCGGAAGAGGTCGTGCGCGAGAGCGTTCAGCTCGTCCGCGAGAGGATCGGCCCGGTCGCGGCGTTCAAGACAGCGATCGTCGTGCAGCGCCTGCCGAAGACGCGCAGCGGCAAGATTCTTCGCGGGACGATGCGGGCGATCGCGGACTCGAAGGAATGGAAAATGCCGGCGACGATCGACGACCCCGCCATTCTCGGCGAGATCACCACGGCGCTGAAGGCCGCCGGTTTCGCCGCCAACGCAAAGGAGCCGGCGTAATGCGTCTCGAAAACAAGGTCGCAGTCGTCACCGGGGCGGCGCAGGGGATCGGCCTTGCCTGCGCCAAGCGCTTTCTCGCCGAAGGCGCCAAGGTGCTGCTGGCCGACATCAACGATTGGAAGGGCAAGAAGATGGCCGAGGAGCTCGGCCACTTCGAGCACAACGCGCGCTTCTTCAAAGCCGACGTCAGCCACAAGCGCGAGGTCGACGCGATGATCGACGCTGCGGTCGACGCGTTCGGCCGCGTCGACATCATGCTCTCCAATGCCGGAATCGTGCACGCGGCCGAGTTCCTCGACCTGGTCGAAGCCGACTGGGACCGCGTGATCAGCATCAACCTGAAGGGCGTCTTTCTCTGCGGTCAGGCCGCGGCGCGACAGATGGTGAAGCAGGGCGGGGGCGGCGTCATCCTCAACATGTCGAGCGTCAACGCCGTGCTCGCGATCCCGAACCAAGTGCCCTACGTCGTCGCCAAAGGCGGGGTGAACCAGCTCACCAAGGTGATGGCGCTGGCGCTCGCGCCGCACAAGATCCGCGTCTGCGCGCTGGGGCCGGGCACGATCCTGACGGAGCTCGCACGGAACGCCGTGATGAGCGACGAGACCGCGCGCAAGAAGCTTCTGTCGCGCACGCCCCTGGGCCGGCTCGGCGAGCCCGAGGAGGTCGCCTCGGTGGCGGCGTTCCTCGCCAGCGACGAGGCCTCCTACATCACGGGCACGACGATCTACCCGGACGGCGGGCGGCTCGCGCTCAACTACACGGTCCCGGTGCCCGACTGACGCCGGAGAGGCGGATCAGCCGAGCAGCGCGGCGAGCTGCTCGAGAAGAGGAAGCTGACCGGGGTTGATCTTGGTCCGCGCCGCGGTGAGGTCGAACCACGCGGCGCGGTCGACCTCGGGGAATTCCTCGCGTTTGCCGGAGCGCGGCGGCCATTCCATCGAGAACGTATTGCTGCGGAGCATCGCGGGGTCGAAGTCGCCCTCGACCGCGAAGGCGTGGACGCGCTTGCCGCCGGCCTGGCGGATCGCAGCGAGCGGCAGGAGCGTGCCCGCGAGCGGGGCGCCGAGCTCCTCCTCGAACTCGATCCGAGCCCGAGCTTCGGGGGCTTCGCCGGGCGCGAGCTCGCCTTTCGGAATCGACCACGCCCCCGCGTCCTTCTTCGCCCAGAACGGACCGCCCGGGTGGACGAGCAGCACCTCGAGCCCGCTTCCCTCGCGGCGTCGGTAGAGGAGAATGCCTGCGCTCTCTTTCGCCATGCCGACCGATGCCTGAGAATTGACTTCTATGCGCAATCTCGATGCAACCGATAACCTTCCGGCAGCCGCATCCGCAGGGCTGACCTCTCGGGAGTAGTACCCATATGAGCGAAGTGAATCGCTATCGCGAATTCGACGATCCGCAGAAGCGGCCGCGCTACACGGGACTCCCGACCTTCATGCGCACGCCTTGGGCGGGCGAGGACTGGTCAGGGGTCGAAATCGGCCTCATCGGGGTGCCGTTCGACGGCGGCGTCACCAACCGCACCGGCGCGCGGCACGGTCCGCGCGAGGTGAGAAACCAGTCGTCGCTCATCCGCAAGATCAACCAGTCGTCGCGGATCGCGCCGTTCGACATCGCGCGGGTTGCCGATCTCGGCGACGCCTGGGTTGAGCGTCCCTTTCATCTCGAGTCGAGCCTCGACGAGATCGCCGCGTTCTACCGGCGCGTCCACGAGGCGGGGATCGTACCGATCAGCTGCGGCGGCGATCATTCGGTGACGCTGCCCATTCTGCGCGGCATCGCCAAGGACCGGCCCGTCGGGCTCGTTCACATCGACGCGCATTGCGACACCGGCGACGACTATCTCGGCTCGAAGTTCCACCACGGCGCGCCGTTCAGACGGGCCGCGGAAGAGGGGCTCATCGAGCCGAAGCGCACGATCCAGATCGGCATCAGGGGCGGCATCAACGACCCCGACGTCTGGAAGTTCAGCCACGACAGCGGCATGCGCGTCGTCTACATGGACGAGTTCTACGAGCGCGGCGTCAAATGGGCGATCGAGGAGGCGCGCCGCGTCGTCGGCGACGGGCCGGTCTATCTCTCCTTCGACGTCGACGGGCTCGATCCCGTCTACGCCCCCGGCACCGGCACGCCGGAGGCGGGCGGCCTCACGACCTTGGAGGCGCAGCTCCTCGTGCGCGGCTGCCGCGGGATGAATCTCGTCGGCGGCGACGTCGTCGAGGTGTCGCCGCCCTTCGATCCCTCGGGCAACACGGCGCTCGTCGGCGCCACGATGATGTTCGAGATCCTTTGCGTCGTCGCCGACGCGGTGGCGCGGCGGAAGCGGAGCAACGCGAGCTAGCGGCGCGGGCAAGCTCACCCGCGCGCCGCCGCTTCGCTCAGAGCCCGCCCGCGGTCGCCTCGCCGCCTTCCTCGCGCTCGCCCGCGCCTTCCTCGGCTTCGGGTGTCCCGCGGCGCTTCAGGGCGCGCGCGACTGCTTCCTCGAGCTCGGCGACGGTGCAGAGGCCGAGCGTCACCGGGTGCTGCGGCTTGATCTCCTGGATGTTGCGATGGGTCCGATCGCGCACCGCGTTGATGGTCGGCTTCGTCGTGCCGACCAGCTTCGCGATCTGCCCGTCGCTGAGCTCCGGATGGTTCTTGAGGAGCCAAGCGATCGCGTTCGGCTTGTCGCCGCGCTTCGAGACGGGCGTGTAGCGTGGGCCGCGATGCTTCACGAGCGGCACGGGGATCGCCTTTTCGGCGAGACGGAGGCGCGCGTTCGGGTCCTTCTCGCAGCGCTCGATGTCCTCGCGCGTCGTCTGGCCGTTCGCGACGGGGTCGAGCCCTTGCAGCATCGACACCTCGCCGTCGGCGATCGCCTGCACCTCCAAGGGATGGAGGCCGCAGAAATCGGCGATCTGCTCGAAGGTGAGGCTGGTGTTCTCGACCAGCCAGACCGCCGTCGCTTTCGGCATCAGAGGATGCGCCATGGATACCTCGTCGAAGTCAAAGCCGCCGCCTTCGTGCGCCGTCACCGGCGACCGTCCGAGGCGAACGGCAATTTCATTGAATCCCGTGCTATATAGGGGTTCGGGCCGGACGAGGGAAGCGCGATGTTCGACGAGGATCTTGAACCCCGCACTCAGAAGCCGAAGCAGAAGGACCTCTCGCTTCTTAGTATTGCAGATCTCGAGACGTATATTTCAGCGCTCGAAGCCGAGATCCGGCGCGCCAGGGACGAGATCGCCCAGAGGAAGAAGCAGAAATCGGGCGCGGAGGCGCTTTTCAAGCGCTGAGACGTCGCCCGCGCATGTAGAGGAGCCAGCCGACCGGGCCGAGGACGAGCACCAGGACGAGCCAGCCGGTCCGCGGGCCCAAGGGACAGCGCGCCCCCGGCGGCGGAGTGAAGGGGCCGCTCCGACGCGACAGCAGCACATGGGCGAAGGGGGCGACCCAGCCGAGGAGCAGCACAATCCAGGCGAGGGCGGGGCTCATCGAATTCTCCGCGCCTGAAGCGAGGTCGCGCGTGCCAGTCTCATCGGTCCATGCTAGCACGGCGCGCGAGCAGAGGACTTAAAGCAGGAGGAAAGGCAGGGACCGATGCAGCTCCAAGGCAAGGCGGCGATCGTCACCGGCTCGACCAGCGGGATCGGGCTCGCCATCGCGACGCGGTTCGCGCGCGAGGGCGCCAAGGTGATGCTGAACGGCTTCGGCGAGAAGGACGCCATCGAGAAGCTCCGGCGCGGTCTCGCCGACGAGACCGGGGTGGAGGTGCGCTTCTCTCCGGCCGACATGTCGAAGCCGGCGGAGATTCGCGCGATGGTCGCGGAGGCCGAGGAGGCGTTCGGCGCGGTCGACATCCTGGTCAACAACGCGGGCATCCAGCACGTCGCGCTCGTCGAAGACTTTCCCGACGAAAGATGGGAGGCGGTGATCGCGGTCAACCTTTCGGCCGCGTTCTACGCAACGAAGGCCGCGGTGCCGGGCATGAAGAAGCGCCGCTGGGGCCGGATCGTCAACATCGCTTCCGCGCACGGCCTCGTCGCCTCGACCCAGAAGGCGGCCTATGTCGCGGCGAAGCACGGCATCGTCGGCCTCACCAAGGTGACGGCGATCGACTACGCCAACGACGGGATCACGGCGAACGCGATCTGCCCCGGCTGGGTGCTGACGCCGCTCGTTCAGAAGCAGATCGACGCGCGCGCCGCGGCACAGAAGATTCCGGTCGCGCAGGCCGCCGAGGATCTCCTGCGCGAGAAGCAGCCCATGCTGCAGTTCACGAGCCCCGAGGATCTCGCCGCGCTCGCGCTCTTCCTCGTCTCGGACGCCGCGAAGACGGTGACCGGCGCCACCTACACGATGGATGGAGGCTGGACCGCGCAGTAAGCGCAAAGGAGGGAGCGGATGGAGTACCGCAATCTCGGCCGCAGCGGCGTCAAGGTCTCGCCGCTCTGCCTCGGCACGATGATGTTCGGCGGCCAGACCGACGAGGCGACCAGCCGGCGCATCATCGACCGCGCGAAGGACGAAGGCGTCAACTTCATCGATACCGCGGACGCCTACAACGGCGGCCGCTCGGAGGAGGTCGTCGGCGCGGCAATACGCTCGTCCCGTTCGCACTGGGTCCTCGCGACGAAGCTCGCCAATCGCATGGGCGATGGGCCGAACGAGGGCGGGCTCTCGCGGCGCTGGATCTTCGAGGCGGTCGACCGCAGCCTCTCCCGGCTCGGCACCGACTGGATCGACATCTACTATCTCCACAAGGAGGATCATTCGACGCCGCTCGAGGAGACCGTGCGCGCGATGGGAGACCTGATGCGCGCCGGCAAGATCCGCTATTTCGGCGTCTCCAACTATCGCGCCTGGCGCGTCGCCGAGATCTGCAATCTCTGCGACCGGATGGGGATCGACCGTCCGGTCGCGAGCCAGCCCTACTACAACGCGATGAACCGGATGCCGGAGGTCGAGCACCTGCCGGCGTGCGCCTATTACGGTCTCGGCGTCGTGCCGTACAGCCCTCTGGCGCGCGGCGTCCTGACCGGTAAGTACAGGCCGGGAGCGGCGCCGCCCGAGGACACGCGCGCCGGGCGCAAGGACCGGCGCATGATGGAGACCGAGTTCCGCGCCGAGTCGCTGGCCATGGCGCAGGAGATCGCGGCGCACGCGCAGAAGCGCGGCATGAGCCCGGGCCAGTTCGCGGTCTTGTGGGTCCTCGACAACGCGCTCGTCACGGCGACGATTGCCGGTCCGCGCACGCCCGAGCAGTGGGAGGACTACCTGGGCGCGCTCCGGCACACGTTCACTGCCGAGGATGCGGAACTGATCGACCGGCTGGTCGCCCCGGGGCATCCGTCGACCCCGGGCTACAACGACCCCCAGTATCCGATCGAAGGCCGGGTCTCTCGCGCAAGGGGAGAATTTGTCGGCTCAAAATAAATCGCTGAGGTATTACAGAGATTGCGAAAGAGTCGGCGGCCTTCAGGAAATATTAAGGAGAGCGCTTCTAAGACTTTCCGCGCGGCAGCTGGGACTGCTGGCGCCGTCGTTTCGACCGAACCTTGAACCTTTCAAGGGGCCGTCTCTCGCAGGCGGTCCCGCCCGAGCGTCTCCGGCGCGGGGGTACCGCCGACGTCTCCTCGACGATGGCGGTTTGAGCGCTGCTCGCCCCTCCTCTATGGTGCGCGCTCCACGTTCTGCGGAGCCGGCATGGTCGACGCCAACTTCCTCAAATTCGCGACCCTCAGCCTCCACGGCGGGCAGCGGCCCGATCCGGCCACCGGCGCCCGCGCGGTGCCCATCTACCAGACCACCTCGTTCGTCTTTCAGGACAGCGATCACGCCGCCTCGCTCTTCAATCTCGAGCAGCCGGGCTACATCTACAGCCGCATCGGCAACCCGACGGTCGCCGTGCTCGAGGAGCGCATCGCAGCGCTCGAGGGCGGCGTCGGCGCCGTCTGCACGGCCTCCGGCCAGGCCGCGCTCCATCTGGCGATCGCGACTCTCATGGGCGCCGGCGGACATATCGTCGCAGCCGCCTCGCTCTACGGCGGCTCGATCAACATGCTGAAGCTGACGCTGCCGCGGTTCGGGATCACGACCACTTTCGTGGACGCGCGGGATCCCGACAGCTTCCGGCGGGCGATCCGTCCCGAGACGCGCCTCGTCTTCGCCGAGATCCTCGGCAATCCGGGGCTCGAGGTGCTGAACGTGCCCGAAGTCGCGAAAGTCGCGCACGAGGCGGGCGTGCCGCTCCTCGTCGATTCGACCTTCGCCACGCCCTATCTCTGCCGCCCGATCGAGCACGGCGCCGATCTCGTCATGCATTCGGCGACGAAATGGCTCGGCGGGCACGGCGTGGCGATCGGCGGCGTCCTCGTCGACGGCGGCCGCTTCGACTGGGAGAAATCGGGCCTCTTTCCGACGCTGACGGAGCCCTACGCCGGCTATCACGGCATCGATTTCGCCGAGGAGTTCGGACCGCAGGCCTTCATCATGCGCGCCCGCGCCGAGGGTCTGAGGGACTTCGGCGCCTGCATGAGCCCGACCAACGCTTTCCACATCCTGCAAGGCGTCGAAACGCTGCCGGTGCGCATGGAGCGGCACGTCGCCAATACCGAAAAGGTGCTCGGCTTCCTGGAGAAGAACGAGGCGGTTTCCTGGGTGATCCATCCGAGCCTTCCCTCGCATCCCGACCACGCGCTCGCGAAAAGGCTGATGCCGAAGGGCGCGGGCTCGATGGTGAGCTTCGGCGTCAAGGGCGGGCGCGCGGCCGGAAGGGCTTTCATCGACAGCCTCCGTCTCGCCTCCCACCTCGCCAATGTCGGCGACGCCAAGACCCTCGTCATCCACCCGGCCTCGACGACGCACCAGCAGCTCGACGCCGCGGCGCTGAAAGCGGCCGGGATCGGGGAGGACATGATCCGCCTCTCGGTCGGGATCGAGGATCCGGACGACATCATCGCCGACCTCGCGCAGGCGCTGCGCGCCTCGCAGAAGGCGGTGCTGCCGCGCGCGGCGGAGTAGGAAGATGGAGCTCGAGATCCGCGGGCGGCGCGTCTTCGCCGCGACCGGCGGGCGCGGCTTCGACCGCGCGCTTCCCACCGTCGCGTTCCTTCATGGCGCCGGGATGGACCACACCGTCTGGGCGCTGCAGACGCGCTGGTTCGCGCATCACGGGCGCAACGTCCTCGCCTTCGACCTGCCGGGGCACGGGCGCAGCGAGGGCCCGGCGATCGCCGGCATCCCGGAGATGGCCGCCTGGGTGCTGGAGGCGCTCGGCGCGCTCGGCGCGGAGCGCGCCCGGCTCGTCGGCCACTCGATGGGCGCGCTCGTCGCGCTCGCCGCGGCGGCGGAGGGCGGCGAGCGGGTCGCCGCGCTCGCGCTCCTCGGCATGACCCCGCTGATGCCGGTTCACCCCGAGCTCATCGCCGCGGCCGAGAGCGGCGCGCACAAGGCGATCGACCTCATGACGAGCTGGGCGATCGGCCGGCGGGCCCAGCTCGGCGGCAACGAGGCGCCGGGCCTCTGGCTCGGCGCCGCCGCGATGCGCCTTCTCGAACGCGCCGATCCGAAGGTCCTCGCCTCGGACCTCGTCGCATGCGACGCGTGGAAAGGCGCGGCGGACGCGGCGGCGAAGGTCCGCTGCCCGACCCTCATCCTCTGCGGCGCCGACGACCGCATGACGCCGGCCGCGAAGGCGGCCCCCTTCGCGCAGGCGTTCAAGGACGCGCGGCTCGAGATTCTGCCGGAGGCCGGACACATGATGATGCTCGAGAATCCTTCGGCGACTCTCGACGCGTTGCGCCGCGTCGTCTGAGCCGGCGCGCCCGCCGGTGAAGCGGCGGGTCTCGAACGCTGGCGTGCCGGGGGCGGTCCGCGTAATCTCGCCGCCGTGGGCGAGGCGCGGCGGATCAATCTCGCGCTGCAGGGCGGCGGCGCGCACGGCGCCTTCACCTGGGGCGTGCTCGACCGGCTGCTCGAGGACGAGCGAATCGCGATCGAAGGAATCAGCGGCACGAGCGCCGGCGCGATGAACGGCGCCGTGATGGCAGAGGCGTTCGTCGAGGGCGGGCGCGAGGCGGCGCGCGCGGCGCTCGACGATTTCTGGCGCCGCCTGGCGAGATACGCCCCGTTCGGCCCGCTCCAGCTCACGCCGTGGGACCGCATCAACGGGAACTGGAACCTCGACCAGTCGCCCGGCTACTTCTGGCTCGATGCGCTCTTCCGCATGCTCTCGCCCTACCAGTTCAACCCGGCGAACCTCAACCCGCTGCGCGATCTTCTCGAGGAGACGATCGACATCGCGAAGGTGCGCGCCTGCCGCGCGATGAAGCTGTTCGTCTGCGCCACGAACGTGCGGACGGGAAAGATCCGCATCTTCAGCAGGGAGGATCTGACGATCGACGCGCTTCTCGCGTCCGCCTGCCTGCCGATGCTGTTCCATTCGGTCGTCATCGACGGCGACGCGTACTGGGACGGCGGCTACACGGGAAACCCGGCGATCTTCCCGCTCATCTACGAGTGCGAGAGCCGCGACGTCGTCATCGTCGAGGTCAATCCGCTGACGCGCGAAGGCGTGCCTCGGACCGCGGCCGAGATCATCAACCGGGTGAACGAGATCAGCTTCAACTCGAGCCTGATGCGCGAGATGCGCGCGATCGCGTTCGTCACGAAGCTCATCGAGGACGAGACCGTCGAGGGAAGCGGGATCGAGCGCCTGAAGATGATGCTGATCCACCGCATCAGCCCCGGACCGACGATGGAGCGGCTCGGCGTCGCCTCGAAGTACAATCCCGATTTCGAGTTCCTGACGAGCCTCAAGCGGCTCGGCCGCGAGCGCGCCGCCGCCTGGCTCGACGAAAACTTCGACGCGCTCGGCGCGCGCTCGAGCATCGACATCCGCGAGGTCTTTCTCTGATGCGACGGCTCCTGGTCGGCTTTTTGGCCATCGTCGGCCTTCTCGTGCTTTTCGCCGCCGCCGCGGCGGTCGGCCTCTTCCTCTGGCTCGCGCCGGAGGAGCCCGAGGTGCCGCCACGCACGATCCTCGCGCTCGACCTGACGCAGAGCCTTGCCGAGCGCGCCGCCGCCGATCCCCTCGAGGAGCTGGTGTTCGAGCCGGCGCCCTCGCTGCGCGACGTCGTCGACGCACTCCAGCGCGCCGCCTCCGATCCCCGCGTCGTCGGCGTCTTCGCGCTTCTCGGCGACGACGTCTACGGCTTCGCCACGACGCAGGAGCTGCGCGCCGCGATCAAGGCCTTCCGCGCGAGCCGCAAGCCGGCGATCGCGTTCGCCGACAGCTTCGGCGAGTTCGGTTCGGGGCTCCGGTCCTACTATCTCGCGACCGCCTTCGACGAGATCTGGCTTCAGCCCGGCGGCTCGGTCGGGCTCGTGGGGCTGCGCAGCGAGAACCCGTTCCTGCGCGACGTGCTCGAGAAGATCGGCGTCGAGCCGCGCTTCGAGCGGCGCGAGGAATACAAGACCGTCTTCAACAACTTCATCGAGAGCGGCTTCACGAAAGCGCACAAGGAAGAGCTCGAGCGCCTCCTCGGCACGCTCTACCGTCAGGTCGCGCGCGACGTCGCCGCCTCGCGCGGCCTCGCACCCGAAGCGGCGGAGCGCCTCCTGGGCGGCGGCCCATGGCTCGCCTCCGAGGCGGAGCGCGAGCGCCTCGTCGATCACGTGGGCTGGCGCGACGAGGCGCTCGACCGGCTGCGCGGCGGCGGCGCCAAGGTCCTTTCGGTGCTCGACTACCTCGAGCGGGCGGGGCGGCCCAACCGGAAAGGCACGCGCATCGCCCTCGTGCACGGCAGCGGCCCGATCCAGCGTGGCGATCCTGCCGGCGGCTTGCTCTCCGGGGACCGGATCATGAGCGCCGACGAGGTGGCGCAGGCCTTCCGGCAGGCGGTCGCCGATCCCAAGGTGAAGGCGATCATCTTCCGCGTCGACAGCCCGGGCGGCTCGGCGGTCGCCTCTGAGACGATCTGGCGCGAGACGATCCGCGCTCAGAAGGCGGGCAAGCCGGTCATCGTCAGCATGGGCGACTACGCCGGATCCGGCGGGTACTACGTCGCGGCCGGCGCGAGCAAGATCGTGGCGCAGCCCGGCACGCTCACCGGCTCGATCGGCGTCATCGCCGGCAAGGTGGTCACCCGCGCCATGTGGGAGAAGCTCGGCATCGCCTGGGACTGGGTCGGCTACGGCGAGAATGCCGGCATGTTCTCGCTGATCGAGGACTTCACTCCGGAACAGCGCCAGCGCTTCGAGGCCGGGCTCGACAACGTCTACGAGATCTTCAAGACGCGCGTGGCGGCCGGCCGGCGCATGACTTCCGAAGAGGTCGAGGCGGTCGCGAAGGGGCGCGTGTGGACCGGAGAGGAGGCGATGGCCAAGGGTCTCGTCGACGCGCTCGGCGGCTACGGCACCGCGCTCGCCCTCGCGCGCGAGGCCGCGGGGCTGGCGCCCGACGCGCCGGTCGAGCTCGTCTCGTTCCCGCCGGAGCGCGGGCCGCTCGACCTCGTCTGGGCGTTGCTCACCGGCGAGAAGCACGAGCGCAGACCCGAGGCGGGCACGGCGGCGCTCGTCCGTCTGCTCCGCCCGCTCGTGCGGCTCGTCGAAGAACCGCCGGGACCGCTCACGATGCCGCTGGGGGAGCTGCGGTAGGCTCAGCGCGGCTTCCGCGGCGACGGCGCTACGGACTAG
>JADGGZ010000041.1 GCA_019689675.1 Rhodospirillales bacterium | reverse complement strand
GTCCCCACCAATACGTTGGTGCCCTCCTCCACCGTGATCGGCCGCTCCGTATTGTGCCGCAGCGTGAGGCACGGAACCCCGAGCGCGGTCGTCTCCTCCTGAATCCCGCCCGAATCGGTCAGCACCATCCGCGCCGAGCGCATCAGGCCCAGCATGGCGAGATAGCCCGCCGGCGGCAGCATGAGGACGGCCCCCGCGGGCAGCAGACGGTCGAGCCGCGCGGCCTCGATGCGTGCCCGGGTGCGAGGGTGGACCGGGAAGACGATCGGCAGACGCGCAGCAATCGAGCCGATCGCGCTCAGCAGCGAGGCCAGCACATCCGGGTCGTCGACATTGGACGGCCGGTGGAGCGTCAGCACCCCGTAGCCGCCGGCGCCGAAGCCCGCCGCGCCGGCGGTGGCGAACGTCTCCTCCGGCGGCGTCGCGCGCGCCTGATGCGCCATGACGCTGTCGATCATGAGATTGCCGACGAAATACACTCGCTCGGCGGAGATGCCCTCCCGCTCGAGGTTCGCGAGCGCGCTGCGCTCGGTAGTAAGGAGGAGATCCGAGATCTGGTCGGTCAGTACCCGGTTGATCTCCTCCGGCATGCTGCGGTCGAAGCTGCGCAGGCCGGCTTCGATATGGACCACCGGAACGCCCCGCTTCGCGGCGACGAGCGAGCAGGCGATGGTCGAGTTGACGTCCCCCACCACGACGACCGCGGCCGTATCGGGCGCATCCTCGAGAACGGGCTCGAACCTCTTCATGATCTCGGCGGTCTGCACGGCATGAGAGGCCGAGCCCACGCCCAGATTCACGTCGGGCTCGGGCAATCCCAGATCCCGGAAGAACTGGTCGTTCATTGCCGGGTCGTAATGCTGGCCCGTATGGACGAGAAAAGGACGGAAGAGGGCCTGGCGCCGCAGCGCGGCGATGACCGGTCCCATTTTCATGTAGTTGGGACGCGCCCCGACGACGCAGACGAGACGCGGAGCCGCAGGTGCGATCCGTGACATCTTCTAAATTCGCTCCGGCATTGTGCCGCGCGAACCACTATCACCGATCGGCGCCGAAAACAGTAGATACGAGCGCCGCGAGAGATCTGCTGGCGGCTCAGCTCTCGCCGGCGAGCGGCATGATCCGCAGGCTGTATTGATCGCCCTTTCCCTTCGGAAGCTTGAGACGGGCCGAACGGGAAGCAGGCTTCTTGCGCTCGAAGATCACCTCGTCGATGCCCCAGGCGCGCAGCTCAGTAGAGACCGCGTGCCGCCACTTCGGGTCGAAGCGCCCGGCGCCGCCGATGATCTCGGCCCGACGCCCCCTAATGATGACGGTCGCGGAGAACTCGTAGGGGTCGCCGTATTTGTGCAGGTCCTCGCCAACGCGGAGCACCGCCACGGTCGGTTCCAAATGCACGCCCAAATGACCCCTCCTTGCCGAGCTGGATGCAAAACTCCACCGCGGTTTGCTTTAAGGGCGGTGAAGCATTTTCGGGTCGCGGGTTCTTTTCGAACCCTCGGAAGGGGCCGCAAATCCACGGGGCTCGCCGGCGCACGTCGCCGTTTTGCAGCAAAAACAAATGGTTAATGGATGTTTAGGGCTTGCGGTCAGGCGTGCGGTCGAGCACCATCGTTGCGGCTGCGCGCTCGCCGAACCCGCTCAATCAGAAAGTGGCGAGCCGCTCCAGGGGGAAGCTCGAGGGGGAAGGCATGAAAGCCGCTGGCTTTGCCGTCGGCATTGCCGCGCTGTTGATTGCTATTGCGATTGCGCCGCGCCAGGCGGATGCCGCCGTTCCCGACGCGCTCGTCGAGCTCGGCCTTCGCTACGAGCACGCCGAGGGGGTGCCGCGCGACTACGAGCGCGCCCTCGCCCTCTATTGCGAGGCGAGCGCGCGCGGCAGCGCCAAGGGCGCCTACAACATCGCAGTGATGCGGCTCAACGGCCGCGGTATCGAGCGCAGCGACCGGAAGGCGGTCTACTGGCTGCGGCTTGCTGAAACGCGCTCGCACGAGCACGCATCGCTGCTGCTGCGGCGGCTTCGTGCCGAGCCGGAGTCCGACCGTGCGCTCTGCCTCCGCGCTGCCGCGAAGAACCGGGCGGGCGCGAGCGCTGCTGCTCCACTTCCCGTTCCCGCGGACATATCGGCGCTCGTCGACCGGCTCGCCCCGGAATTCGAGCTCGATCCGGCCCTGGTGAGGGCGGTCATCGCGGTCGAGAGCGGCTACCGCATCGATGCGGTCTCACCGAAGAACGCGCAGGGGCTGATGCAGCTCATCCCCGGAACCGCCGCACGGTTCGGCGTGGAAAATCCCTTCGATCCGGTCCAGAACGTTCGCGGCGGGATGAAATATCTGCGCTTCCTCCTGCGCCTCTTCGGCGGCGACGTGACGCTCGCTCTGGCGGCATACAATGCGGGCGAGCGCGCCGTGCTCGCGCATGGCGGCGTTCCGCCCTACCCCGAGACGACGCTCTATCTCGAGAAGCTTCGGCGCTACTACGATCGGGCCTATCACCCGGTCTCGCTCGACGGCGCGAGCCGCTAGCCCGTCACGAACTCGTCTCGAGCGCCGCCGCGCCGCGTTCGGGTTCGCGATTGGCAGCGTTCGCGCGCTCGAACTCTTCCGCAAGGCTGCGGATCTCGGACGAGACGAACTGCTGGCGCCGGAGCGCCTCGCGATGGTCCCTTTCCAGCCGTTCGAGCGCGACCAGAATCGCCCCTTGCAAGGATTCGAGATCGGCGCGCTGCCGGATCAGCGTCTGGAGGTAGGCGATGGCGGTCTTTCTGAGAAGCGCGCCCGCCAGCAGCACCACGCCGCTGAGATAGATCGCGCCGGAAACGGCGACGAGGGCCTGGGGCACCGACCCCAGCAGATCGGCGGGTACGTTCGGCAGAACCGCGGTCATCGCGGCGATCGCGTGATCCGGAAAAACTCCGAACGCGAGGCCGAGAAGGCCGAGGCATATCAACGCAATCGCCGCCGTCAGCATTTCCCCAGCTCCAGCCCTTTCACCTTACGCGAAGCACGAAAGAACGCCGGTCATCGGCACCCGGCGCCGCCGGGCCGCATGTCTTGAAGCCGCGGTCCTGATCATCGGCAGCAATCGTCCTTCCGGGACGCTGTTAGGTGCGCGTGATGACCCTGCTATATCACGCGTTCTTCGTTTCGCAAATCGAGCCGCGAAGAACTGACCCGCTACGGAGCAGCGGCACTCGTAAGACGCGACGGCTACGGCCAAATCGGCCGACTCTCGGTGCGGCCCACCCGGCGTGCGAGCGGCATCATGCGGGCGTGAGATCGCGCGTGCGGCCCGGGAGAAATCGCTTCTCCACTGAACGATTCTGCTTTGGTTTCGTCGATCTCGAAGGATCACCCGCCTACGTCCTCTACGGGTTCGCGTCTTCGGCCGAAAGCAGAGCCGGAATTCCGGCTTGCGATGTCGGGAGAGTTTACAATCCCGTTTCGCCCAAGCACTAAGCAATTGATATCCCAGCAAGTTAAGACTGGCACGAGGATTGCGCTGAGAGAGCCTCGAGACCGAAGGCGGAGAAGAAGACGGCATGGCGCGAGGGGATCGGACCGGACCAGCTACAGATGCCTCGCCCTGCCCGACACACCCGGCGAGAAGGCCGGCCTACTCCATGATCCTGTTGATATGGCTCGGATTGGCGGCGCTGGGATGGCTCGTCATCTTCGGCTTCGGGGCCCTGATCGCGATGCTGATCTGAAAGAGACCCTGCGGGTCGCGCGACGCCCCGATGCACAGCCTCGCCTGGCCGGTCGCGAGATCGAGGACCACCGGGAGCTCGTCCAGGCTGTAGCGCTCGAGAAACGCTCCGAGGCGGCAGCCTTCGACGCGAAAGCGTCGCGTGCGGTAAAGGGCTCCGGCCTCGATCCTCAACCGTTGCTCGAAGATCGGCCCCTCGCTGACGACGGCCAGGAGCAACGCCAGCATCGCCAACGCGGGCGCGAACACGAGGAAGAGGATGAGCCCGACCAGCCGGTCCAGCATTGTGCGCGCTCGAGTGCCTTCAGCCCACAAACCCGTCCAAACGTAGACAAGAGACTTTACGACGAGGTGAACGAACCCGCGCTGCGATGAGCAGACGCGGGTTCAGCGTCGAAAAGGTTAATTATGTCTTGCCGAGACAACGCGGAGGACCAGGACTGAAAAAACTCACGGGCTCGCCCCGGACCGACCAGAGAAAATGCAGGAACTCTACCCGGAGCCTTGTGTTGGCTCCCGTGCCGCGAGCCGGAGATTGCTTTTGTCCAGATTTCCGCCGTTCCAGGGTTCAGCGACGAATGGGGGCGCGCCGTTCGCGGGCAAGTCGTCGTTGGCGCCGGCACGGCCCGACGAGCCGTTGCCCTGGAGCGAGGCCGTCCGTCTGATGCTCTTGATCTCGCTCGCCGGCTGGGGGCTCCTCTTCTGGCTCCTCGCCCTCGTCTTCTGACCCGCCGCTTCGGCGCGCCTCGAATCGCCGTCGGAAAATTTGACACTCGAGCTTCCTTAGCCGCATGGGCGGCTGGCGGCGACCCGCTTGAGGCTTGATTCTTCACGAATTTTCAACTCGGCATCATTATTGCTTCGCTCTTTGCACCGGGCATGCGCAATGGACGTTACCGGGAGTAGAGGCTAAGCTTTGTCCATGAACCCGCACATTGAGCAGAAGCCGGACGCTTTGTCCGAGGCGGAGGCCGAGCGCTCGGACGCTCGGGCCCGGGCCCTCGCACGGCGCCGCCGCTTTCTGACCGGCGGCCTCTCGGCGGTCCCGGCCATCGTGACGCTGGCGAACAAGCCGGCGCTCGCGAAGAATTTCTGCACGATCTCCGCGAAGCTGTCTGGAAACGCGTCGCGGCCGATGAGGGGGCCCTGCGGCTCGAGTCCGGGCTGCTGGAAGAATCACGCCCTCAGGAACAACGCGTCGAGCTGGACGAGCACGGGGCTCTCGCCGCACGGGCTCCTCACGAGCCTTTTCCCGATCCTCAAGACGAACCCGTGGAGATGCGTCCCGAGCGACGCGACTTTGCTGCAGGCCCTCGAGAAGAACTGCGTCATCCAGGCCAAGGTGAACGGCTCGTGGGTGGATCCGAAATTCCCGAAGGCGTTCACGGCGCAAATCGTCGCCGGGGTTCTCAACGCGAGATTCTTCGGGATCGCCTACCCGATGAGCGAGGAGGCGATCAAGGCGAGCGTCATCAACGCGTTGTCCTTCAGCTCGTCGCTCAACGACAGCAAGCTCAAGAACTGCAAGGATAAGGTCAGCACGTTGACCGACACGCTCGGCGGCTACAACAACGTGAACGACGAGTGCATCGTCCTCTGAGCCCGCGCGCCGACGTCGCTTGATGGAGTCCGACATCGGGCCGGCGGCAGCTCGCCTCTACCGGCTCGCGACGGAGAACGGGCTCGTCTGGCGTTCCTGGGACGGCGAGATCGTGGTGCTGAACGAGGCCTCGGGCGACACGCACCGGCTCGACCTCGTCGCCTCGGCTGCGTTCGAGGTCTTGCTCGACGCGCCCGCCGACGCGCAGACTCTGACGCGTCGCGTGATCGAGGAGCTGGGGGCGGTGGACGAGCAGCGCATCGCGTCGTCGATCGAAACGGTGCTGGGAAAGTTCGCCGAGCTGGGCCTTCTCGCATGAATCTCGCCGCGCGCGCAGCGGCAGGCGGATTCTTCCTCCGCACCGGGCCCTTCGTGTTCCACGTGCGCTCCTCGATGCCCGCCGTGACCTCGGGGGTGGCGCTCCTCTACGCGGATCACCCGGTGACGGACGCCGCCGAGTTCGCCGATTTCAGGGTCTCGGTCTCGCCGGCGAGCGGCGTGCGCCGATACTGGCGGCCGCAAGCCATCTTCCGGTGCGACGGGTTTCAGCCGTTCAAGCCCCTGCCCGCCGCGCAGGCGCTGCCCTTTCTCGAATGGGGAATGAACTGGGCCATCGCCGAGCACGCGCACCAGTTCCTGATCATTCACGCCGCAGCCGTGGAGCGGGACGGGCGCGTCGCGATCCTTCCAGGCCTCTCCGGGTCCGGCAAGAGCACGCTCTGCGCCGCGCTGGCCCTCCGCGGCTGGCGGCTCTTCACCGACGAGCTGACGCTGATCTCGCTGCACGACAGCGCGATATCCCCGCTCGTGCGGCCGGTCAGCCTCAAGAACGAATCGATCGAGGTGATCCGGCGGTTCCCCGGCGCGACGCTGAGCGACCCGGCCGAGGACACGGCCAAGGGCACCGTCGCCTTGATGAAGCCTCCCGTCGAGAGCGTCCGGCGCGCCGACGAACGCGCCCTTCCCGCCTGGATCGTGTTTCCGAGGTTCGGACGCATGGAGACGACCCGGCTCGAGCCGCGGTCGAAGGCGGAAACCTTCATCGAGCTCGCGAACAACTCGTTCAACTACCACGTTCACGGCCGACGCGGCTTCGAGCTCCTGGCCGGGATCATCGAGCGGTGCGCGTGCCTTTCCCTCACGTTCAACGATCTCGAGCCGGCCATCGCTCTTCTCGACGGTCTGGCCGAAAGGTCGCGGGCCGCGGCCTGAAGCTTCGGTGCGCCCCCGTCCCGATGCGATCCTGATCGCCGCGCTCCGCGAGCCGGAGCGGCTCTTAGACGTTCCCCTCTCGGAATGGGGCGCGCTCATCCGGCGCGGACGCCATGCCGGCCTCTTGGGCCGCCTCGCCTTCCTTCTCGACGAGCGCGGCCTCATCGGCCGCGTGCCCGAGCAGCCCCGTCAGCATCTGGTCTCGGCGCTCACGATGGCCGAGAAGCACCGCCGCGACGTGCTCTGGGAGGTGCGCTGCCTGGAGCAGGCGCTCGAGCCCCTCGCGCTGCCGCTGATCCTGCTGAAAGGCGCGGCGTACGCGATCGCGGACCTCCCGGCGTCCCGCGGCAGGACCTTCGGCGACATCGACATTCTGGTGCCGCGCGCAGCGATCCGCGACGTCGAACGCTGCCTCGCGGCGGCGGGCTGGCGACCCTCGCCCGTCGACCGCTGGGACGAGCGCTTCTATCGCGAGTGGATGCACCAGATCCCGCCCATGGTGCACGCCTATCGCGACACGATCGTCGACGTGCATCACACGATCGTGCCGCCGACCGCGCGCGTGAAGCTGTCGCCGTCGAAGCTCCTCGAGACGGCGCGTCCGGTGGCGAACCGCCCGAACGTCTTCACCTTGGGACCCGCCGAGATAATCGTGCACAGCGCGACGCATCTCTTCAACGAAGGCGAGTTCGGGCGCAGCTTGCGCGATCTGACGGATCTCGACCTCCTGCTGCGCCATTTCGGGTCGGTGCCCGATTTCTGGCCGTCCCTCCTCGCGCGCACGGAAGAGCTCGACCTCTTGCGCCCCGTCTTCTACGCGCTCCGCTACACGCAAAGGATCCTCGGCACCCCGGTTCCCGACCACGTCGCGAACGCCGCCGGCAAGAGAGGGCCGGCAGGCGTCAGGCTTCGCGTGATGGACGCTCTTTTCGAGCGCGCCCTAGCGGCGGAGGACCTCGAAGACCCGGACCGGTCGGTGTCGGCGGCCCGGTTCATGCTCTACATCCGTGGACACTACTTGCGGCTGCCGCCGCGTCTGCTGCTGCCGCACCTCGTGCGAAAGGCGGCGCTTCGCGGCAAGGCTTAGCGCGGGATCGCCGCCGTCCCGCGCGGAAGCACGAAAATCGCGCCGCACGGCCGTCGTGTTAACCACTCGTTAACCGACGCCCCAGAACGCTTGCGTAATTGGTTGCCGGAACTTTTCAGGCAGTCTGCCGTGCCTAGGAGGAGAATCGATGCCTCTGCCGCGCACTGCACAGTTCGGTACTTCGAGTTATTCGGCCCGCCGGATCGTATTCATTTGGATCACGATATGTGGCGCCGGCTGGGCAGTGATCTTTATGCTGATCAGAGGCCTGATCTTCTTGGTGGAGGCCTGCCTCTAGTATCAGCCCGGTCCAAGAGCAGGCGCAAGCAGGCCGCAAGATTGTCGGCGCCTAAGCGACGCCCCTTGCGCGACGGCGTGCAGGCTCAGAACGCCAGCGAAACCAGATAGAAGATCGCCGCCCACGCGCCGAGCGACGCGCTTGCGATGATCGCGATGCAGGCGCGCATCGACAGGGGCTCGCTCGTCCCGCCCCGGACAGGAGTCGTTGCGGAGCGCAACCCTGCAATCGAAACAGTCGCACCACGTGCCATTCGCCGGCCCTCCACCGTGCTTGGACCCGTAGATTGTCCGTAAAATGCTAAGCAACGCTTAATGGTGAGGGCGACTCGCGCAGCACCATTTCAGTGTCCGGGACGGCGCCGGATCGCCTACCAGGAAGGGCTGTTTGCTGATCGGAGGCGACGGGAGGTGAAGAATGCCGGAGCTGCGCATCAACCCGGACAAGGTCTGCGAGTTCTTGGAGGCGGCTCGGGAGGTCGCGGGCAAGGTCCCGGCCACGAGCGGCGATCAGACCTCGACGGGTGATGACAGCCCGCTCGCCTTCATGGAGGAGGACGTTAGCCGCGATCCGGTCCGGGAGCAGATGATCGAGTTCGTCGCCGGGCTCAACGTGGAGGAGCAGACCGACCTTCTCGCGCTCATCTATCTCGGACGCGGCGACTTTTCGCTTTCGGAGTGGGACGAGGCGCTGCGCGAAGCGGGCGACCGGATCGCTGCCGGCGACCCTCGATACATGATCGGCGAGCGTGCGCTCCCGGCCTACCTCGAGGAGGCGCTCGAGAAATTCGACAAGACCTGTCCCGACTGAAGCGCCTGCCCCATATTGGGCCACATGCCGAGACTTGCCCGCACCGTTCCCGCCGCGCTCCTTCTCGCCCTCGTTCTCGTCTTCCCCGCCGCCGCCCAGCGCTTCGGCGCGCAGCAGTTCAAGCTCGCCAACGGTCTCGAGGTCGTCGTCATTCCGAACGAGCGCGTGCCGGCGGTCGCGCACATGGTCTGGTACAAGGTTGGCGCTGCTGACGAGCCGCCCGGCAAGTCCGGAATCGCCCATTTCCTCGAGCATCTCATGTTCAAGGGGACCGACTCGGTCGCCCCCGGCATGTTCTCGAAGCTGGTGGCGCAGCAGGGCGGCCGCGACAACGCCTTCACGACGCAGGACGTCACCGTCTATCATCAGACGATCGCCTCGGACCGGCTCGAATTCGTCATGAAGCTCGAGGCGGACCGGATGGCGAATCTCCGGCTCACCGACGCGATCGTGAAGCCCGAGCTCCTGGTCGTGCTCGAGGAGCGGCGCTCGCGCATCGACAACGAGCCGGCCGCCCTTCTCAACGAGCAGGCGCGCACCGCCATCTTCCTCCATCATCCGTACCGCATTCCGACGATCGGCTGGGAACATGAGCTTCGCGGGCTCACCACGGAGGACGCGATCGCCTGGTACAAGCGCTGGTACGCCCCCAACAACGCCATACTCGTGGTTTCGGGCGATGTGACCGTGGACGAGGTGCGGGCGCTCGCCGAGAAGTACTACGGTCCCATCCCGCCCAAAGAGCTGCCGAAGCGCATTCGCGTGCAGGAGCCGAAGCGCGTCGCCGCGACCCGCCTATCGCTCGCGTCGCCGCGGGTCGCGCAGCCGAACTGGACCCGCTCCTATCTCGCGCCGAGCTATACGGGCGGCGAGACGCGCCACGCCTACGCGCTCCAGGTGCTCGCGGATGTCCTCGGGGGCGGCGCCACGTCGCGCCTCTATCGGTCGCTCGTCGTGGAGCAGCAGATCGCGCTCAGCACCGGCGCCTATTACACGCCGGGCTCGCTCGACCTCACCACTTTCGGCGTCTGGGCGAGCCCGAAACCCGGCGTCGCCATCGAGGATCTCGAAAAGGCGGTCGAGGCGGAGCTCCGCAAGCTCGTGTCGGAAGGCGTCGGCGGGGAAGAGACGACGCGCTCGAAGACGCGGATGCGGGCCGAGGCGGCTTATGCCCGGGACAGCCTCATGGGTCCCGCGAACCTGTTCGGCGCCGCGCTCGCGCAAGGAAGAACGATCGAGGACGTCGAGAAATGGCCCGACCGCATCGGCGAGGTCACGATCGAGGAGGTCAACGCGGCCGCCCGCTTCGTCATCGACGACAAGACCGCCGTCACCGCCATCCTCCTGCCGGAGCCGTCGTCGTGAGAATCGCGGCAATGCGCGCGAAAGCGGCGGTCGCGCGAGGGCTTCTCCTCGCGGTCGTCCTCCTCGCCCTCTTCTCGGTTCCCGCGCAGGCGGTCGAGATCAAGCGCGTCGTCAGCCCGGGCGGGATCGAAGCCTGGCTCGTCGTGGATCACAGCGTACCGGTGGTCGCGCTGGAGGCCGCGTTCGCGGGTGGCGCCGCCACCGACCCCGAGGAAAAGCCCGGACTCGCGAATCTCACGGCTTCGCTGCTGGACGAAGGCGCCGGCCCTTACGACAGCCAGGCCTACCAGACCCGTGTCGAGGATATCGCCTCGTCGATCCGCTTCAGCGCCTCGCAGGACAATCTGACCGCGACGGTGAAGACGCTTTCCGAGAACGTGGAGGCCGCCTTCGAGCTTCTGCGTCTCGGGCTCACCGAGCCGCGCTTCGATCCCGACCCGGTCGAGCGGGTGCGCAGCTCGATCCTGGTCTCGCTCGCACGCAAGGCCGAAAGCCCCAATTCGATCGCTTCGCGGCTCTGGTGGAAACATGCTTTCGGAAACCATCCCTACGCGAGGCCCCCGGACGGCACGCCCGAAGGCGTCGCGGCCGTAACCGTCGACGACATGCGGCGCTTCGTGAAGGACCGGATCGCGCGCGACGTCCTTACGATCGCCGTGGTCGGCGACATCACCCCCGAGCGGCTCGCACCGCTCCTCGACGCGACCTTCGGCACGCTGCCCGCGAAGGCGGCGCCGGCGAACATCCCCGAGGCGACCGCCGGCGACGGCGGGGCGACCCTCCTCGTCGAGAAGCCGATACCGCAGAGCGTCGTCGTCTTCGGTCACGCCGGGATCAAGCGCGACGACCCTGACTGGTATGCGGCGCTCATCACGAACTACATCCTCGGCGGCGGCGGCTTCACCTCGCGCCTGACGACCGAGGTGCGCGAGAAGCGCGGCCTCGCCTACGGCGTCTACTCCTATCTCGCGCCCCTCGAGCACACCGGAGTCGTGCTCGGCGGGGTCGCCACCGAAAACAGCCGAGTCGCGGAATCGATCGACATCATCCGCCAGGAATGGCGCCGGATGCGCGACGAGGGGCCGACCGAAGCCGAGCTCGAGAGCGCCAAGACGTATCTTACCGGCTCGTTCCCGCTGCAATTCGATTCGACCGACCGGATAGCGGCGATCCTCGTCGACATGCAGCAGAAGAATCTCGGCATCGACCATTTGGATCGCCGCAACGCGCTCATCGATGCCGTCACCCTCGAGGACGCCAAGCGCGTCGCACGGCGGCTGTTCCAGCCCGACGCCCTCGCCTTCGTCGTCGTCGGCGCGCCCGAGCAACTCCCCGGCGCCCGACGCGTCAACGACGAGGGCGGCTGAGCCGGCCGCCGGAACGACCTGTCGCGCATCAGCGCGATTGTCGCGCGCGGCGCACGCCGCGAAAATGCGGCTGTCGCCCGCCGCCCTGGTGATGCATGACCGAACCGCTCCTCCTCGCCGAGAACCTGACGAAGCACTTCCCGGTGCGCCGCGGCTTCCTCGGCCGTCAGACCGGCGTCGTGCACGCGGTCGACGACGTCTCGATCGTGCTCGGTCGCGGCGAGACGCTGGCGCTCGTCGGCGAGTCAGGCTGCGGCAAGTCGACGACCGGCCGCCTCCTCCTGCGCCTCGTCGAGCCGACGGCGGGCCGCATCCGCTTCGAGGGCGAGGATGTTCTGGCGCTCGGCCCGGCCGCGCTCCGCGCGCTCCGGCGGCGGATGCAGATCGTCTTCCAGGACCCCTTCGCCTCGCTCAATCCGCGCATGACGGTGGGCGAGATCCTGGCGGAGCCGTTGAAGCTGCACCGGATCCCGGGCGGACGGGCGCGCGTCCCCGAGCTCCTCGCCATCGTCGGCCTCCGGCCGGAGCATGCGCGACGCTACCCGCACGAGTTTTCCGGCGGGCAGCGCCAGCGCATCGGCATCGCGCGTGCGCTCGCGGTCGAGCCGGCGCTCATCGTGTGCGACGAGCCGGTCTCGGCGCTCGACGTCTCGATCCAGGCGCAGGTGATCAACCTCCTCCAGGACCTGCAGCGGCGCTTCGGCCTCGCCTATCTCTTCATCGCGCACGACCTCGCGGTCGTGAAGCACATCGCCACCCGTGTCGCGGTCATGTACCTCGGCCAGATCGTGGAGACCGCCCCGAGCGCCGCGCTCTTCGCCCTGCCGCGGCATCCCTACACGCGCGCGCTCCTGACAGCGATCCCGGTTCCCGCGCCGGGTCTCGCGAGAACGCGACAGATCCTCCAGGGCGACGTTCCGAGCCCGCTCGCGCCGCCGCCCGGCTGCCGCTTTCACACCCGCTGTCCCTATGCGCAAGAACGCTGCCGGCGCGAGGCGCCGCCGCTCGCCGACGACGGCGAAGGACACGCGACCGCGTGCCACTTCTGGCGCGAGATCGCGACCGCCCCGGTTCTCCCCGAGGGCGGCGGGGCGAACGCGCGCCTCGCCCGGCTGCAGAGCTTCTTCAAGCGCGCCGAGCCTGTGGCATAATCGCCGCGCCGATCGCCGCAGGGAGGGGTTTCATCATGCGCAGCGTCCGGGTTCTCGCGCTTGCCGGTCTTGTCGCCCTCGTCTCGTCCGCCGCCGCTGCGCAGCATTTGCGCATCGGCCTCGCGGAGGATCCCGACATCCTCGATCCCACGCTCGCGCGCACCTTCGTGGGACGCATCGTCTTCTCCTCGCTGTGCGACAAGCTCATCGACATCACGCCCGACCTCAAGATCGTGCCTCAGCTCGCGACCGGGTACACGATCAGCGAGGACGGCAAGACGGTGACGATGAAGCTGCGTCAGGGGGTGACCTTCCACGACGGCGAGCCCTTCAACGCGGCGGCGGCGAAGTACAGCCTCGAGCGGCACCTCAACATGCCCGGCTCGAACAGGCGCGGCGAGATCGCCGCCATCAGCTCGATCGAGACCCCCGACGACTACACGATCGAAATCCACCTCGGCTCGACCTTCGCGCCGCTCCTTTCGCAGCTCACCGACCGCGCCGGCATGATGGTGAGCCCGAAGGCTGCCGAGGCGCTCGGCGACAAGTTCGGCACGCATCCGGTCTGCGCCGGGCCTTTCAAGTTCGTCGAGCGGGTCGCGCAGGACCGCATCGTCGTCGAGCGCTTCGAGCAGTACTGGGATCGGAAGAACGTCCACCTCGAGAAGATCACCTACATGCCGATCCCTGACGCGACGGTGCGCCTGGCGAATCTGAGATCCGGCAGCCTCGATCTCATCGAACGCGTGCTTCCGTCCGACTTCGTCGAGCTCAAGAAGGACCCGCGCTTCAAGACCTCGGCGGTGACGGAGCTCGGCTACCAGGGGCTCACGATCAACATCGCCAACGGCCCCGGCGCGCAGCAGAACCCGCTCGCCAAGGACAAGCGGATTCGGGAGGCGCTCGAGCTCTCGCTCGACCGCGATGCCATCAACCAGGTGGTCTTCGAGGGGCTGTTCCAGCCCGGCAACCAGTGGGTCTCGCCGGAAAGCCCCTGGTACCAGAAGAGCCTTCCGATCCCGAAGCGCGACGTCGCGAAAGCCAAGAAGCTTCTGCAGGAAGCCGGGATGCCGAACCCGGTCGTCGACTACATGGTGCCGAACGACACCCAGTCGCAGCAGGTCGCGCAGGTGATCCAGGCGATGGCGAAGGAGGCCGGCTTCGACCTCCGCATTCGCGCGACCGAGTTCGCCTCCTCGCTGAAGCTCGCCCAGCAGGGCGAGTTCGACCTCTACCAGCTGGCGTGGTCGGGCCGCACCGACCCCGACGGCAATCTCTACAACTTCGTCGGCTGCAAGGGGCCGCCCGCTCTCAACAGCTCGAAATTCTGCGACGAGGAGGTCGAGAAGGAGCTCGTCGCCGAGCGGACCGCCATTAGCGAGGCGGAACGCATGAAGCATTTCGAGGCGGTCGCGAGGAAGACCCTCTCCGAGCGGCCGATCATCTATCTCTATCATCGCAAGTGGCTCAAGGCGCACACGACGAAGCTCACCGGCCTCGTCGATTACCCCGACGGGCTCATTCGGGTGGTGGGCCTGAAGCTGCAGTGACACGCGCCGGGGTGCGCCGCTCTCGGCCGCCGAAAAGGGGCCCCCAAGTCAGCGAGGCGAGGAGAGCGTCCCGGCCGACAGGAGCCGGGATCTCCTCCTCGCCCCTCTCCTTCTTGCCCTCGCGCGAGGGAGGGTGATGCTCGCTTACCTGTCGCGCCGGCTCCTCTTCGTCGTGCCGACGCTGTTCTTCGTCTCCCTTCTCATCTTCACCCTGCAGCAGCTCCTTCCAGGAGATCCCGCGCAGGTCATGGCGGGCGAGGATCAGCGGCCGGAGGTGATCGAGTATCTGCGGGCGAAGTATCACCTCGATCAGCCGTTCCCGATTCGCTACCTATACTGGATCGGCGGGGTGCTCCAGGGCGATCTCGGCGAGTCGATCCGCATCGGGCGGCCGGTGCGCGACCTCGTGCTCGAGAAACTGCCTGTCACGGCGCAGCTCGCCGTGATGGCTTTCCTCATCGCGCTCCTGATCGGCATCCCCGCCGGCATCGTCTCGGCGGTCAAGAACAACACCGTCTGGGATTACGCTGCCAACGCGGTCGCGCTCTGGGGCCTCTCGACGCCGAATTTCTGGCTCGGAATTCTCCTGATCCTCCTCTTCTCGGTGGAGCTCGGCTGGCTGCCTGCCTCGGGCTACGTGCCGCCGGGAGAGGATCTCGCGGCCAATCTCGAGGCCATGATCCTCCCCGCTTTCGTGCTCGGCAACGCGATTGCCGCGGTGATGATGCGCCACACGCGCAGCGCCATGATCCAGGTCCTCGGGCAGGACTATGTCCGCACCGCCCGCGCCAAGGGGCTCGGGGAGCGCGTCGTCATCGTCAAGCACGCGCTCCGCAACGCGCTCGTGCCGGTCGTCACGCTGGGCGCGCTCGAGTTCGGGCAGCTCCTGTCGGGCGCGGTGCTCACCGAGCAGGTCTTCACCATCCCGGGGTTCGGCAAGCTCATCGTCGACGCCGTCTTCAACCGCGACTATGCGGTCGTGCAGGGCGTGGTGCTCTTCACCGCCACCGCCTACATCACGCTGAACCTTCTCGCGGACATCGCCTATTTCCTCGTCAATCCGCGGCTGAGAAGCTGATGGCCGTCGCGGTTCTAGACACGCTTCCCGCGGAAAAGAGCCCCGCCAGAAGAGCGCTCGGGCGCCTCCTGCGGCGCAAGGGCGCGGTCTTCGGGCTCGTCGTCGTCGCGATCTTCGTCGCTGTCGCTCTCGCCGCGCCCCTGATCGGGCCGGCCGACCCGAGTGCCACCAACTGGTCGCTCATCAGAAAGCCGCCCTCCTGGGAGCATCCCTTCGGCACCGACGAGCTCGGCCGGGACGTGCTCGGGCGAATCATCTGGGGAGCCCGCGCCTCGCTCCTCGCCGGCGTCGTCTCGGTATCGATCTCGCTCGCGCTCGGGATGCCGCTCGGGCTCCTGGCGGGATATGTCGGCGGCTGGGTCGACGGGCTCATCTCGCGCGTCGTCGACGGGATGCTCGCCTGCCCGTTTCTCATCCTCGCGATCGCGCTCGCGGCTTTCCTCGGCCCGAGCCTCACGAACGCGATGATCGCGATCGGCGTCTCGGCGACCCCGGTCTTCGTCCGTCTCACGCGCGCCCAGGTGCTGAACGCAAAGGTCGAGGACTACGTCGAAGCCGCGCGCGCGGTCGGCAACCCGCATTGGCGGATCGTGCTCCGGCACATCCTGCCGAACGTCCTCGCGCCGATCATGGTGCAGGCGACGCTCGCGATCGCCGCGGCCATCATCGCCGAGGCCTCGCTCTCGTTCCTCGGCCTCGGCCAGCAGCCGCCTGAGCCGAGCTGGGGCTCGATGCTCGACAGCGCGCGGCGGTTTCTGAGCCAGGCGCCATGGATGGCGATCTGGCCGGGCGCGTCGATCTTTCTGGTGGTGCTCGCGTTCAATCTTCTCGGCGACGGCCTGCGCGACGCGCTCGACCCGCGTCAGCATTGATCCATTCTCTCCCACGCGTCGTTCCCCTGGTCAGACGTGGCGGAACCGGGCTCCGGGTCCGGTGTTATCCCGCAGGTTGTGGAGAGGGAGAGTCGCCTTGGACATCTACGCGCTTATCGAGAACGATCATCGCGTCGTCGAAGAGCTGTTCGCGAAGCTCGAGGAGACCGAGAGCCCGCGGCAGCGCGAGCGGCTCTTCGAGCAGCTCAAGGCCGAGCTCCTGCGCCACAAGGAGGCGGAGGAGCGCACCTTCTATGCGGCGCTGTCGACCCTTCCCGAGATCACAGGCCTCATCGAGGAGGCGTTGGAGGAGCACGTCGACGCGGAGGAGCTCATCCAGGAGCTCGAAGGGCTCGATCCCGACGAGGAGGAATGGGCCGCGACGCTGCAGGAGCTGCGCGAGGAAGTCGAGCACCATGTGACCGCGGAGGAAGGCGAGATCTTCGCGGAAGCGCGAAAACTGCTCAACGCCGATCAGGCGGGGAAGCTCGCGAAGGAGTTCCAGGCCGAGAAGGAGCGCATAGGGTTCTAGCCCGCGACGGCGCCGCTGGGTTGTTAATGGATGCTCTCGCCGCTTTCGGGCGAGCTGCGTAGGAAATCCTGCGTCACGCGCGAGATCCAGCACCAGACCGCGCAGGTCAGCTCGTCGCGCGACTTGTGGTAGCGTTCCGCTTCACGGTCGGCGACAAGCACCGCCTCGATGCCGTGGCGACGGATGAGAAGCATCGCGGCCTCCCAGATCTTGCGCTCGCTCGTCATCACCATACCCCCGTCAAGCCGGCCGCGCCTCCGAGGGTTCCATGACGATTAGTTACCGATTGTGAGCGCCTCTGTTTCAGAGCGCTCCGCTTCGAGGTTCTCGGGCGTGCCGCTTTCGGGCGCGACCACGATCCTGACCTCGCCGATCCCCTTCTCGAGGAGACCGAGCCGCTCGGCCGCGCGCCTCGACAGATCGATGATTCGGCCCCGGCGGTAAGGGCCGCGATCGTTGACGACCACGACGACGGAGCGGCCGTTCTCGAGATTGGTGACCGTCGCCTTGGTCCCGAACGGGAGCGTGCGATGGGCGGCGGTGAGCTCGTTCATGTCGTAGCGCTTTCCGCTCGCCGTCTTCCGCCCGTGATGGAACGTGCCGTACCACGAGGCGATGCCGGTCTGCATGAAGACCGGTTCGACGGCGACGCCGGCAGCAGGCCGAACCGGCAAGGGCAGAGGGCCTTCGGTCGAGAGCGCCGGCGGCGGCTCGTTGCCCGCACAGCCGGCGATCGCCGATGCCACCAAGATCGAACGCGCGAAGCGCCCGGCTCGAGAATCCATCCCGACCCCGACGCTACCCTTTGTCGAATCGTCTTGTCATTCCGACCACCATCCCGAATTGCACCCGTTTATCGTGTCAACGCCGTGACCAACTGTGTCATCGACGTGGCCATGCCGGGACCTTGCCGCGGCATCGACCCATGGTATAACGCGCGTCGTGCCGGGCCAGCCGACGATTCTCATCCTCAACGGGCCGAACCTGAACCTTCTCGGCGTGCGCGAGCCCGCAACCTACGGGCGGGAGACCCTCGCCGACATCGAGGAGGCATGCATGGAGCGTGCCTCCGCCCTCGGTCTCGCCGTCGAGTTCCGGCAATCGAACCACGAGGGGCAGCTCGTCGACTGGATCCAGGAGGCGCGCGAGACCGCCGATGGAATCATCATCAACGCGGGCGCCTACACGCACACCTCGATCGCCATCCTGGACGCGCTGCGCGCCTCCGAGCTGCCCGTGATCGAGGTTCATCTCTCGAACGTCTACCGGCGCGAGGCGTTTCGTCACCATTCCTACGTCAGTCAGGCGGCTCGTGGCGTCATCGCCGGGCTGGGCGGCCAGGGCTACGAGCTCGCGCTCGAAGCGATGGCGCGCCTCGTTCAGGAGTAGCAGGGGGGATGTCGAAGGAGGAGTTCACGATCGACGGCGCGCTCGTCCGGACGCTGGCAGGCCTGCTCGAGGAGACGGGCTTGTCCGAAATCGAGTACGCCGTCGGCGACAAGCGTATCCGGGTCGCGCGCGCCGCATCCCCGGTCACCGCGATCCTGCCGGCGGCGACGGGGGCGACGCCCGGCGCCGCCCCTGCCCCCGAGACGAGGACGAGCGAGCATCCGGGCGCCGTGAAGTCGCCGATGGTCGGCACCGCCTATCTCGCGCCGCAGCCGGGCGCGCCGCCCTTCATCAAGGTCGGCGACAAGGTCGCCGAAGGCGACGTGCTTCTCATCGTCGAGGCGATGAAGGTGATGAACCAGATCAGGGCGCCGCGCGCCGGGCGCGTCATCGAGATCGCCGTCGCCGACGGCACGCCGGTCGAGTTCGGCCAGGTCCTCGTCATCCTGGAATAACGATGTTCGAGAAGGTGCTCATCGCGAACCGCGGCGAGATCGCGTTGCGGATTCACCGCGCGTGCCGCGAGATGGGCATCAAGACCGTGGCGGTGCACTCGACCGCCGACGAGACCGCGATGCATGTCCGGCTGGCCGACGAGAGCGTCTGCATCGGCCCGCCGCCGGCGCGAGACTCATACCTCAACATGCCTGCGATTCTGTCGGCGGCAGCGATCACCGGCGCCGACGCGATTCATCCCGGCCTCGGCTTTCTCGCCGAGAACGCGCGCTTCGCCGCGATGGTCGAGGAGCACGGAATCGCCTGGATCGGGCCGACCCCGCAGCACATCGAAATGATGGGCGACAAGGTGGTCGCGAAGCGCACCGCGGCCGAGCTCGGCATTCCCGTCGTACCGGGATCGGCCGGCGCGGTTTCCGACGTCGCGGAGGCCGAGGCCGAGGCGCGCCGCATCGGCTGGCCGGTTCTCATCAAGGCGGCGGGCGGCGGCGGCGGGCGCGGCATGAAGGTCGCACGCAACAAGGAGGAGCTCGCGCGGCTCCTCCCGATGGCGCAGGCCGAGGCGAAGGCCTTCTTCGGCAACGCCGAGGTCTATCTCGAGCGCTATCTCGACAGGCCGCGACACATCGAGGTGCAGGTCCTGGGCGACAGCCACGGCAACGTCGTCCATCTCGGCGAGCGCGACTGCTCGCTCCAGCGATCGCATCAGAAGCTTCTCGAGGAGGCGCCCTCGCCCGTTCTCGACGCCGCGACCCGCGCCGAGCTCGGGAAGATCGCCGTGGGCGCCATGAAGAAGCTCGGCTACCGCTCGGCGGGAACGATCGAGTTCCTATACCAGGACGGCGAGTTCTTCTTCATCGAGATGAACACGCGCGTCCAGGTCGAGCACCCGGTCACCGAGGCGGTCACCGGGATCGACATCGTGCGCGAGCAGATCCGTATCGCCGCGGGCGCGCCGCTCTCCTTCAATCAGGAGGACGTGCGCATCAACGGACATGCCATCGAGGCCCGGATCAACGCCGAGCACCCGGAGACCTTTCACCCGTCGCCCGGCAAGGTCACCGAGTATCACGCGCCGGGCGGGCTCGGCGTCCGCATCGACAGCGCCCTCTATCAGGGCTACACGGTCCCGCCGCATTACGACAGCCTCGTTTCGAAGCTCATCGTGCACGGCTCGGATCGGGAGGAGTGCCTCATGCGGCTGCGCCGCGCCCTCGAGGAGTACGTCATCGGCGGCATCAGCACGACGATCCCGCTTCATCAGCGCCTCGCGGCCGCGCCGGAGTTCATCACCGGCGACTACGACATCCACTGGCTGGAGGCCTTCGTCGGCCGCCCACGGTGAGCGCTGCGGAGCTCACGCCGGAGCTGCTGCTTCGGGCCTACTCCGTCGGGATCTTCCCGATGGCCGAGGACGCCAAGGACCCGGACGTGTTCTGGGTCGACCCCGTGCAGCGCGGCATCTTGCCGATCGAGGCCTTTCACGTGCCGAAGCGGCTGCGCCGGACGGTGCGCCAGGGCCGGTTCGAGATCCGCATCGACACCGCGTTCGAGGCGGTGATGCGCGGCTGCGCCGAGCCGAACCCCGATCGGCCCACGACGTGGATCAACGAGCGCATCGTCGAGCTCTATACGGCGCTGTTCCGCGCCGGCCACGCGCACAGCGTCGAGGCATGGCGGGAGGGCTCGCTGGCGGGGGGCCTCTACGGCGTGCGGCTCGGCGCGGCGTTCTTCGGCGAGAGCATGTTCAGCCGCGTGCCGGACGCCTCGAAGGTCGCCCTCGTCCATCTCGTCGCGCGGCTGAAGCTCGGCGGCTTCAAGCTGTGCGACACGCAGTTCGTGACCCGCCACCTCGCACAGTTCGGCGCCATCGAAATCCCGCGCGCCGCCTATCGCCGGCGCCTCGCCGCGGCGCTGCGCGCCCAAGCCCGCTTTCCGAAGGAGCCCATCGACGACGTGCTCGCCGTCATCGAGAGCTGACGCTCAGCGCGTGGCGAGGCGGTAGCGGGTGCCGTCGGTCGCCACCCTGCCGCGGGCGACGAGCTCGACGAGATGCGCCAGTACCGAACGTCCGGCGGCGCGGAAGAGTCGCGGGTCGAGGCCGACATAGACCGAAGCGACGATCGCCTCGACCGTCTCGTCACCGGCCGCGAGGCGCGCGAGAATCGCGTCTTCCCGTTCCTGCCGGTGCGCGGCATACGCGACGACGTGCGCCTTCGGATCGAGGAGCGCCGGCCCGTGCGTCGGGCGGTAGATTTTTTCCTCGCGCCCGAGAAGCTTCGTCAGCGACGCGCGATACGCCGCCATGTCGCCGTCGGGCGGCGCCACGACCGTGGTCGACCATCCCATCACATGATCGCCGGAGAAGAGCGTCGACTCCTCCGGCATCGCGAAGCAGAGATGGTTCGAGGTGTGGCCCGGCGTCGCGACGGCGACGAGCGTCCACCCCGGACCCGTCACCGCCTCGCCCTCCTCGAGCACCGCGTCGGGCGCGTAGCCGGTGTCGGCGGCCTCCTCGACGGCCTCGCCGGCAAGCCCGTGCGGAGCGCAGCCGACGACGACGGCGCCCGTCCGCCGCTTCACCTCGGCGGCGGCAGGCGAATGGTCGTGGTGCGTATGCGTGACGACGATGTGCGTCACCGTCTCGCCGCGGAGGCCGTCGAGCAGCGCCTCGACATGCGCCGCGAGGTCGGGACCGGGATCGATGACGGCGACCTTCCCGCGGCCGACCACATAGGTGCCGGTGCCGTGATAGGTGAAGGGGCCGGGGTTCCGGGCCACGATCCGGCGCACCAGCGGCGACACCGGCTCGAGCCTGCCGTACGCGACCTGGTCCTCTTTCAGCAGCGGCAGAGCAGTCATGATTTCCCCGACCACGCACGCGGGATGCCGGCCGCGGGAAACTCGCTTCCGCCGTAGCCGGCCGCTTCCGGGATGCAGAAGTAGGTGCCGTCGGGCCGCTTCACAATTTCCGGGCAGACGGTGGCTACGGGCCTCGCGCGAGCCGCCTCGAGCGCGTCGGCCACCGAGGCGCTCTCGGCGAGCCGTCGGAGGTTCATGCGCGTCGCGAAGACCAGGCTGGCGCGGCCGGCCTCCGCCTCGGCCAGTATCTCGGCGGGGCGGACCCAGCTCAGCCCGTGCGTCTCGCGCTCGTCCGCGATCGGCCGCTGCCCCTCGGGGACCGGAGCCAGAAAGAAATGCGTGTCGAAGCGCTTCGGGCTGTCGACCGGCGTGATCCAGTGCGCGTAGGGCACGAGGAGATCGAGGGCGAGCTCGAGCCCAGCTTCGGCGACGAGGTCGGCGAAGCCGGCGCTGGGCAGCGCCGCGACATCGTCGTGGGCGAGGAGGCTCGCCGAGCCAGGCCGGCGCGCGAGCAGAAGCCCTGTCTCCTCGTAGGTCTCGCGAACGGCGGCAACGCGAAACGCGCCCGGCGGCGGTCCGGCGAGGGAAGCGGGCGCGAGCCTCTCGTCCTCGGGATCGAGCTTGCCGCCCGGAAAGGCGAGGGCTCCGGCCGCGAAGCCGGAGGCCGCGTGCCGGGTGATCATCAGCACTTCGAGCCCTTCGGCTCCGTCGCGCAGAAGGAGCACGGTGGATGCTGGAACAGGAATGGCGGCCATTGTCCTTCTTCGTTACGTGCCGACGCGGCGGACCGGAAGCGGTCGCAACCCCACGCTCGGGTTGTCAACCCTAATACCTTGCATTTACCACGAATTTTTCGCTTGGCCCAAAATGGTTAACGCACGCTTAATTTTCGGGGGCGTCCGCGGATCGGCACGGGGCGAGAAGCGGGGCGTCCGGGTCGCTGTTCTGATGGGGGAAAAGAATGATGGACGTCGAGGACAAGCTGATCACGCCGGTTGACGGTCTGCGTCTGCCAGATGCGATCACGGTCAAGTTCGGCCCGGCCGAGCTGCTGACGCGCTTCATTCTGACCGGCGACAAGCAAGTCAGGGACAAGGGGCTGAAGCTGCGCCTGCGCCACAACTTCAACGCCTTGCGCGAGCTGAACGAAGCCGAGACGGCGCGCGGCAACTGGTTCAAGCT